>CANFJF010000034.1 GCA_947447355.1 Comamonadaceae bacterium
GCCGGCTTTTATCTGCAAGCCTTGTCGAATGGCCCGACGCTGGCCTTCAAAGACATGGCCATGCAGTTGTTGGGCAACCTGTTTGAATACGAGTTACCGCGCCGCAACGAAGAGCTCAATATTTTGGGCGCCACCAGTGGAGACACCGGCAGCGCTGCTGAATACGCCATGCGCGGCAAAAAAGGCGTGCGCGTTTTCATGACATCCCCAAACGGCCGCATGAGTCCGTTTCAGCAAGCGCAAATGTTCAGCCTGTTGGATGAGAACATCCACAACATCGCGATCGATGGCGTCTTCGATGACTGTCAAGACATCGTCAAGGCGGTCTCCAACGACTTGGCCTTCAAGCGCCAATACAAAATCGGCACCGTCAACTCGATCAATTGGGCGCGGCTGTTGGCGCAGGTGGTTTATTACTTCGCAGGCTATTTCCAATTGCCCGAATCTGCGACTGGCGGCAAAGCCAGTTTCACCGTTCCCTCCGGTAATTTTGGCAATGTCTGCGCTGGCCACGTGGCCCGCATGATGGGTTTGCCGGTGCACCAGTTGGTGGTGGCCACCAACGAAAACGATGTGCTGGACGAGTTCTTCCGCACCGGCATCTACCGCGTGCGCATCGGTGCGGACACGCACGAAACCTCCAGCCCGTCGATGGATATTTCCAAAGCCTCGAACTTCGAGCGCTTTGTTTTCGACTTGCTGGGCCGTGATGCGGCGCAGACGGCAGACT
Organism: Comamonadaceae bacterium; assembly: GCA_947447355.1. Classification (GTDB taxonomy): domain Bacteria; phylum Pseudomonadota; class Gammaproteobacteria; order Burkholderiales; family Burkholderiaceae_C; genus Polaromonas. Next base: position 731 of record CANFJF010000034.1, read on the forward strand.
TGTTTGCTCGCCAACTCAGTGACAAAGGTTTTTTTGATTTGAGCGCCCATCCGGCTTTTCAGCAGACCGCTACGCGCTACGGATTTGTCAGCGGCAAGAGCACGCATGCAGACCGTCTGCAGACTATTCGCGATACTTTTCAGCGCTTTGCCACCGTCGTTGACACGCACACGGCCGACGGCGTCAAAGTGGCGCGTGAGCATCTCACGCCCGGTGTGCCGATGCTGGTGTTAGAGACCGCGTTGCCGATTAAATTTGCCGCGACGATCGAAGAAGCGCTGGGTCGACCGCCAGAGCGTCCGCCTGGTTTCGACGGTATCGAAGCCTTGCCCAAGCGCGTCAAACTGATGCCTGCAGATGTGGCCATGATCAAGGCTTATGTGGCTGAACATGCGCATTAACCCGAGTTTTTTCATGAACCGATGGCTTTTTATCATGCGTGCAATGGCAAAACTCATCCTTCATGGCGAACTTAGCCGCTCCCGTCGTGGTGAGCGTAGCGCGGCCATGCATCTCGGCGGTATGCGGTGATGGTCTGCCGCGCTACGCTCGCAGTGACGGACTTTTGAGCATGAAAGTTGTGGGCTTCGCCGGTTACTCTGGTTCCGGCAAAACGACGCTTGTTGAGCAGGTGATTCCAGCGCTGAAAATACGCGGTCTGCGGGTCTCCATCGTCAAACACGCACACCACAACTTCGACATTGACCGGCCTGGCAAAGACACTTGGCGGCACCGTGAGGCCGGCGCCTTTGAAGTGGTCGCCGCATCAAATATGCGCTTAGCCCTCATGCGTGAGTTTGAGCAACCTGCAGAGCTGAACGTCCACCATCTGATTGCTGAGCTCTACACAGGCGTCGACTGGGTCTTGGTCGAAGGTTACAAAAGCAGTGACCTGCTGAAAATTGAGGTTTGGCGTGCGCCAACGGCCGATTACGAGCCCTTGCCGGTACGCTACCCCGATGACGCTTTTATTGTGGCCATTGCCACCGATGCACCACTGAGCCTGCCCGCGCCAACCTTGCTGCCCGTGCTGAATTTGAACGACCCGGACAGCATTGCGGAGTTCCTGGTTGAAAATCAACACCGCTTCGACTACAACGCTGACAACTACCAATTTTGAAAGGGGCTGAGCTTGCTCAATCCTGCGACACCTTCCGCACCAGTTCGGCAGCCACTGCGACCACTGGATGAAGCCCTGGCCGAGTTGTTGGCCATGGCTTTGCCCTTGGCGTACTTTGAGGCCGTATCTACTTTCGATGCCGATGGCCGCGTACTCGCTGAAGATCTGATCTCCAGCCTTGACGTGCCGGGTCACGACAACAGCTCGATGGACGGCTACGCCGTGCGCAGCGCTGATTTGCAGGCAACCCATGTGTTGCAAGTGACCCAGCGGATTCCGGCTGGCAGCCATGGCCATGCACTTGAGCCCTTGGCCGCAGCGCGTATTTTCACCGGGGCACCGATCCCGCCGGGCGCGGACGCGGTGGTCATGCAGGAAGAGACTGAAGCCTTGACCGACACCGCCAGCGTGCGCTTGTTGAGTGTCCCCAAGGCTGGCCAATGGATCAGGCGTCAAGGGGAAGACGTTGCGCGCGGCGCGGTGGTTTTAGCGCGCGGCCAACGGCTGTCGCCAGCGGCTTTGGGTCTGGCCGCCAGCATTGGTTTTGACCAACTGCAAGTGACACGACCAGTCCGAGTGGCCCTCTTTTCGACCGGTGACGAACTGGTCATGCCAGGCACTGTCGCGCCAGCGGACATGCCACCGGGCGCCATCTACAACTCGAACCGATTTTTCTTGCGTGCCATGCTCAAGCGCTTAGGCTGCGAGGTGACCGACCTCGGCATCGTGCCAGACCGGCTAGATGCGACGGTGCAGGCACTCGCTGCGGCGTCGCTGCAGCACGACCTGATTCTCACCAGCGGTGGAGTCTCTGTGGGTGAAGAAGACCACATCAAACCTGCGGTGCAGACGTTGGGCGAACTCAAGCTCTGGCAGCTTGCCATCAAACCGGGCAAACCGTTTGCCTACGGCCGTATTCAATCCTCCAGTGCTGACCCGTTCGCGCATTTCATTGGCTTGCCGGGCAACCCGGTGTCGAGCTTTGTGACCTTCATGTTGTTGGTGCGACCGTTTGTGCTCAAGCTCTTGGGTGTGACGGCCTTGGCACCGCAAGCCATGACGGCAGTGGCGCAATTCAGCTGGCCCAAGGCCGACAAGCGCCGTGAATTTTTGCGCGTGAGGCAACTGGCTGGCGGCGGTTTGGCTCTTTTTGACAATCAAAGTTCAGGTGTACTCACTTCAGCGGTTTGGGGTGACGGCTTGGTCGACAACCCGCCCGGTCAAACCATCGCGCCGGGCGATGTTGTCAGCTACATTTCATTTTCGGCCTTGTTGTCTTGAGTCGTCATTCGTGCCTCATGAAGTCCACTAAATCAAACTCATGAAAATAACCGTCAAATATTTTGCGTCTATCCGTGAGGCTTTGGGGCAGGGCACCGAGCAACGCGAGACCACGGCCACCACACTGGCCGACTTGCGCAACGAGTTGTTGGCGGTCAGCCCGGCCCATGCGCAGGCACTCGCCCGCGGTAAACCGGTGCGCATGGCGCTTGACCAAGTGATGAGCGACGAGTCCGCCCCCTTGCGCGAAGGCTGCGAAGTGGCCTTTTTCCCACCGGTCACAGGAGGCTGAGATGCTGGCTCGCGTATCCGTTCAATCTGAAGACTTCGATCTTTCTACCGAAATTCAGGCGCTGCGCGAGAGTGATAAACGTGTTGGTGCGGTGTGTAGTTTTGTCGGTACGGTGCGTGACCGCAACGCGGGTGATCAGGTTGCCACACTGGAGCTTGAGCACTACCCTGGCATGACCGAAAAAGCCATTGAGGCCATGATCGATACGGCGATGGCGCGCTTCGATATTTTTGCGGCACGGGTCATTCACCGTGTCGGGCTGCTGCAGCCTTTAGATCAAATCGTCATGGTCGCCGTCACCTCGGCGCATCGTGGCGAGAGTTTTCAGGCCTGTGAATTCATCATGGACTACTTGAAGACACAAGCGCCATTTTGGAAAAAAGAAGAAACGTCTGGCGGAGCGCGCTGGGTTGATGCGCGTGTAAGCGACGACACCGCCTTAGCCCGTTGGGGTCTGCAAGCGACTAACGCTTGAAGTCGATTCAGGGAATGATCAACACATCAGTCGTTTATCAAACAAGCCGGCTTCATCTTTTGATTGATGCGGCAAATATCCTCAATTTTAAATTTCTAGACTGAGCACGGTGCTCATCTGACCATCTGGCAATGGATAAAAAACAATGAAACAGACGGATGTACTCATCGTTGGTGCCGGCCCGGTGGGCCTGACGCTGGCCATCGATCTTGGCAAACGCGGTGTCAAATGCACCTTGATTGAACAAAAGGACGCACCTCAGTTCCTGCCAAAAATGGAACGCGCGAATGCCCGCACGATGGAGATGTACAGACGCATCGGTCTGGCAGATCCCATCCGCAAAGCGGGCCTGCGGGGTGATTGTCCGATGGACGTTTATGTCGTTCTCAGCCTGAATCAGCCGCCGTTGCTGCGGCTGCGCTACCCGTCAGTCGATGAGGCGAAGGCAGATGGCCGTGCCACCAACGATGGCAGCAGTCCGCTGGAGCCTTATCAGTTGATCTCGCAATACACCATTGAGCCACTGTTGAAGTCGATTGCGCAGAGTCTGCCGTCCGTGACAGTGCGCTTCGGGACCGAATTCACGTCATTCGCCCAAGATGAAGAGGGGGTCACTGTGACCGTCAAGACCGGCGACAACATAGAGACTATCCGAGCCGCTTATGTGGTCGGATGTGACGGTGGCGCCAGCCCCGTTCGCAAACAGCTCGGTATCAAGCTGCGCGGTGAAGGTGCGCTGATGGAGTTGCGCCAAGCGCTGTTTCGTTGTGATGAATTGTTTGACCGAATCCCCGTGGGCAACGGTCCTGGCCGGGGACGTCACTACCATGTTGCTGATGACAAGGCGTCATTCCTCATCATGCAAGACTCGACTCAGCACTGGACGTTGCATTCGGTCGTCAACTCCGATGAAGAGATGAAAGCACAGTTTGAGAAAGTAGTCGGATTCCCCGTTAAATATGAGATGTTGTCTTGCTCTCCGTGGAAGCAAAATCTGCTGCTGGCCGACCGTTACCGTGACAAGCGTGTGTTCATTGCCGGTGACGCGGCACATCTTGTGATCCCCACCGGCGGACTCGGTATGAACACGGGTGTTGGCGATGCTTTTGACCTGTCTTGGAAGCTGGCCGCCACGCTGCAAGGGTGGGGGGGGCCGAAAATTTTGGGTTCGTACGAACATGAGCGTCGCCAAGTGGGTGAGCGCAATATCGGGGCTTCGCGCTATGCGTCGATCGGACGTCGTAAATGGCGCTCGATGTACCGTTCCAACATCTCCGAGAACACGCCGATCGGGCTTCAAAATCGAAAAATTCTTGCCGGTGTCGCTGATGTTGAACAGCGTAAAACCAATGAGATGGTCGGTGCTGAAATGGGTTACCGTTATGTTGACTCACCCATCATCATGGATATTCCAGGCGGACCGGAGCACTTGTTCCGTGAATACGTCCCCAGCACCTGGCCTGGCGCACGGCTGCCCCATGTTTGGCTTGATGACGGTACGGCGCTACAGGACCGATTGCCCGTAAACGGCTTCACCTTGCTCAAGCTCGGCCGCACGCAAGCTGACACGGCTGAACTGGAGAGCGCTATCCATGCATCCGGTGCACCGTTGACGGTGCTACACCTGCCCGATCAGATCGCCCGAGAGCTGTATGGATTCGACTTGATTCTTCTTCGTCCTGACATGCATATCGTCTGGCGGGGACAAGAACCACCGGATGATGCTGCACTCGTCGTGGCTGTCGCAACCGGGCACTCCATATGAATGTTTTTGCAATCCTGAGTTTGGCATGCGCATGCTTGGTGCCTTCGATGGTTCAGGCGCAAGACTACCCTTCTCGACCGATTCAATTTGTAGTCCCTTACACGCCGGGAACCACCGGCGACATGCTGGCCCGGCTATTAGGTCAAAAAATAGCCCAGCGATGGAACGTTCCAGTGGTGGTTGACAACAAGGCTGGTGCCAGCGGCATGATTGGCACTGAGGCCGTTGCCAAGGCCGCACCGGATGGCTATACATTTTTGTTCGCAGCAACATCGCACGGTACGCTCGGTGCGTTCATGCCCAAACTTCCCTACGATGCAGTCAAGAGCTTCGCACCGGTTTCCTTGCTGGGAACGAGTGCGATGACATTGGCCATTAACAACAAGTTCCCAGCCAACAACGTGCGTGAGTTTGTTGACGAGCTCAAAAAACAGCCGGGTAAGTTCAACTATGCATCTCCCGGTGCAGGTGGCATCCAGCATTTGGCGATGGAGTTATTCAAGCAGGAAACCGGCACCAACATGCTGCACGTGCCGTACAAGGGTTCTGCCGGGGCCTTGAATGATCTGGTGGCCGGTCATGTGCAAGCGACGGTGGTTTCGGTACAAACCGCTACTGTGCTGACCGCAGGCGGCAAGATGCGGATGCTGGCTGTCATGGGTCGTGAACGGGTACCGACGTTCCCGCAAGTGCCGACACTCATTGAACTGGGCTACAGCAGCATGAATGTGGAAACTTGGTATGGCGTGTTCGCCCCGGCAGGCACGCCACCGGCTTTGATCGCCCGTATGAATGCAGAAATAAGTCACCTTCTGACGCTGCCCGATGTCAAAGAGGCGATGGCCAAACAAGGCCTGGATCCAGCAGGCGGAAAACCAGACAGGCTCGACACGTTGCTGCGCAGTGAGGTCAAGCTTTGGGATCAGGTGGTGACGCGCGGTAAGCTGGTCGCGGATTGAATAACTTACAACCTAAACGGAGACGCAACATGAATCTATTCCAAGATCTGACCATCGCTTATCGAGTCCTCGCCGAGCACGGCATCATCGACGCCTACGGGCATGTCAGCGTTCGCTCGCCGACCAACCCGGAGCGATTTTGGATGGCACGCTCCATCCCGCCTGAGTTGGTCACCGAAGGCGACATGATGGAATTCGGCATGGACAGCGAACCGATTGACGCCCAAGGTCGCAGCCCGGTGAACGAACGTTTCATTCATGGCGAGGTTTACAAGGCGCGTCCCGAAGTGATGGCCGTGGTGCATAACCACTCGCCTTCAGTCATTCCTTTTTCCTGCACGGGTGCGGCCTTACGACCGATCTTTCACATGTCCGCGTTCATCGGTCAGGGTGTTCCCAACTGGGAAATCCGCGAGGCGAAAGAGGGCTCCGATATGTTGGTTCGCGATACCTACCTAGGTGCGGCTCTGGCCAGAACACTAGGCGGCCATCCCGCTGCCTTGATGCGGGGGCATGGTGCGATCGTTGTCGGTGAAAGCCTGCAGGTGGCCGTAGGGCGTAGTATTTATCTCGAACAAAATGCGCGGATGCAATACCAGGCAGAACTGCTGGCAGGACGAACACAGGGCCCCATCACCTTCATGGACGACAAAGAGGTGGCTGCCAATGTTGTCTGGCAGGACTATGGCCGTTTCTGGAATTTGGTGCGCAGCAAAATGTTGAAAACGCTGGAGGCTGAAAAAGCCGAACTGCTGGCGTAAGCCACTTGAAACTTGACAAGATAGTCAAGCACATGATTTATAACAAGGGAGGCAATCCATGACATTACAACGCAGAGCTTTATTGGCTGCGGCAGGGGCCGCAGGACTTTTCTCGATGACCGCACCGAGAGCCCAGCAAAAGCTAATTCGCATGGTGGTACCGCTCACACCGGGAACAACGCCGGACACCATCGCACGCGCGATAGGGCCGAGCATGCAAACCAAGTTGGGCTTGGACTATGTGGTCGAGAACAAAGCCGGGGCATCGGGCATGATCGGTATGAGCTATGTGGCCAAGTCAACCGATCCTGGCACGTTGCTGATTGTTCCGGCAACAACGGTGACGCTGCCACTGTTTTACAAAATGATCGACTTCGATGTCATCAACAGTTTCACGCCGATCACCCAAATTGCATCGACTTCTTTTGTGCTGGTCGTGCATAAAGACATACCGGCCAAAAATCTGCAGGAGTTTGTGGTGTGGGCGAATTCCAAGCCAGGATTGTTTTATGCCTCACCGGGTAATGGCACGCACCATCACTTGTTCATGGAGTTGCTGAAGCAGTCAGTAGGCGTGAACCTTGAGCATGTCGCTTACAAAGGATCCGCGCCTGCGATCAACGACTTACTGGGCGGATTGATCCCGGCCATGTTCTTGCCGATTCAGATTGCCATTGCACAGCGTGATGCGGGTCGTTTGAAAATAATCGGCGGATCCCTGCGTGAGCGGCACCCGAGTTTTTCTGATGTCCCATCGCTTCAAGAGCAGGGGGCTAAGAATTTTCATGCCGATGCGTGGTATTCGGTCTGGGGAGCGCCGAAACTACCACCGGCTCTGTCGGAGCAATATCGACTAGCCTTGACGGAGTCGCTCAATGAACCCGTCGTCAAGGAGAGTTTTGCGAAGCAAGGCATGCTGCTGAAAACAGGCACATCGTCAGAGCTGCTGGCCTTGACTAAAGCGGAGTCTGAGTTGTGGTCGCAGGTCGTCAAAAAAACAAATATCAAGCCAGCCTGAAACGTTTTCTCTTTTAAAAGGTACCGATCAATTCGGGATGGGTCTGGTCGTCAGGGTCGATCCGCCGGAACAAACGCCGCGCGGGCGTGCTCTTCGAGGCCCTCTGTCATTTGCTGCAGCAAAGCGACCAGCTGCATCTGCTGCTCAGTCGACAGCGGCGCCATCAGCCGCTCATAAGCTCGCTCCGCAGGTTTCTGTGCTTTATTCAGGAGCACTTCGCCTTCCAGTGTGAGTTGAACTGCCAAGTTGCGCCGGCTGTCCGGGGCGGGTGATCGCTTCACCAGCCCACGATCTTCCAAGCCTCGCAGCACGCGCAGCACCGTGACTTTGTCAAAGCCAAGCGCGCGTGCAAGGCTGGACTGGTCTAGACCTGGGGATGCGTGTAGAACGGTCAGCACGCCGAACTGTGCTGGCGTCAGGCCTACGGTGCGGCATTCGTCTTCAAAAACAGCCGCTGAAATTTGATGCGCCCTTCGCAGTAGAAAACCAGGTCGGGTGTAAAGCAAAGAAAGGTCGTTGAATCGGGTCATGTGGCGGCATCAGGCGCGTTAAGAGCGTTGGGAGCATCCTTCTGCTGCGCATCAGGTGGGTGTGGGTGGCGTATTTTGTCCCATGGCGTGGCGGGCTTGAGTTTTTTTTCCAGCCAGTCCAGCAGCATGCGCACTCTAGGCAGTTCCAGCCGGTTGGTGGGCACCAGTGCTTTCAGCCAGATCCCTGGAACAGCATAGGGTTGCATGACCTCCACCAACTGGCCAGCATTCAGGGCAGCTTCCGCGATGTAGTCCGCCAACACGGCAATGCCGGTACCGGCGATGGTCGCCTCGCACAGCGCAAGTCCATCGTTGGTGCGCAATTTGGCGCGCACGTCAATCCCCATCAGACCTTGTGGGCTCTGAAACTCCCAACGTGCCCCGGAGGTTGTGAACACCAGGCAGTCATGGTCGACCAAGTCTCCGGGATGTTGCGGTGCGCCCATGCGTTCCAGATAGGCTGGCGCTGCACACAGGTAGCGCTTCATCAAACGCAGTGGTTTGTCCTGAACCCGTCCATACAGCTCTGGCAGGGCGCCGATGGCAATGTCAAAACCTTCTTCAATGGGGTTCACCGAGCGGTCCGCCAGAACGATGTCCATGCTGATTCTGGGCTGACTTTTCACAAAATCATTGAGGATGTCGCTGAGGTACAAAACCGCCAACGTGGATGGTAACTTCACGCGGATGTGACCTTCCAGTTCTCCGCTGGCGCGAGCCATGCCCGCTAAGGCATCGTCTACTTGCCCGATCACTTGGCGCACGGTGTGCAAGTAGCGGTCGCCGACATCGGTCAGTGTGAGTTTGCGCGTGGTGCGCGTGAATAGCGGCGCGCGAATGAGCCACTCTAGCTGGTCAATTCGTTTAGAAATAACCGATGGCACGAGGCCCAGTTGCCGCCCCGCAGCTGAAAAACTACCCGCGTCCGCGGTGGCGACAAAGGCCTTGAGGTTGGAGAGGGTGTCCACGATTCATCGCGATCTAGAAAAGGTTTATCTTAAAAATTGGCTATTGTCATGCAATTCGAAGTTAATTAGGATTGACAGTAGAGTACGAGCGTGTGAAGCTGATGTACCGGTTTTAGCAAGCGCCGCAAGATTTCCTTGCCGGCCAAGACATAACGTAAAGACAAACCTATGAGCCAACAACCAACCCCCAGCCAAGTCGCTCATCACAGCGGTGCGCATTATTTCCTTGAAGGTCTGACAGAGCTGGGCATTGACTATGTCTTCTCAAATCTGGGCACCGATCACGTGTCGATCATTGAAGAGTTGGCCCGCTGGGATCAGCAAGGTCGGCCGCACCCGACCATGTTGCTGTGCCCGCATGAAAACGTCGCGATTCACATGGCCGCAGGTTTCGCGGCCACCACGGGTCGTGGTCAAGCCGTCATGGTGCACGTTGACGCAGGGACTGCCAACGCGGCCATGGGCATGCACAACATGTTTCGTGGCCGCCTGCCGGTGATGCTGATTGCCGGCAAAGCACCCTACACCTTGCGCGGGGAACTGCCAGGTTCGCGCGACAACTATGTCCATTTTGTGCAGGACCCTTTCGACATGGCCAGCCTGGTGCGACCCTATGTCAAATGGGATTACTCCTTGTCCAGCGGCGTGATTGCCAAAGAAGTCTTGCGGCGGGGTCACTCCGTGATGCAAAGTGATCCACAGGGCCCGGTTTATCTGACCTTGCCGCGTGAGGTACTCGCTGAGACCGTGGCGAATGACAAAGTCCACGCCTATAGCGGGGAGCGTTATGGCGCGGTTCAAGCTGGCGGCATCGACGACGAGCGCGCGCAGGCTATTGCTGCGCAACTGTTGTCAGCCACCAGCCCGATGGCAGTGACTTCTTACCTCGGCCGCAAGGCGGATGCTGTTGCGGCGCTGGAAGATCTCGCATTACTGTGCGGCATTCAGGTGTTTGAGTTCAGCCCGAGCTACATGAGTATCAACCGTGCATCTCCTTGCTTCGGTGGCTTCGACCCGGCCAAGGCGGTTGCAGTTGCTGACGTCGGATTGTTGTTAGACGTGGATGTGCCATGGTTGCCCAAGTTTGTGCAGCCCAACAGCGCCACACGCTGGACCCACGTCGACGTGGACACCATCAAAAAAGATTTCCCAATGTGGGGCTTCGCCACGGACATGCGGGTTCAGGCCGACTGTGGCGCCGTGCTGCGGCAGGTGGCCAAAATTGTTCGTCAAAAAGCCGATGCAGCCTTTCATCAAAAAGTCTCCCAGCGCATCGACAGTTGGACGGCCGCCAGCAGTGAGCGCAAGGCGGGCATTGCGCGCGCGGCTGCAGACCGCGGTCAGTCCGGTGCCATTTCAGCCGCCTATGTGTGCGCTGCACTGGGTGCGGCGATGGCGCCAGAAGACATCGTCATCAACGAAGCCATTCGCAATACCTTTGCCGTGCTCAACCAGATTCCACGCAGCCAGCCCTTGACCTTGCTGTGCGGTGCCGGCGGCGGTTTGGGTTTCAGTGGTGGCATGGCGCTTGGTGCGCAGCTTGCAAATCCCAAGGTGCGGGTGCTGCAGATTGTGGGCGATGGCGGGTTTCACTTCTCAACACCGACCTCGGTTTACGCCACCGCACAACGCTACAACTTGCCGATTTTCACGGTGATCCTTGACAACGGTGGCTGGCAAGCTGTGAAAGAAGCCGTTTTGCGCGTTTACCCGACTGGTGCTGCGGCAGATGCCGATGAGTTCCAAGCGCGGCTACAGGGCACTGACAGACACTTCGAAAAAGTGGCCGAAGCATTTGGTGCCTATGGTGAATGTGTCCGTGAGCCTGACGAACTCGAAGCAGCCATCGCTCGTTGCCTTAAAGCGGTGGCTGTCGGACAGGCCGCGGTACTGAACGTGCAGATCGGGCTGCAATAAGCTGAGATTCGTTCGAAGTGAAGGACCAAGCGCCACCAAGAGCGTCTGACACAAGCGGTTTTAAACAGGAGACAAAAATGCTGATCAAACAATACTTTCAACTGACCTATTTTGTGGCGGCAGCGCTGTCATGCGCGCCACTCGTCGCCACTGCGGCCGACTATCCAAGCAAACCCGTCACCATCGTGGTGGGTTATTCCGCTGGTGGTGGTGTCGACGTCATGGCCCGCATCCTGTCGGAAAAACTACCCGCCGTGCTGGGGCAGCCGGTGATGGTTGAAAATCGCCCCAGCGTGGGGGCTATTGTGGCCAGCGCCTACGTCGCCAAGGCCAAAGCCGATGGTTACACGCTGATGATGGGCGCGCCCGGTCCGATGATTTTCAACCATGCGATCTACGCCAAGCTGCCCTACACCCCGCAGGACTTCACGCCTATTTCTTTCGTCAGCGACTCGCCATTGGTGTTGCTCGTGAACATTAAAAACCCGGCCAAGTCCGTGCAAGAACTGGTCAGCCAGTCACAGCAAAATCCGGACAAGGCCAACTACGGCGCCAGTTCCGCTTCGTTTCAGTTGATCACCGAGTTGTTCAATAAAAAGACCGGTGCCAAATTCACGCACATTCCCTACAAGGGCGCCAACGATTCGGTCACCGCGGTCATGGCCGGCGACGTGACCATGACACTGGCCGATGCTGGACCCGCTTTCATCGGCATGCAGAGCGGCCGCGTCAAAGCGTTGGCCGTCACGTCGGCCACACGAATGAAGGAATATCCCAATGTCCCAACACTGACCGAGCTTGGCGTTGACCTGAAGGCGTCACTTTGGATTGGCTTACTGGCACCTTCTGGCACACCCGCAGACATCATCAAGACGCTCGAAGCTGGGGTTGCCAAAGTTGTCGCCATGCCGGACGTGCAGAAAAGAATGATCGGCATGTCCGTGATTCCGATGAGCAATACGTCTGAAGAGTTTTCCAAAGTTATCGCGTCTGAAATTCCGGTGTGGCGGCAACTCGCGATTGACAACAACATCAAGGCCAACTGATTTGCAGGCCCTTTTATTCGCAGGAGATCGCATGCATCGGCGTCTACATTCCTTGGCTTTCGTGGCTACACAGCGCTTGTTTCAGGGTGTCTTGTCGTCGGCGCTTGTCGTCGGGGTTTTGGGCGTATTCAGCATCCCTTTGCGTGCGCAAGCGGCCGATTACCCGCTCAAGCCGGTGACCATCGTGGTCGGCTTTTCGGCCGGGGGCAGCAGCGATGTATTGGCCCGCATTGTGGCTGCAAAGCTGGCCATTGGCTTGGGGCAGCCGGTGGTGGTTGAAAACCGTGCCGGCGTGGCCTCGATCGTGGGGGCGGCCTATGTGGCCAAAGCCAAACCCGACGGCTACACCCTGCTGATGGGCGCCAGTGGGCCCAATGTTTTCAATTACGCGCTCTACGCAAAATTGCCCTATACCCCGCAGGAGTTTGCACCGGTCTCACTGCTGGGGACCTTTCCTTTGCTGTTGCTGACCCAAGCCGAGAACCCCGCTAAATCCGTGCAGGAATTGGTGGCCCAGTCCAAACAAAACCCGGAAAAATCCAACTACAGCGCCAGCTCTTCGTCATTTCAATTGGTGACTGAGTTGTTCAAGACGAAGACAGGTGCGCGCTTCGCGCACATTCCCTACAAAGGCAGCAACGACGCCATCACGGCGCTGATTTCTGGTGACGTCAGCATGACGCTGGTGGATGCCGGCGCCGCATCTGTCGGCTTGCAGGGCGGCCGCGTCAAGGCCTTGGCAGTCACGTCGGGTGAACGACTCAAGGACTTGCCCAACATCCCCACACTCAACGAACTGGGTGTTGATTTGAAAGTCTCCTTCTGGAGCGGCCTGCTGGCACCAGCTGGCACGCCGGCACCTGTCATCAAGCGCTTGCAGGAAGAAATCGCCCGCGTGATGGAGATGCCCGACGTCAAAAAACGCTTCAGCGCGATGTCGGTTGTTCCCACCAGCAGCACGCCCGAAGAGTTCTCAAAAATCATCGCTTCAGAAATTGCGGTCTGGAAACAACTGGCCATTGACAACAACATCAAAGCCAATTAATTCGACCTCATCACGACATCAACCCATCGCTCAATCATCACACTTTCATGAACTTACCGGAGAAAAAAACCATGCATCCAAAATCTAACGCCTACCAGCGCATCGCCACTGAAGAAGCATTTGCCCCACCAGAAATGCTCGACATCTACAAGAAAATCCTTGAGAACGGGGATGCAGATCCTGGCTTTAGGGGCTTGATGGGTTTTTACATGAGCAGCCCCAGCGCACGGGCTCAACACATCATTCGCTGCCTGACCGACATGGACCAGTTGCGCATTCAGCACATGGACGAATGCGGCATTGACAAGCAGGTTCTCGCGCTCACCTCGCCAGGCGTGCAGGTGATGGAAAAGGCCGACGCGGTGGCGTATGCCCAAGTCGCCAACGATTATCTGGCCGACGCCATCCGCCGGCACCCGACGCGCTTCGTCGGCATGCTGACGGTGGCCCCTCAAGACCCTCAAGCAGCAGCCAAAGAGATTGAACGCGGTGTTAACAAACTGGGCATTCACTCTGTTGTTATCAACTCGCACACGCAGGGCGAGTATTTGTCTGACCCTAAATTCTGGGACATTTTTGCCGCCGCTGAAGCGCACGACACGCCGATTTACCTGCACCCTAATTCGCTGCCGAAGAACATGCTTCAGCCGTTCCAAGAATGTGGCCTTGACGGCGCCATTTATGGCTTTGGTGTGGAGACCGGTCTGCATGCCATGCGCATCATCACCGCCGGCGTGTTTGACCATTTCCCGAAACTCAAGATGATCATTGGGCACATGGGCGAGGCGCTGCCGTACTGGATGTACCGCCTTGACTACATGCACCGCGCGACCGTGGCGTCGCAGCGTTACGACAGCATGAAGCCGATCAAGAAAAAGCCCAGCGACTATCTGCGCGAAAACTTCTACATCACCAACAGCGGCGTGGCATGGGAGCCGGCCATCAAGTTTGCACAGCAAGTGGTGGGTGTTGACCGCGTCCTGTACGCCATGGATTACCCGTATCAACACCAGGTTGATGAGGTCATTGCACTGGACAACATGACCATGAGCGCGGAAGACAAGAAAATGTTCTTTCAGACGAATGCCGAAACCGTTTTTAAAATCCGTTGAATACCATGATGACTCAAAATTTTCGTTTCCTTGTAGGTGGCTTGTCTATTGCGCTGCTGGGCTTCGGCCAAGTCAGTGCCCAAGCTCAGACTTGGCCAGGCCAGACCATCAAAATTGTCGTTCCTTTCACGCCAGGCACAGGCATGGACACCATTGCCCGTACGGTGTCACCCAAGCTCAGCGAGCGCCTTGGTCAACCCGTGATTGTGCAAAACACCCCCGGTGCCAGCGGCAACATTGGCGCAGACAATGTGGCCAAGGCAACGCCTGATGGCTACACCTTGCTGATGGGCGCCAACACCATGCTGATGGCTTCTCAGCTCTACAAGAACGTGCCGTTCGATCCCGTCAATGACTTTTCTTCGGTCTCTATGGCGGCCTTCGGTACATTGATGCTGGTCGCCAATCCCAAGACCGGCATTAAGTCACTTCAAGAGTTCATCGCCATGGCGAAAGCCAAGCCCGGTGACGTGACCTTCGGTTCTCCAGGCATAGGTACGCCGCACCATATGGCCATGGAACTGCTCAAAAGCAAGACCCAACTCAGCATGCTGCACGTCCCTTACAAAGGGACAGCCGGTTATGTGGCTGATTTACTCGGTGGCGAGTTGATGGTTGGCTTTTTGCCCATTCATGTGGCGCAGGGCTTTGTCAGCAGTGGGAAACTGGTGCCGCTGGCCGTTGGCGGCCCCACCCGTAATGCGGTGGCGCCCAATGTGGCAACCTTTCAGGAGCTGGGTGTCAAAGAGGTGAACGTCGACATGTGGTATGCCTTTTTTGCCCCTAACCGCACGCCTGTCTCTGTCATTAATCGCTTGAACACTGAGATAGCCGCCATCATGAAATTGCCGGATGTGCGTTCCGTGTTGGCCAAGGCCGGGCTGGATGCTGAATCCTCCACGACGGCGGAACTCACCACAACAGTCAAGCAGGACTATGCTCGTTGGGGAGCTGTCATCAAGCGCAACGCGATCACGGCTGACTGAGTCTTTGATATTTTGAGGTGATCTGCTAAAAAGATTGAATTGTGTGTATGCTAACGATCTCAACCGGAGCACACAGTGGACACATCTTCAATCAGCAGCGATTCAAAAAATATCAACATCGCCATTGTGGGTGGCGGCATCGCCGGCCTCGCACTGGCGCTGGGCCTCAAGCGCAAGGGGCTCAGCTGCGAGATCTATGAGTCGGTTCCAGAAATCAAGGAACTCGGGGTCGGCATCACGCTCTTGCCCCATGGCATGCGGGAACTGGCAGCACTGGGTGTGCAGGACAAGCTCGAGGCGGCAGGGATTGAAAACCTCGAGAGTGTCTTTTTCAACCGCTATGGTCAGTACATCTACAGTGAACCACGCGGCCGGCATGCTGGTTATGCCGTGCCAGAGGTCGGTATTCACCGCGGAAAATTACACCGGATTTTGTTTGACGAAACAGTGGCCCAAATTGGCGCTGAGCACATCCACACGGGTCACCGTTGCGTAGGCGTTGACCAAGACGAAACCGGCGCGACTGTTCATTTCATTGATCCTGCCACAGGCGCTGCGCGAGCATCAGTTCGGGCAGACGTGGTGGTGGCCTGTGACGGCATCAACTCGGCCATTCGCAAGCAGTTTTACCCAGACGAGAAAATGGCTTTTTCGGGCATCAACACGTGGCGTGGCGTGACCAAACACAAGCCCATTTTGACGGGCAAGAGCTACATGCGTGTCGGCTCTATCGAGACCGGCAAGATGGTGATTTACCCGATCGTCGACAACATCGACGCTGACGGCAATCAGCTCATCAACTGGATGGCCGAGATTCAGCGCGACGCTGCTGTCATGAACGATTGGAACCAGTCCGGCAAGGCTTCAGACTTTATGGACATCTTCAAGGATTGGAAATTTGACTGGCTCGATGTGCCGGCATTGATTGCCAATGCTGAGCAAATTCTCGAGTACCCGATGGTCGACAAAGATCCTGTGTCGCAATGGACTTTTGGCCGCATCACCTTCATGGGCGATGCTGCACACCCGATGTACCCGCGCGGTTCGAACGGATCAGCGCAAGCCCTGATTGATGCCCGCACGCTGGCTGATGAGCTGTCTAAAACAAGCGACTCTCAGGCCGCATTGAAAAGCTACGAAGACTTGCGTCTTGCGCCCACCGCCAAAATTGTGCTCACCAACCGCGCAACACCGCCGGACTTCATCATCATGAAAGCCGACGAACTCAGTGGCGGTAAACCCTTTTCGAACATCGACGATCTCATCAGTCAAGAAGAGTTGAGGGCGATTTCAGAACACTACAAACAGGTTGCCGGATTCGCGCTTGAACCGCTGAAGCCTTAGTTCAGGTAGCGGGGCTTTTCTGCGTCAAACGAGAGCGCTTTCGATTCATTGTCGGGAGCCGCTTTGTTGGCGTTGATGTTGACCGCCACGCCGATCTCGGTTTCCAGCCATTGCGAGTTGGTCAGGGCTTGGTTCAGCAAGGACACCAAACCACGCGTGAGTTGAGCGTCTAACTTGATGTTCAAAGTGCGCGTTTTGTCGGCGAGCTTTTCGACCATATGGATCTCAAGCTCAGCAGCCGCCAGTGGCGTCAGTTTGATTTCAGTGACCAGCAGCGGTTCTGGGCCCAGTGGAAGTGACGTGATTGTTTCGCGGTACGGGGTTTGGAAGTCACTTTTATAACTGGCGGCTTCCTGCTGAAAGTTCTTGAGCAATTGCTGGCGCTGCTCATCAAACGGTGCCGCCAAGTTCGGTGGACTGGATTGGCGCGCGATTTGTTCGGTCGATGCTTTTTCAAGCAGCGGCAGTAGCGCCAAAGTCAAGCGGCGTGTGAACCAAAACCGAACCTCTTCATCGCTACGGGTGTTGATGCGTACCAAAAAGCGGTCTTGCTCATGGCTGTAGCTAACGCTGACCTGATGGATATTCATGGGTTTATTTTAGGGTCAAGCTCAGCATTTGTGGACGACTGTTACGTTCCTGCGCGCGCGCTATTGAAAAATTTGGAAAGCCCCCACATCTAGATGTACTAATTTTTCGGAGTCAGCATGCGACAAGACAAACTAACCACCAAGTTTCAAGAAGCGTTGAGCGACGCCCAGTCGTTGGCTTTGGGCAACGACCACGGCTACATTGAACCGCTGCACTTGCTTTCAGCAATGCTGCGCCAAGAAGAAGGGCCTCGCGCCTTGCTGCAACGCGCGGGCGTCAATATGTCGGCGCTGCAGACAGCCACCGACGCGGCGGTCAAGAAATTGCCGCAAGTGCAAGGTCAAGAGCAGATCCAGATCAGTGCAGAGCTCGGCAAGTTGTTGCAAGCCACTGAGAAAGAAGCCATTAAACGTGGCGATCAATTCATTGCGGGCGAGCTTTTCCTGCTGGCGCTGACTGACAGCAAGAGTGACGCTGGCAAGGTCGCGCAAGGCAATGGCATGACCCGCAAGTCGCTGGAAGCCGCGATTGAAGCTGTGCGTGGCGGTCAAACCGTCAACAACCCGGAGGCCGAAGGCCAACGCGAAGCCTTGAAAAAATACACCATGGACCTGACCGAGCGCGCCCGCATGGGCAAGCTTGACCCGGTGATTGGCCGCGACGACGAAATCCGCCGGGCCATTCAAGTCCTGCAGCGCCGGACCAAAAACAACCCGGTGCTGATCGGTGAACCGGGCGTCGGCAAGACCGCGATTGTGGAGGGTTTGGCGCAGCGCATCGTCGCCGGTGAAGTGCCGGACTCGCTCAAAGGCAAGCGTGTGCTGTCACTCGACATGGCTGCGCTTTTGGCTGGTGCCAAGTTTCGCGGCGAGTTTGAAGAACGCCTGAAAACCGTGCTGAAAGAACTTGCCAAAGACGAAGGCCAGACCATCGTTTTCATTGACGAGTTGCACACCATGGTGGGGGCCGGCAAAGGCGAGGGCGCGATGGACGCCGGCAACATGCTCAAGCCCGCCTTGGCGCGTGGCGAGTTGCATTGCGTCGGTGCCACCACGCTCGACGAATACCGCAAATACATTGAAAAAGACGCTGCTTTGGAGCGTCGCTTCCAAAAGATTTTGGTCGGTGAACCGACGGTAGAAGCGACGATTGCTATCTTGCGCGGTTTGCAGGAAAAGTACGAAGTCCACCACGGCGTGCAGATCACCGACCCGGCCATCGTCGCTGCCGCCGAGCTCAGCCACCGTTACATCACAGACCGCTTTTTGCCCGACAAAGCGATTGACCTGATCGACGAAGCTGCGGCCAAGATCAAGATCGAGATGGACTCCAAGCCGGAGGTCATGGACAAGCTGGACCGCCGGCTGATTCAGCTGCAAATCGAGCGTGAAGCCGTGCGCCGCGAAAAAGACGAGTCTTCGCAAAAGCGCTTCAGCTTGATCGAAGAAGAAATCGTCAAGCTGCAAAAGGAAATCTCCGACTTTGACGAAATCTGGCAGGCTGAAAAGGCCCAAGCCTTGGGTTCCAAAGACGTCATGGAAGAGATTGAGCGGACACGTTTTCAAATTGAAGAGCTCAAGCGAAAAGGGGACTTCAACAAAGTCGCTGAGCTGCAATACGGCAAGCTGCCTGAACTTGAAAAGCGCCTCAAAGCCGCGAAAGATCACGAAGCGCTAAAAGGCGCAACCAATGCCCCGCGGCTGTTGCGCACGCAAGTGGGTGCCGAAGAAATCGCTGAAGTGGTGAGCCGCGCCACGGGCATTCCTGTGTCCAAAATGCTGCAGGGTGAGCGCGACAAATTGCTGCAAATGGAAGGCAAGTTGCATGAGCGCGTGGTCGGCCAGAATGAAGCCATCGGCGCTGTCGCCAACGCCATCCGCCGTTCACGCTCTGGTCTGAGTGACCCGAACCGTCCGACGGGCTCTTTCCTTTTCCTCGGCCCTACCGGTGTGGGTAAGACTGAGTTGTGCAAGGCGCTGGCTGGTTTCTTATTTGACAGCGAAGACCACCTGATTCGCGTCGACATGAGCGAGTTCATGGAGAAGCATTCGGTTGCTCGACTGATCGGCGCGCCACCCGGCTATGTGGGTTATGAAGAGGGCGGCTACCTGACAGAAGCCGTGCGCCGTAAGCCCTACAGCGTGTTGTTACTCGACGAGGTTGAAAAAGCCCATCCGGATGTTTTCAACGTCTTGCTACAAGTGCTCGACGACGGCCGTTTGACCGACGGCCAAGGCCGCACCGTGGACTTCAAAAACACGGTGATCGTGATGACCAGCAACATTGGCTCGCCCATCATTCAGTCGATGGTTGGCCAAGCGTATGAGGACATCAAGGACGCCGTGACCGACGAGTTGAAGAACTACTTTCGGCCTGAGTTTTTGAACCGCATCGACGAGACCGTGGTTTTCCACGCCCTCGACGCCAAAAACATCGAGTCGATTGCCCGCATTCAGCTGAAGGTGCTGATGGAACGTTTGCAGAAGATGGACTTGACGATGGATGTTTCGGAAGCCGCGATTGCAGAGTTGGCCAAGGTGGGTTTCGATCCGGTGTTTGGCGCACGGCCTCTGAAGCGCGCCATTCAGCAGCGGATTGAAAACCCGCTGAGCAAGCTGCTGCTTGAAGGACGCTTTCCGCCCAAGAGCACAATCCCGGTCGACGTCGACCCGATCCGTGATCCTGGTGTGTTCAGCTTTGGCTCTGGTTTCTCGGCCTGAATGATTTGAACTGCCCCGCCATGTCTGCGTAAAACGACTTGTCGCTGTCGGTGTGGACGGGGGGCGTCACCAGCTGCAACACAAAATAAAAGTCACCGGGTGTGCTGCCCGGAATGCCGCGTCCCTTCAGCCGCAGCTTGCGACCCGAGCCGGATGCCGGTGGGATTTTGACCTCAACGGCGCCGCTGGGCGTGGGCGCCTCCACCTCGGCGCCAAGTGCCGCTTCCCAAGGCGAGATGGGCAGGTCTAGGTAAACATCATGTTTGTCGACGCGGTAGTTGGGGCTGCCAGTCGCCCGCGTCCGGAATGCCACTTCCAAATATAAATCACCTGCCGGCCCACCCCCTGCGCCCGGTGCTCCCTGGCCGGCGAGCCGGATGTGTTGACCAGCGCGAATGCCTTTGGGCACGTCAAAAGTGATCTGGTGAGTTGGCTCAATACTCCGCCCCTCGGCGTCTAACTGCGGTACCCGCAGACTGAGTGTTTTGGCCGCGCCTGTGTAAACGTCTTCGAGGTCAATCAGGATTTTGGCGTGGTGGTCTTCGCCCTTGGCACGGAAGGCTTGACGACGGCTGCGGCCATGACTGCGTGCACCCGACGTGCTACCGGGTGGCGCGGCGAAACCTTGGCTGAAGAGCGATTCAAAAAAGTCGCTGAAGTCTGCACCCCGGCTCGGCCCTTCTGTTTTAAAACCCCCATCAAATCCACGCCCAGCGTGTTCTGCGCCTGCGTTCCAGTCGGGCGGCGGCCGGAAATCCTGTCCTGCTTGCCAATGCGCACCCAACTGGTCATACGCAGCCCGCTTCTCTGGGTCGCGCAAGACTTCATAGGCTTCCGACACGTCTTTGAAGCGCGCTTCAGCATCCTTCTCCTGACTGACGTCAGGGTGGTATTTACGCGCCAGTTTTCGATGGGCTTTTTTCAGCTCGTCTGACGTGGCGCTGCGCTCAACGCCCATGATCTTGTAGTAATCCTTGTATTCCATGGATGGCCCGAAGTTGACTCATCGCAAGGTAGCAAAAATTAGCCTGCGCGTGTGTCAGTGGTGACGCCATTCAGCATCAGGTCTCGGCTTATTTGGGGAGTCCAAATACTTGCACCCAGTACACGCCACCATCGCTTTGCGGGTTGACGGCAAAGGCCAGCCCCATCTCTGTGTAGTTGGGCATCATCAGGTTGGTGCAATGTGAGGGGCTTTTCAGCCAGCCCTGCACGGCCAAGTCTGCATTCAATTGGCCTGAGGCGATGTTCTCGCCAATGGCGCGCCACGCGTAGCCGGTTTTGTTGGCGCGTTCTGAGACGTGATAACCGTCGCGACCGGTGTGGCTGAAGTAGCTGTAACGCGCCATGTCCTCGGCATGTGCAGCCGATGCCGATCGGAGTTTGCCATTGAGACGCACCGATTGAGCGGCTGCCATGGACTCGTTGCCACACATGCGCGCTTGGCTGCGTGCCTCGTTCACCAAAAACAGCACACGGGCTTCAATCTGATCTTTGTCAGTGGACCGTGGGGGTAAAAACGGCGCGGCCAAAACTATCCAGACCCGCGGTCCTTGGGCATAAAACCCCATCTGTTTGTAATCATCATCCATCACCGTCTGACAGGAGTAGCGCGCGGCGCCCTGTGCGATGGCTGGCGCATCGATGTAGCCACTGAGGGCTATCAACGTTGTGCGAGGTGACCGGTAGCCCACGGCTTTCAGCGCATCGACCAGTTCAGTTCCCGCCGCTGTGCGTGTGGCAGCCGCTGACAGTCTCTGGTCGACCTGTAGCGGGACTGTTGCCGCAGGGATGCCACTGCAGCCTCGTGCACGTACGTTGTTGAAGGCTTGCAGAAGAGCCTGTGGCTCAACAGTCGGACTCTTGTTTTGTGCGTTGGCCATTCCAGCCATCAGCCCCAACAAGACTGCTGTCGCTGACCGTATTGATAGACCCACTTAGTGCCTCGTCAAAGTTTTTTTCATTCAAAAATTCAACCCATATTACGATAGCGTCATGAGCACAACGAGCACCCTGCAAAACACCGCCCCATTCAATCGCGACGTCGGCGTGATCGGGCTGGTTGGCCTGGCCCACATGATCAGCCATTTCAGTCAGTTGCTGTTGGCGCCACTGTTTCCCTGGTTAAAAGACGAATTCAACGTCAGTTACACCGAGCTTGGATTCTTGATGACGATTTTTTTCGTCGTGTCCTGTGTGGTTCAGACGGGTTCCGGATTCGTGGTCGATCGTTTTGGCCCGCGTCCCATTCTTTTTGCGGGTCTGAGCCTGCTGGGCATCGCTGCATTGGGCTATTCAATCAGCACAAGCTACTGGATGCTGGCCGGCTTTGCGGTGGTGGCCGGCGTCGGCAACGGGGTGTTTCATCCGGTCGACTACACCCTCATCAACCGCAAGGTGAGTCCGTCCCGGCTGGGTCATGCCTACAGTGTTCATGGCATCACGGGAAGCCTGGGTTGGGCACTTGCACCGGTGTTGTTGGTGAGCTTGACGCTGGCGTATTCGTGGCGGACGGCGCTGTTGGTTGCCGCCTTGTTAGCCTTTAGCGTGCTGGCCGTGCTGGTCTTGAATCGGCGCAAGCTGGCGTTACCTGTTGTTCAGCCTGTGAAAGACGTTGCAGGGGCCGAGGGCAGCTTGGACTTTTTGAAAATTCCGGCCGTCTGGATGTGCTTTACCTTCTTTTTTGTCAACGCCCTTGGGTTGGGAGCGATCCAGGCCTTTGCGCCTGAGGCGGCGCGTCGCCTGCACGACGTCCCCTTAGCTTTGGTCGCCATGTGCCTGACGGTTTACATGCTGGGCAATGCCTGCGGTATGTTGACGGGCGGTTTTTTGGCGTCCAATCCAGCACGCTGTGAGCGCATCGTCGGCTTGGGTTTTGGTTCTGCCGCCCTGATTTCTGTGACCTTGGCCTTCGGCAGTTTTGGTTCACCGATTGTGGTCCCGGTGCTATTTGCTTTGATGGGTTTTTCCTCCGGCTTGGCAGCGCCGTCGCGTGACTTGTTGGTCAAACGCTCAACCCCTGAAAACGCCACGGGCCGGGTTTATGGCGTGGTGTATTCGGGGCTGGACATTGGGCAAGCTCTGTCACCGCTTTTCTTTGGTGTGCTGATGGATCATGGCAACTTCCGCGGCGTGCTGCTCTGCTTGGCGCTGGTGCAAGGCGTCTTGATCGTCAGTGCCTTCAGCGTTGGGCGTGTGCGGCGCACAGCGACGGCACCGAATCAACTAGCGACTTAACTGTCAGGCAGGTTTCACAACGGTTCAGTTTTTGACATCAGCCGCGGCACAATATCGGCATGACTAAACAACTTGCCGGCCACCTTCTCGTTGATTGCCTGATTGCTCAGGGCGTGACCCATGCCTTTGGCGTTCCAGGCGAAAGTTACCTTGCTGTGCTTGATGGCCTGCATGCGCGTCAGGGCCAGATTAACTTCGTGATTTGTCGGCAAGAGGGCGGCGCCGCCTTTATGGCCGAAGCCCATGGCAAGCTCACCGGACGGCCAGGCGTCTGCATGGTCACCCGCGGCCCTGGCGCGACCAACGCATCCATTGGCGTGCACACGGCCTTTCAGGACTCCACGCCGATGGTGCTGCTGGTGGGAGACGTGGCCAGTGACTGCCGTGACCGCGAAGCCTTCCAGGAGGTTGATTACGCCAGCTTCTTCGGGCCCAGCACCAAAGGTTTTGCCAAGCGCGTCGAGCGCATTGACGACGCCAATCGCATTCCCGAATACATCGCCCGCGCTTTTGCCACCGCCATGAATGGTCGGCCCGGCCCCGTGGTGTTGGTCTTGCCGGAAGACATGCTGACCGAAATGACCGCCGCTCAACCCTTGCCTCGGGTCGAGGCGGTGCAGGCTTGGAGTGACCCGGGCGCTCTGCGGACGCTGCGCGAAATGCTGCTGGCCTCCAAGCGGCCCTTGGTGATTGCGGGTGGCGGTGGTTGGACGCCGCAAGCCGCGCAAGCCCTGCAACGTTTTGCCGAAAATTGGCAGCTGCCGGTGGGCAATGCGTTTCGGTTTCAAGACACCTTTGACAACCACCATCCGCTCTACGCCGGCGATGTCGGTATTGGTCTCAATCCGAAGCTAGCGACACGCATCAAAGAGTGTGACTTGATCATTGCCATTGGCCCTCGTTTGGGCGAGATGACGACGGGTAATTACACCTTGCTCGAAGCGCCCAAACCGAAGCAAAAGCTGGTGCACATTCATGCCAGTGCTGAGGAACTCAATCGCGTCTTTCAGGCTGACTTGGCCATCAACGCCACGATGAATGCTGCCGCCCGGTCGCTGGAAGTCTTGACAGCGCCCGTCTCGGTGGCGTGGGAGGCTTGGACCGCTTCCGCTAATGCGGATTACTTGGGTAACTTGGTGCCCCAAGCGCTGCCCGGTGATGTTGACATGCCGGCGATCGTAGGACTGCTGCAAAAGCATTTGCCTGAAGATGCGGTGCTCACCAATGGTGCCGGCAACTTTGCCAGTTGGGTCCATCGTTTCTTCAAGCACCATGGCCTCGTTAAAGGTCACAAAACCCAGCTCGCTCCCACCGTGGGAGCCATGGGCTATGGTGTGCCTGCGGGTATTGCTGCGGCCATCACAACGGGGCGGGTGGTATTTACCATCGCCGGTGATGGTGACTTTTTGATGAATGGTCAAGAGTTAGCGACCGCCGTGCAGCACGGCGCCAAAACCATCATCGTCTTGCTCAACAACGGCATGTTTGGCACCATTCGTATGCACCAAGAGCGCGAGTATCCCGAGCATGAAAGCGGTTCGCGCTTGAAGAACCCGGACTTTGCCGCACTGGCTCGCGCTTACGGTTATGCCGGTGTCCGCATCACCCGCACCGCAGAGTTTGAAGCCGAGTTGTTGGCGGCACTGAGTCGCGCTGAAGGCACGCTGATTGAAATCATGCTGGACCCAGAAGTCATCACCACGCGCGGCACCCTGTCGGCCATCACACGCAACGCCAAAGGCGCTGCCGCCTGATCCGGTTCAGCGCTTGACGTCGAACGGTGCACCACTCAAGCGTGTACCCGCTTTGATATTTTTCTTGGCAAACCAGCCCTGGTTCATTTCCAGCACATAGCGAACCGGCTTGCTTGAGCAATGCGAATCGGTGGTCTGCGGCTTCATGTCGACGAGGTTGACGATGGTGCCATCGTCCGCCACAAAAGCGGCGGTCAGCGGCAGCAGCGTGTTTTTCATCCAAAAGCACTGCTGCGATGGCTCTTCAAATACGAACAACATCCCCTCTTGTTGCGGCATGTCTTTCCGGAACATCAATCCGACTTGGCGCTGCTGCGGCGTGAGCGCGACTTGGGCCGTGATTTGGTACATGCCGGTCGTCAGCGTTGTGCGTTGCAGGTCGAGTTGGGGTGTGTCTTGCGCGAAAAGGGCGGCTGACCCCAGCAAGGCCAGAGCGGATAAAAGCGACTTGATGGTCTGCGAGGCTGTGGGGATAAAAGTACAAAGTCGTTTGTTCATAGTTTGGATGATAAGGGAGACCTGTTTGAAGGCGGTGAATCGTCAAGGTTCAGTGCAAAAGCCAATCCGCCATGGCGAGCGCAGTGACGGAGATGTGTTATGGCGAGCGGAGCGAAGAATATTTGTCATGGCGAGCGTAGCGCGGCCATCCATCTTGGCGGTGCGCGGAGATGGACTGCCGCGCTTCGCTCGCAGAGACGGAGATGTGTCATGGCGAGCGCAGCGAAGAATATGTGTCATGGCGAGCGCAGCGAAGAATATGTGTCATGGCGAGCGTAGCGCGGCCATCCATCTTGGCGGTGCGCGGAGATGGACTGCCGCGCTTCGCTCGCAGAGACGGAGATGTGTCATGGCGAGCGGAGCGAAGAATATTTGTCATGGCGAGCGTAGCGAAGAATATGTGTCATGGCGAGCGTAGCGCGGCCATCCATCGTGGAGGTGCGCGGAGATGGACTGCCGCGCTTCGCTCGCAGTGACGAATATGCGCCATGGCGAGCGTAGCGAAGAATATGTGTCATGGCGAGCGGAGCGAAGAAGATGTGTCATGGCGAGCGTAGCGCGGCCATCCATCTTGGAGGCGCTCAGTGATGGACTGCCGCGCTTCGCTCGCAGTGACGGAGTGGTTTCATGCTGTTCATGTACGCCATGACAAAACTTTCCGATCACGGGCTTGCTGATGAATGTAATATTTAATAATTACTCTTAAGAATCAGCTAATTCCTTGTCAAGGCAGCAATGGCCCTGAAGGCCGCATCGACCCTCAGGGCTCGCTAGAATGAATTCCATGGCTACGAAATCACCCAAAGTCCCCGCGCCGCAGAAGGCGCCCATTTCCACGCCCACCAAGCCTGAAGACGGGCAGGGCGGCGGTGCGGTTGTGCTCGAACGACGGACTCAAAAAGTCATGCCGCCGCAGATGTACCAAGTGGTGCTGCTGAACGACGATTACACCCCGATGGAGTTTGTGGTGGTTGTTATTCAGGAGTTCTTCTACAAAGACCGCGAAGCCGCGACCCAGATCATGTTGAAGATCCATTTAGATGGCAAAGGCGTTTGCGGTGTTTTCTCTAAAGATGTTGCGGCCAGCAAGGTTGATCAGGTCACCGAAGCCGCCCGCAGAAATGGACATCCGTTGCAATGTATCAGCGAGCCTGTTGAATTGTGAAAAGTGCCCCCATCTGCTCTTCAACTGTTTTTATATTTTGTGTCGCTAGCCGAAAGGAAAATCAATGATTGCCCAGGAATTAGAAGTTAGCTTGCACATGGCCTTCGTCGAGGCCCGGCAACAGCGCCACGAGTTCATCACCGTGGAACACCTGTTGCTGGCCTTGTTGGACAACCCCAGTGCGGCCGAAGTGCTGCGTGCCTGTTCGGCCAATGTGGATGATTTGCGCAAAGCCTTGAGCAACTTCATCAAGGACAACACGCCTCAGGTCGCTGGTACCGACGACGTTGACACTCAGCCGACGCTGGGTTTTCAGCGCGTCATTCAGCGCGCCATCATGCATGTGCAGTCCACCGGCAACGGCAAAAAAGAAGTCACTGGCGCGAATGTGCTGGTCGCTATCTTTGGTGAAAAAGACTCGCATGCCGTGTACTACCTCCACCAGCAGGGCGTTACCCGTCTGGATGTCGTGAACTTCATCGCGCACGGCATCAAAAAGAGTGATCCGCCTGAGGCGACCAAGGCCGGCGAGGGCGCTGCTGAAACCGAGGAAACCGCTGAAAAGTCTGAAAAGGCGTCGCCGTTGGAGCAGTTCACCCAGAACCTGAACCAGCTCGCCAAAGAGGGCAAGATTGATCCCCTGATTGGCCGTGAGTACGAGGTCGAGCGCGTCATTCAAATTCTTTGCCGGCGCCGCAAAAACAACCCCTTGTTGGTGGGTGAAGCCGGCGTGGGCAAGACCGCGATTGCCGAGGGCTTGGCCTGGCGCATCACGCAAAAAGAAGTGCCGGAAATCCTCGCTGAAGCGCAGGTTTACTCGCTCGACATGGGCGCTTTGCTGGCTGGCACCAAGTACCGCGGTGATTTCGAACAGCGTCTGAAAGGCGTCTTGAAAGCGCTCAAAGACAAGCCAAACGGCATTCTGTTCATTGACGAAATCCACACCTTGATCGGTGCGGGTGCAGCTTCTGGCGGCACGCTGGATGCGTCGAATTTGCTCAAGCCCGCGCTGAGCTCGGGTCAGCTCAAGTGCATCGGTGCCACCACCTTCACCGAATACCGCGGTATTTTTGAGAAAGACGCAGCCCTGTCACGTCGTTTCCAAAAGGTTGACGTGGTCGAGCCGACGGTGCAAGAAACTGTTGAGATCCTGAAAGGCCTGAAGTCCCGTTTTGAAGAGCACCATGGCGTCAAGTACGCCGTGGCTGCGCTGCAGGCGGCGGCTGAACTCAGCGCCAAGTACATCAACGACCGTCATTTGCCCGACAAGGCGATTGATGTGATTGACGAGGCCGGTGCAGCTCAGCGGATTTTGCCGCCTTCTAAGCGCAAGAAAACCATCACCAAAACCGAGGTTGAAGAAATCGTGGCCAAGATCGCGCGCATCCCGCCCGCGAATGTGTCCAACGACGATCGCGGCAAGTTGAAAGTCCTGGAGCGTGACCTGAAAAGCGTGGTCTTCGGCCAAGACAAAGCCATCGATGTGCTGGCTTCGGCTGTCAAGATGGCGCGTTCGGGTCTTGGCAAGGGCGACAAGCCGATTGGCTCCTTCCTGTTCTCCGGCCCGACGGGCGTCGGCAAAACAGAAGCCGCTAAACAGCTGGCCTACATCATGGGCATCGACCTGATTCGCTTTGACATGTCGGAGTACATGGAGCGTCATGCCGTGAGCCGCCTGATTGGCGCGCCACCGGGCTATGTTGGTTTTGACCAAGGTGGTTTGCTGACCGAAGCGGTGACCAAGAAGCCGCATTGCGTGTTGCTGCTCGACGAAATCGAAAAAGCCCACCCGGACATCTTCAACGTGTTGCTGCAGGTCATGGACCACGGCACGCTGACGGACAACAACGGGCGCAAGGCTGATTTCCGCAATGTCATCATCATCATGACGACGAATGCGGGTGCCGAGACCATGAACAAGGCCACCATCGGCTTCACCAATCCGCGTGAAGCGGGTGACGAAATGGCTGACATCAAGCGCCTGTTCACGCCGGAGTTCCGCAACCGTCTGGACGCCACTGTGAGCTTCAAGGCGCTGGACGAATCCGTCATCTTGCGGGTCGTCGACAAGTTCTTGCTGCAACTGGAAACCCAGCTGGCAGAAAAGAAAGTTGAAGTCACCTTCACCGATGCTTTGCGCCAGTACTTGGGCCGCAAAGGCTTTGACCCGCTGATGGGCGCACGCCCGATGCAGCGCCTGATTCAGGACACGATTCGTCGTGCCTTGGCTGACGAGTTGCTGTTTGGCCGCTTGGTGGACGGCGGTCGCCTGACGGTCGACATGATCGTCACCAAAGACGAGAAAGGTGTTGAAACCGGCGAGGTCAAGCTGGACATCCAGCCGCTGCCGAAGAAAGAAGGCAAAGCCAAGCCGGAGCCGCAAGCGGCGACGGCTGACTGATCAAGCTGCCGTTTAAAAAAACCTCATCTCCTAACGGAGGTGAGGTTTTTTTCTTTCACGAGTCCTAAGACACGCCGGGATGGGGCGCAGGCATCAGCCAATTCGCAACCTGAGTCGCCAGCTCTGCCGCATCAGCAGTGTCAGTTTGCAAGTGAACATCCGGCTTCAGTGGCACCTCATACGGGCTGTCAATGCCGGTGAAGTTTTTCAATTCGCCCCGCCTGGCCTTGGCATAAAGCCCCTTGGGGTCTCGCTGCTCGCACTGCGCCAAAGACGTATCCACAAATACCTCTGCAAACTCGCCTTCTTTGAACAGGCTGCGCGCGATCTCGCGGTCAGCCCGGAAAGGCGAGATAAAAGACACCAGCACCACCAGACCCGCATCGAGCATCAGTTTGGCGACTTCTGCCACGCGGCGGATGTTCTCTATCCGGTCAGCCTCGGTGAATCCCAGGTCGCGGTTCAGGCCATGGCGAACGTTGTCACCATCCAGAATGTAGGTATGCAGACCCTGCGCGTGCAGTTGCTTTTCCAGATGATTGGCAATGGTGGTTTTGCCCGAACCCGACAGACCGGTGAACCAAATACAACGCGGCGTTTGCTGCTTGATGGCAGCGCGTGCCGCCTGGTTCACATCCAACGCCTGCCAATGAATGTTGGCACCGCTCACGGTGGCCGGCCTAAGGCTTCTTCGGGTAGTAGGTCTGGTAGAACCAAGCATAAGCATTTTCGATATGAGCCTGAATGCGCGGCGAAATTTCATGGCGCTTGGGTGGCGTGATCTTGGTTGACTGGGTGTGGCGGTATTTCATCCGGTAGTGACTGTCACTCTCCGGGATACCGATCTCAAGGGCTTCAGGATTGATCTGCAGTGCAGACACGCCCAGCCACTTGAAGATGCTGCTCATGCACGCTGCGGGTTGCGCCATCAGGTCCTCGTAGCGCACAAAGTAAAGCCGTTCCTGCACGGCTCTGGGCAGGTCAGGAACGGCATGCAGCGAAATCAGCGGCGCACCGATGGCCTTGTCCTTGGCGAACAAAATATCGGCCCTGCCGAAGCGGTCGAAGTCACCCAAGTGATCGTTGAAGTCAAGCAGAATCGTCTTTTGATGCTGCGCCTCGATGGAGCTGTAGATCTGGCCTAGCTCGCGCACGCAGACCACCAGCTTGGCCTCGGGTGCCAGTGTCAGCAGCAGCTCGATGCAGTGCAGCCATGCGCGGTTTTTGTCCACCGCAACACGCTCGCCCGACTCTCCATCCAAGCCGCACCAGCCGCGCAAAAATCCCGTCATTGCCGATTTCAGCTGCGCATAGCTGGCCTCAAAGCGATTGTCCAGCTGCGACAGCAGAAACTGGTCATCGCTGGCCATGCGCCGGATGCCCAAGAGGACATTGCACAAAGGTGAGCTCTGGTTCTCGCAGCGTATCTCCGGGTGCATGGCCAACATCTGGCACAGCAGCGTTGAGCCTGAGCGTGGCAAGCCCGTCACGCCTACAAAATTCGGTGTCATTCCTGTTACCTTTGATCTGTCAATTTATCTTTATTTGCCCGATGTGTTCAGCATCCAGGCGTGAACCTCAAAACCCTTTGCTGACCACGGCCCAAGCGTGCGCCTTCGAATTGTCGGAGACCAAGGCTGGCACTTTACCGATTTTTTCTGCCAGTGTGAGCTGAACGGTGAACTGCTTTGGACCCGCCCACACCAACCCGACGCCGCCGCCGCTGAGCGTCGCTTGATTGATGCTGCTGGTCCAAGGTGACTTGTTGACGGTCAAGCGCGCGCTGTCCACAAAAGCCATCACCTGCCACCGGCCCTCAGTCCCCCAAACCGGGCCATCCAGCAAGTGACGCAGCTCCACTGTTAGCAAAGCGCCGTTGTCACCGGACACAGCGCCCGAGGCATAGGCGCGAACCGAGTTGGCGCCACCCACCGTCATCTTTTGCGACTGATCTAAATTAGTGTTCGCCGTCTGCCCTGAGAACGCGACATACAGCGTGTCCTTGGCGGTTAAGGTCTGCAGGTGGTTGGCCCAAGCGTTGTACTTGACGAAGTTGCCCTGTGTCTGCGCTGTCTCGCTGTCGGCAAGCTGCGCGGCTGAGTCCAAAAAGCTCACCATGCCCGCGTTCACGGACGCCTTCCAACTGCTGAGTCCTTGCGGCACAAGGTCCCGAAAGTCACCATTCAGGCTGAACACGGTATTGACCAGCTTGCGGTTTTTTTGGGTGTTGGCGGTGTCAATGATGTCGTCCAGCCACAAGCCATCCACTTGGAACTGTGCGTACACGTTGTGCCGCTGGCTGCGCACCAAGGGCTGCTTGACCCACAGGCTGGCCACATTGGCCGTGCCATGCCCGCCGATGGCCGACAGCGAATCCCCCAGCACATAGTGCAATGCAGAGCCCGAGCCGCCTAGGCGTGTGCCAACCCCGTTGAGCAGCGTTTCATAAGACATCTGGCCATAGCTCATATTTCGACCGGAACTGAGCACCGTGGCGCTCAGCACATCACCGTGATGCAACGGGTTCGTGATGTTCACGCTGGCGCTGACACGGTCTTGCCCTGTGTAGCGGCTGCCACTGTTGTCTAAGGATCCGCTGCCCGTCACCATGGGCAGTGGCAGCACGTTCATCACCAGGTCAGAGGTGCCTACCGTCTGGCCGGCTTGCATGTTCGCTTCAACCATGATCCCCGGGACGTCGGAGAGCAACAACAGCGAACGATCTAGTGTGTCTTGAGCGATCAGGTCATTGGCGCGCAAGGGTGATAGCGTGGCGCTCAGCAGGGCATCGCTGAGGCGGCCCTTGTTGTCGATCACCAGCTGGCCGTAACGTGCCTCAATGACTTGTAGGGTCACAACGCCCCCCTCAATCGTTTGCGCCGGAACGATGGCGCGCGTCAGCGGGTAGTTGTGGCTTCGGTAGTAATCAGTGATGCGATCGGCCAACTCACCGACATGGTCCAAGGTGATCTCTTTGTCTTCGGCATCTTTGACCAGATCGTGCAGCAACTCAAAGGGAAACACCGTATTACCGGTGATCTTGATCGTCGTGATCCTGAACGGTGCGCTCGTCGGCAGCGGGGCGCTGGGCTTGTTGTCCAACAACAGTCCCGTCTCGCTGGGGGTGGGCTGCGGAAAACTCGGCGGCTGCACGCTTTGCAAAATCGAGCCGGCGCCGGGCATGACGGGCGCAACACCGATGTCCGGCCCGGCCGACCAAGCGGCGTTGCTTGCCAGCAGCAAAGCAACCAGCAGGGGGTGAAACCGGTGGTGAGCCATCCCGGGGTGGGACGTGATTGTTTTCAAGGGACAACTCGTCGCATCGTTTTTTTAGGGGCGTCCTGCGCTTGCGTTGCTGATGTTGGCGCTCAAACCTGTTTGCTGCACCAAGTTGTAGTTGCCGGCGTCGGTGCCGGTCAAGGTTTTGCCGGTGACGGTGACGGCCTTGCCTGTGCCAACGTTTTTATCGGCAAACGTGCCCACGGCCGTGCCCGTCAGCGTGACCTTGTCACTGCCCAACGCGCTCACTCGGGCCGTGCCCGTGAGCGTGTCCGTGGTGAGGCCGTCATAGACTTTGTCCGTGGCGCTCAGTCCGCTGACCACGAGATTGGCCTTGGTGATGGTCGCCGTCAAACCCGTTTGCTGGACCAAGTTGTAGTTGCCGGCGTCGGTGCCGCTCAAGGTCTTGCCGGTCACGGTGACGACCTTGTTGATACCCACGTCCTTGCTGGCAAAGGTGCCCACGGCTGTGCCGCCCAGCGAGACCACGTCACTGCCCAACGCGCTCACTCGGGCCGTGCCCGTGAGCGTGTCTGTGGTGAGCGCGTCATAAACCTTGCCGGTGGCGATCAGACCGGTGACCAGGAGATTGGCCTTGCTGATGGACGCTGTCAAACCCGTTTGCTGCACCAAGTTGTAGTTGCCTGCGTCGGTGCCGCTCAAGGTCTTGCCGGTGACGGTGACAGCCTTGTTGCTGCCCACGTCCTTGCTGGCAAACGTGCCCACGGCCGTGCCCGTCAGCGTGACCTTGTCACTGCCCAGCGCTGTCACTTTGGCCGTGCCCGTGAGCGTGTCCGTGGTGAGAGCGTCATAGACCTTGTCCGTGGCGCTCAGACCGGAGACCACGAGATTGGCCTTGCTGATGGAAGCCGTCAAGCCAGTTTGCTGCACCAAGTTGTAGTTGCCGGCGTCGGCACCGGACAGGGTCTTGCCGGTGACGGTGACAGCCTTGTTGATGCCCACGTTTTTGTCGGCAAACGTGCCCACGGCCGTGCCGCCCAGCGTGACCACGTCACTGCCTAAAGCGGTCACTCGGGCCGTGCCCGTGAGCGTGTCTGTGGTGAGCGTGTCATAGACCTTGCTGCTGGCGCTCAGACCGGAGACCACGAGATTGGCCTTGCTGATGATGGCGCTCAAACCCGATTGCTGGATCAAGTTGTAGTTGCCCGCGTCAGTGCCAGAAAGGGTCTTGCCCGTGACGGTGACGGCCCGGCTGCCAACGTCCTTGCTGGCAAACGTGCCCACCGCTGTGCCGCCCAGCGTGACCACGTCACTGCCCAAAGCGGTCACTCTGGCCGTCCCTGTGAGGGCCGCGCTGGTGAGCGTGTCATAGACCTTGCCGCTGGTGCTCAGACCGGAGACGATGAGATTGGCCTTGCTGATGGAAGCCGTCAAGCCAGTTTGCTGCACCAAGTTGTAGTTGCCTGCGTCGGCACCGGCAAGGGTTTTGCCGGTGACGGTGACGGCTTTGCCGCTGCCGACGTTTTTATCGGCAAACGTGCCCACGGCCGTGCCGCCCAGCGTGACCACGTCACTGCCCAATGCGCTCACTGAAGCCGTGCCCGTGAGCGTGGCCGAGGTGAGGGCGTTATAGACCCTGCTGCTGGCGCTCAAGCCTGTGACGTTCAAGTCGGCTTTCGTGATGCTGGCGCTCAAACCCGTTTGTTGCACCAGGTTGTAGTTGCCGTTGTCGTTGTCAGAGGCGCTGGCAGCCAACGTCACACCGGTGACGGTGACGGCTTTGCTGTTGCCAACGTTTTTGTCTGCAAACGTGCCCACGGCCGTGCCGTCCAGCGTGACCACGTCACTGCCCAAGGCTGTCACTGCTGCGGTGCCCGTGAGGGCTGCGTTGGTGGACGCGTTGTAGACCTTGCCGCTGGCACTCAAGCCGCTGACGACCAAGTCGGCTTTGCTGATGCTGGCCGTCAAACCTGTTTGCTGCACCAAGTTGTAGTTGTCTGCGTCGGCGCCGGTGATGCTATTGCCGGTGACGGTGACGGTCTTGCCTGTGCCAACGTTCTTGTCGGCAAACGTGCCCACGGCCGTGCCGCCTAGCGTGACATCGTCGCTGCCAAACTTGCTGACAACCGCTATGCCTGTGAGGGCCGCGCTGGTGGATGCGTCGTAGACCTTGCCGCTGGCGCTCAAGCCGGTGACATTCAAGTCTGCTTTGGTGATGATGGCCGTTCGCGTACCGCCCGTGAAGGTGTAGTTGCTGGCCAAACCGGTGCTGCCGTTTCCTAACGCGAGCGTTCCCAAACCCACACTGTTGTAGGTGCCGACATTTTTGCTGCTGATGGTGCCGACGCCACTGAGTACGAGGTCTTCACTCCCCACCAAACCTGTCAGCGTGAAGATGCTCGCGGCGACATCGGCTGTGCCGTCATACGCACGGGTGCCGCTCATGCTGATAGCGCTCAAGGCGGCGCCGGTGATGGTCAGGTTACCGCCGGTAATGTCATAGCCCCGCTGGGT
Organism: Comamonadaceae bacterium; assembly: GCA_947447355.1. Classification (GTDB taxonomy): domain Bacteria; phylum Pseudomonadota; class Gammaproteobacteria; order Burkholderiales; family Burkholderiaceae_C; genus Polaromonas. Next base: position 35,470 of record CANFJF010000034.1, read on the forward strand.
GGAGTAATAGCCGTTGTAAAACCCGGCATTGGTGCCCGTAGCGGCGGCGCCCAGAACCAGCCCGTTGGCCGTCGTTGCGCCGCTCTGAGCCGAGCCGTTGTAGGTCTCGCTCGCATCAGGTGCATCGCTGAGGGTCAAGGGGGTCAAAAAGCTGCGCAGCAAAGGCGCGGTGTGGCCTTCGTAAATGCGCCAGACAGCGCTACTGCCGCCGGTCTTGGAGATGTCCCATGACGCAAAGCTGGAGGCCTGCGTCATTTCTGCGGAGGTCAGGCCAGTGGCGCCTGTGGAACTTCCAGCGCCAACGCCCGGCAGCAAAGGATTGTTTGTCGAGTTCCAGTAGCCGTTGTTGATCGTTCCGCCGTCGTTGATCCCCACCAAGCCGCCGACATAACTGCTGCCGCTGACGCTGCCCGTGGCATAGCTGTTGCTGATTGAGCCACCGTAGTTGTACCCCACCAAGCCGCCGACATAATTGCTGCCGCTGACGCTGCCGGTTGCATAGCTGTTGCTGATCGTGCCGTAGTTGAAGCCCACCAAGCCGCCAACATAGTTGCTGCCGGTGACGCTGCCCGTCGCATAGCTGTTGCTGATCGTGCTTAAGTTCCGCCCCACCAAGCCGCCAACATAGCCACTTCCGCTGACGCTGCCCGTCGCATAGCTGTTGCTGATCGTGGCGCTTTCGAAGTTACGCCCCACCAAGCCACCGACATTATTGTTACCGGAGACGTCGCCTGTGGCATAACTGTTGCTGAGCGTGCCTAGGTTGGCCCCCACCAAGCCGCCGAAATTATCACCAGTTCCGCTGACGATGCTTGTCGCATAGCTGTTGCTGAGCGTGCCTATATTGGCCCCCATCAAGCCGCCGACGTAATCGCCGCTGCCAGTGACGTTGCCTGTCGCATAGCTGTTGCTGACCGTGCCGTTGCTCCACCCCACCAAGCCGCCGACATTGTTACCACTGCCGGTGACGCTGCCCGTGGCATAGCTGTTGCTGATCGTGCCGTCGTGGTTGGCCCCCACCAAGCCGCCGACATTGTTACCACTGCCGCTGACGCTGCCGCCGACCAGTCCGACGTTCTGTATCACCGAACCAGCACTGGTTGACCCAAACAGACCGAGATTGTCTTGTGAGGGCAGGTTGATGGTCAGGCCGGAGATGGTGTGACCCAAACCGTCGAATGCGCCGGAAAACGATGTTGTTGCATTGCCTACAGGCGCGAAGGTGGGAACAAAGCCAGCCGAGACGCGGCCCCACACATCCCCGCCGGCCGTTGCTGCGGCATTGATGTTTCCCGCCAAGGTGTAGCTGGCCGCAGGCGCCATGGCCATCAGCTGCAACTGGTGTGCGTTGTTGATGGATGTTGAGTATTCGCTGGCCAGCATGGGGGACGTGGCCCCTGCTGCGCTGCCCGCATTGTTCAGCGTGCCATTCTTGTCGACGATCACCCAGTTGTTGCCACTGGCACCAGGGGTCGTGGTGAAGGTGAATCCAGCGAAGTTAGATGCCGTTTGCATGTCCTGCGTTGTGAGGCCATTGACGCCACTCGTATCGCCACCGCCAACCGCCGTCAGCAAAGGATTGTTGGTCGTGTTCCTGTAGCTGGTGCTGATCGTGCCGTCGTTGTACCCCACCAAACTGCCTACATAACTGCCGCTGCCGGTGACGTTGCCCGTCTCATAGCTGCCGCTGATCGTGCCGTTTTGGTAGCCCACAAAGCCGCCGACAAAATGGCCGCCGGTGACGTCTCCCGTCGCATAGCTGTTGTTGATCGTGCTGGTGTTCCAGCCCACCAAGCCGCCGACATAATTGCTGCCGGTGACGCTGCCCGTTGCGTAGCTGCTGTTGATCGAACCGTCGTTCGACCCCACCAAGCCGCCGACATAATTACCACTGCCGGTGACGTTGCCCGTGGCATAGCTGTTGCTGATATTGGCGTCGTTGTACCCCACCAAGCCGCCGACAGCGTTGCTGCCGGAAACCCTGCCGCTTGCATAGCTGTTGCTGATCGTGCCGTAGTTCCTCCCCACCAAGCCGCCGACATAATTGCCGCTGCCGGCGACGCTGCCCGTCGCATAGCTGTTGCTGATCGTGCTGGAGTTCCGCCCCACCAAGCCGCCGACATATTGGCTACCGGTGACGCTGCCGCCCACCAGCCCGACATTCTGTATCACCGAGGCAGCACTGGTTTTCCCAAACAGGCCGACATTGTCTTGTGAGGGCAGGTTGATTGTCAGGTTTGAGATCGTGTGCCCCATGCCATCGAAGGTGCCGGAAAACGGTGCTGTTTCCTTGCCGACAGGTGCGAATGTTGGAGTGAAGCCAACCGACACGCGGCCCCACACATCGCCGCCGGCGGTAGCGGCTGCGTTGATGTTGGCACCCAGCGTATAGCTGGCAGCACGATCCATCGCCATCAGCTGCAACTGGTGTGCGTTGATGATAGTGGTTGAGTATTCAGTCGCCAGCATCGGGGACGTTGCGCCAGTGGCACCGCCCGCATTGTTCAGCGTGCCATCCGTGTTCACAATCACCCAGCCTGCATCGCCGGGGGTTGTGGTGAAGGTGAATCCAGCAAAGTTCGATGCGGTCTGCATCTCCTGCGTGGTCAGGCCCGTTGCGCCCGAGCCACTTCCAGCACCAACGCCCGACAGCGTTGGATTGTTAGTCGTGTTCCAGTAGCCGTTGCTGATCAAGCCGTAGTTGTACCCCACCAAGCCGCCGACATTGCTGCTGCCGCTGACGCTGCCCGTCGCATAGCTGTTGTTGATCGTGCCGGAGTTGTACCCCACCAAGCCGCCGACATAATTGTTGCTGCCGTCGACGCTGCCCGTCGCATAGCTGTTGCTGATCGTGCCACCGTAGCTGTACCCCACCAAGCCGCCGACATAATTGCCGCTGCCAGTGACGCTGCCCGTCGCATAGCTGTTGCTGATCGTGCCGCCGCTTAAGTTGCTCCCCACCAAACCGCCGACATAACGGCTGCCGTTGACAC
>CANFJF010000035.1 GCA_947447355.1 Comamonadaceae bacterium
GAGGCCGTGCTCAAGTTGATCGCCACCGCCGACATCGTCAGCGAGAACTTCAAGCCCGGCACCATGGCCAAGCTCGGCCTCGACTACGCCAGCCTGAAGGCGCTGAATCCGCGCCTGATTTATGTCAGCCACAAAGGCTTTTTACCCGGCCCGTATGAGCACCGCACCGCGCTCGACGAAGTCGTGCAAATGATGGGCGGCTTGGCCTACATGACCGGCCGGCCTGGTGACCCGCTGCGCGCCGGCACCAGCGTCAACGACATCATGGGCGGCATGTTCGGCGCGATCGGTGCGATGGCCGCCTTGGCGCAGCGCGATCACCCGCAGCACGGCACCGGCGTTGGCCAGGAAATTCAAAGCGCACTGTTTGAAAACAATGTTTTTCTAGTCGCCCAGCACATGATGCAATTCGCCGTCACAGGCCAACCCGCAGCACCCATGCCGGCACGCATTTCAGCCTGGGCGGTGTACGACGTGTTCAAGGTCAAAGACGGCGAGCAGATTTTTCTGGCCGTCGTCAGCGACAGCGCTTGGGCGATCTTTTGCGAGGTCTTCGGCTTGGCCGATCTGAAAGCCGACGAACGCCTGAAAACCAACAACGACCGCGTCCGCGCCAGAGACTGGATGATGCCGCTGCTGCGCGAACGGATGGCGGTCTACAGTGCGGCCGAGTTGTCCGCGATTTTTGAGAAGTACGCGCTGCCGTTTGCCCCCATCACACGGCCTGAAGCGCTGATGGAAGACCCGCATTTGCTGGCCACAGGCGGCCTCGCGCCGATCACCTTGCCAGACGGCAGGCCGAGCAAAACCGTGTTGATGCCCTTCACGCTGGGCGGCCACCGGCCCGGCGTGCGGACGTCAGCGCCGCAGCTCGGTGAGCACACCCACGCGTTGTTGGCAGAACTCGGCTATGGCGCCGCAGCGATTGCGGACATGGCTGCGCGCGGCGTGGCTCGCGACTGAGCTACCAGCTCAGCCAAACACCGCCGCCCACAGCGCCTGAATCGCCGCCCGCTCGGCCTGCACCGAGGCTGGACTGACCTGTGTCGGCTCTTCGTTGAGCCGCGCTTGGTGTTGCATCCGGCGCAGTTTTCGGTAAGCGTCGGCAGCTTTGTAGCCGACACCGAGCGGCAACAATCCAGCCTGCTCAGCACGTTGCAACAATGCGATGTTGCCGACGTTGTCGGCCAATTCAGGGTACTGGCCTGATTCCGCCAAAACCAAAAATTGCACGGCAAATTCAGCGTCGACCATGCCGCCAACCGCATGCTTCACGTCGAACTGTTCCGCCTCAGGCACTGACTTCAACATTGATTTAGCCAGCCCCCCCGGTTTGCGTTTGGACGGATGCGCCAAGCGGACTTTGTCGCGCATCGCGACAATCTCAGCGCGCAGGGCCACAACGTCGCGCGGCGCGCTGATGACCGCGTGCCGAACCTCGTCAAAACGCTGATGCAAAGCAGCATCGCCCAGCACACAGCGGGCGCGTGTCATGGCTTGGTGTTCCCATGTCCAGGCCGTGTTACTGCCGCGCTGTTGCTGGTAATTCGCATACGCGGCAAAACTAATGACCAATAAACCCGAGCCGCCATTTGGCCGCAAGGCGGTGTCGATCTCGAACAAATCACCTTCTGCGGTCTTGATCGTCAACCAATTGATGACCTTGCGCACCAGCGTGGCATAGACCTCCCCAGCCTGCTCATCGTCGTCTTCATAGACAAACACGATGTCCAGGTCGCTGCCGTAGCCGAGCTCTTTACCGCCCAGCTTGCCATAGGCAATGACCGCGAATTGGGCTTGCTCCCGGTGTCGGTATTTCAGCCGCTGCCAGCACCAGTCAACGGTCAGACTGAGCACGGCTTCAGCCAAAGCGCTGAGGTCGTCTGCCACTTGTTCGACCGTCAGCATGTCTTCCAGATCGCGCGCCAGTGTGCGGAAAACCTCGGCATGGTGCGCTCGCCGCAGCAGATTCAGGCAGGCTTCGTCATCGTCCTCGCCCGTCCGCTTGAAGGCGGCCAGACGCAACTCAACCTCAGCTTTGAAAGTGGCTGCGTCGAAGCGCTGGTGCAGCATGTCGTCACTGGCCAATTCATCGATCACGCTCGGATGATGCTGCAGGTAACGCGCGGTCCACTTGGCCGTACCCAACAGGCGCAACAACCGCTCGTGCACCGAAGGTCGTTCGAGCAGCATGGCGAGATAGCTTTCACGCCGCAGCAGCGGCTCGATCCAATCCACCAGCCGCAGGGCGGCTTCTTCGGTGGCCTTGCCCTCGCTCAGCAAGACGGCCGTGCGCTGCACCAGGCGAATCAGCCGGCCGCGGGACTCTTCGCGCAGCACCAGCACACGCGGGTGGCTGCTCCACTCGGCGATGCGGACACGGAAGCGCTCCGGCCAAGCGCTGGCTTGCTGGTCGACCAGCTCACTCAGCTCCTGTGGTGCACTGGCAATTTTGTTGCAACCTTTGCACTCGGCATTGCCGCCCAGAAGCTTGTCGAATTCGCCGGCGACCAGCTCACGGTGGGTGTCCAGTTCGGCCAGAAATGCGCAGCAGTCGCGAAAGCCCAGCGTCTTGGCGATCCAGGCCAAGTCGTCATCGCGGGTCGGCAAGACGTGCGTCTGTTGGTCGTCGAGGTACTGGATGCGGTGTTCGACGCGGCGCAAAAATTCATACGCGCGGGCCAGCGCATCGGCTGTTTCTTGCGGCATTAAACCGGCGTTGGCGACGCGCTGCAATGCGTCCAAAGTGGGCCGCGTGCGCAGCTCCGGGAATTGCCCGCCGCGCACAACTTGCAACAGCTGCACGGTGAATTCAATTTCGCGGATGCCGCCGCGCGACAACTTGACGTCGTTGGCGCGCTCGGGATGACCGGCGCTTCGGCGCTGGGCTTGCTCGCGAATTTGCCGGTGCAAGGTGCGCAGCGCATCAAAGACGTTGTAGTCCAGATAACGTCGAAAAACAAAAGGCAGCACCGACCCGCGCAAAACCTGCGCTGAACCGTTGCCGACGTTGTTGCTGCCGCCGGTTTCATGGCTGTTGCCCGTCACGCCGCCACTGAGGCTGGACAAAGGCGCGACCACGCGGCTTTTGAGCCAGGCAAAGCGCTCCCACTCCCGACCTTGTACTTGAAAATATTCTGCCAATGCGTTGAGGGACACCGCCGCCGGTCCGGAGTTGCCGTTAGGCCTGAGTGCCAGATCGACCCGAAAGACAAAACCATGCTCGGTGGTGTCACCAATCAAGGCATACATGGCCTTGACTTGGTGCGCGAAATATTCGTGATTCGAAATATGGCCGCGGCCATCGGCGCGGCCGGCTGTCTGACCGTCATGGTCGTAGACATAAATCAAATCGATGTCGCTGGAGACATTCAGCTCGCGCGCGCCCAACTTGCCCATGCCGATGACCCACAGACTGGCGCGGATGTTTGCGTTGAGAGCGGCAACCTCGGCCACGGAATCAGTCACGCATTCTGGCGGCACCAGCGGCGCGCCATACAGTGCGTCCAGTTCCAACTGCGTGGCGCACATGGCGACATCGAGCGCCAATTCAGCCAGATCCGTCATGGCGCGGGTAACCACGTCCAGCGGTGCTTGGGTCGGCCCATCGCCTTCGCAATCCAGCACCACCAAGCGTTCCATCACGATTTGGCGCAGCACCCGCAAGGCCGCGCCCGTGGTCAACCCCTGCGCCAGCAACGCGTCAAGCGCCATTTGCATGGTCGGACGCACAGGTGGGCCAGCGGCCAAAAGGTGTAATTGGTCGGCATAACGCCGCCGCAGGCGTTGAACGCAACGCGAGTACGCGGCACCTTCTGCCTCGAGGTCGGGGGTCAGAGGGGTTGCGTTGGGTTCAGACAAAGCGGTCAAATCAGCGTCAGGCGTTGAGAACATCAAAGTAAACAGTTTTCAGATTGAACCCGCGCCAGCCGCGACAGTCATAATTCCGAAGCCAATGGATTCTGTAACGCCCCCCTCAACCCTGCTACCGCCTCGCCACGTTCGCCTGACAGCCCGCGCGTCGCGGGTACTGCTGTGGCTGCTCGTGGCATTCTGGCTGCTGGTAGGTCTCAGCTATGGACTGCTACAAATCTGGATTGTGCCGCGGATTGGCGACTTTCGCCCGCGCTTAGAAGTTGCGGCCAGCCGCGCGTTAGGGGTACCGGTTCGCATCGGCAACATCAGTGCACATTCCGGCGGCTGGATCCCCTCTTTTGAACTCACCGAAGTCAGCTTGCTCGACCGCGAAGGTCGCATGGCGTTGCGCCTGCCACGGGTGGTGGCAGCGTTGTCGCCCCGTTCGCTGTGGCGCTTAGGATTGGAGCAGCTGGTGATCGACGGCGCCGAACTCGACATTCGGCGCACGGCAGACGGTCAATTCCAAATCGCCGGCCTCAACCTGTCGAACACCGCGCGCGGCAACACGGCGTTTGCCGATTGGGCTTTTGAGCAAACCGAGCTGGTCTTGCGTGGGGGGGTGTTGCGCTGGACTGACGAAATCCGTGATGCGCCACCCCTGATATTGACCGACGTGGTCGCCATTTTGCGCAACCCCGGCAAGCGCCATCTGATGCGTATCGATGCAACGCCACCGACCTCGTGGGGTGAACGCTTCAGCGTGCGTGCCCAGCTGCGACAACCTTTGCTGTCGGGCAGCGGTTCATCCTGGAAGACTTGGTCAGGCCAGCTGTACAGCGAGTTCAGCCGCGCCGATGTCTCTCAGCTCAGGCAATACATCAGCCCGGACCAGTCCGGCATCGACGTGAGCAGCGGCCAAGGTGCATTGCGCGTTTGGCTTGATCTCGCCGCCGGCCAGATCACCGGTGCCACGGCCGATCTCGCGCTGACGGACGTCAGCACCCGTCTGGCCCGTGAGCTGCAGCCGCTGACACTGGCATCGGTCGCCGGCCGCTTGGAAGGCCAACTGCGGGTCAACGGATTTAGCGTGCAGACCGAAAACTTGGCCTTTGAAGCGGACGACGGCTTGGTCTGGCCGGGAGGTCAGGTGTCGCTGACACACACCGATGCCGAAGGCACCCAACCGGTCAAGACCGAACTCAAAGCTGACAAGCTGGACTTGGCCACATTGAACCGCATGGCCCAGCGTTTACCGCTGAACGCCGACACCCACACGTTGCTCGGCAGCTTCGCGCCCAAAGGACGGGTCGAACGCATTGAAGCCAGCTGGTTTGGCGAGCTGACCGCCCCGCTCACACTGACGGCGCGCGGCCGCGTGACCGGTCTCACGCTGGCCTCTGCAGCCGCCAGCGCCAGCACACCGACACACCCGCTGCCGGGCCGACCGGGCGTCGAAAACGCCACGGTGGACTTCAATCTAACGCAAGACGGCGGACAGGCGCAGGTCCAACTGACGCAGGGTGCACTCGAATTTCCAGGCGTTTTTGAGCAACCTCGCTTGTCGTTCAGCGCGCTCTCCAGTGACGTGCAATGGAAGCACAACGGCCCACGCCTCGAACTGCAACTGAAAAAACTGCGCTTCGCCAACGCCGACGCCGAAGGTCAAGCAGAAGTCCGTTGGACCAGCGCCGATGGCCCTTCAACAGCCGCAGGCAAAGCACTCAAGAGTCAACCGGGTGTACTGGACTTGCAAGGCAGCTTCAGCCGGGGCGACGCCAGTCAAGTGCATCGTTACCTGCCCTTGGTATTGCCCGAGTCGGCACGTCGCTATGTGCGTGACGCGGTGCAGCAAGGTCAGCTGAGTGAGGTCAAATTCAAGGTCAAAGGCGACTTGCTGAAGCTGCCTTTTGAAAATCCGAAAAACGGTGAGTTTCTGGTCACCGCCAAAGCCAGCAACGTGCGTTACGCCTATGTGCCGCAAACCGTGTCGGCCACGACCGGCAGCGCTGCCGCCAAGCCGTGGCCCATGCTCGAAGCACTGCAAGGCGAATTGATTTTCAACCGCCAAAGTCTTGAAGTGCGCACAGCGCAAGGGCGCGTGGCAGGCCTTGACGGACTACAGCTCATTCGGGGCAGTGCCCGCGTGCCCAATCTGGCCGATCCGGTCATCGAAGTCAATACCAACATCAAGGGTCAACTCGCGCAAGGCCTGCAGTTTGTCAATACCTCCCCGGTGTCCGACATGCTGAGTGATGCACTGCTGCAAGCCAGTGCCAGCGGGCAAGCCGACTACACCATGCGCTTGCTGCTGCCCTTGTCCAACCTCGACAAAAGCACGGTCCAAGGAAATCTTGTACTGCCAGGAAATGACGTTCAATTCACCGCCAACACCCCGGTGCTGGGACGCCTGAAGGGCACACTCACGTTCACCGAGAACAGCTTTCGTGTGAGCAATGCGCAAGCACGCATGCTTGGCGGCGACATCCGCTTTGAAGGCGGGATGCGGGCCAGCGCTGCCGCTGCAAACACCGGCCGCAGCGCAACCGCCGGTGCCATCGAAGCGCCCATTTTGTTTCGGGGTCAAGGCACGATTTCTGCCGAAGGTCTGCAGCAAGCACGCGAGTTGGGCATCGTCACCATGCTCGCCGACCATGCCAGCGGCAACACCGCCTACAGCGCCAATTTGGGTTTTCGCCTTGGCAACGCTGAGCTCAGTGTCAGCAGCAGTTTGCAGGGCATGGCGCTGAATTTGCCAGCCCCCTTGAACAAAGCGGCCGCAGAAACGCTGCCCCTGCAGTTCGATCAATCGCTGCTGCGCGAGTCATTGGCGCCGGGTAAAAACCTGCAAGACCAGTTGACCCTGACGCTCGGCAAGCTCGCCAACGTGCGCTATGTTCGCGACCTCAGTGGCAACCAGCCACGGGTGCTGAGCGGCAGCATCGCGGTCGGTTTGGTCGCTGGCGAATCAGCGGCACAGCCCGCCAACGAAGTAGCGGCCAACCTGAACTTGCTGCGCGCGGATGTTGATGCATGGCGCAGCGTGCTGAACGCAAGCACGACTTCCAGGAGCACGGCGACGAAACAACCGGCCAACAACTCAGTCCGTGCCGCAACAGCATCATCAGCCGCGTCAGGCTACTTGCCTACCGTTTTGGCCATGCGCGCCAATGAATTGATTTTCGAAGGCTATCACCTGAACAACGTCGTTATGGGCGCATCGCGTGTGGGCTCTAATTGGCGCGGCAACATGGACGCCGACGAACTCAGTGGTTACGCCGAATTCGGCCAAGCCAGCACAGTACCGGGCGGTGCGGGTGACCGGCTTTATGCGCGACTCTCACGGCTGCGGCTCGGCGCCAGTACCGCGCGCGATGTGGAAACATTGTTAGAGGGTCAACCCGCGGCCATTCCGGCCCTCGACATCGTGGTGGAAGACTTGGAGCTGAAAGGCAAAAAACTCGGCCGCGTCGAAGTCGATGCCGTCAACCGCGGCGCACTGTTATCGGCGCGCGACAGCGGCGTGCGCGAATGGCGGCTGAACAAACTCAACATCATCTCGCCAGACGCCACATTCTCAGCCAATGGCAACTGGGCCGCCGGGACGATGTCAACGCAGGGTCGCCGCGTGCTGATGAACTTCAAACTCGACATCAACAACTCAGGTGATCTCTTGAAACGGCTCGGGATGGATGGCTTGGTGCGCCGCGGCAAAGGCAAACTCGAAGGCCAAGTGGGCTGGTTGGGCTCGCCACTGAGCCTGGACTACCCAAGCCTGAGTGGGCAGTTCAATGTGAATATTGAGGGCGGTCAATTTCTCAAGGCCGAACCCGGCATTGCCAAGCTGTTGGGTGTTCTCAGCCTGCAATCTTTACCGCGCCGATTGACGCTTGATTTCCGCGACGTTTTCTCGGAAGGTTTTGCCTTTGACTTTGCGCGCGGTGACGTCAACATCGAGCAAGGCCAAGCGCGTACCAACAACCTGCAAATGAAGGGCGTGAGTGCCGCGGTCTTGATGGACGGCAGCGCCAACATCGCCCGTGAAACGCAAGACTTGCGGGTCGTCGTGATCCCGGAGGTGAACGCCGGCACGGCCTCGCTGATCGCTACAGCCATCAACCCGGCCATCGGCTTGGGCACGTTTTTAGCGCAGATGTTTTTTCGCAGCCCGTTGACTGAAGCGGCCACGCAAGAGTTTCACATCGACGGGCCGTGGAGCGATCCGCACATCACCCGCGTTCAGCGCAAACCTGCCGGCCCCACGCCCGGAAAAGCCACCGGAGGCAGCCCACCATGAACCTCCTGAAATTCAAATTCAGCCGGTCGATCGCAGCGTTCTCCCGAACCGTTTGGCGCAAGCGACGGCTGTGGCGCCTGACCTTGAAATGGAATCGCCGCTGGTCGCTGTGGGTCATGCTGGTGGCACTGCTGGTGAGCATGCTGGGCACGTTGGTCTGGCTGGCCGGTCGCTACGAAGGCAGCCAGATTCAAACGCGCTTGGAGCACGACACCGCCGAGATCGTGACCGACATTCGAACCGGCTTGGCGCGCAACATTCAGGGGCTGGAAGCCCTGCAATCCAGTGAGCGTGATACGGAGTTCTGGCGCTTGCAAGTCAGTGAATTGTTACGCCAACACCGCGAGATCCTTCGCGTCGAGTGGCGTGATACCGCTCTTCTCTTGGTGCGGGCCGGCAACACACCTTTCAGGCCTTCTGTGTTCGATCGCATGGGCAGGGACAGCTCAGCACAAGAGACGGCCCAAGCTTGCGCAGCGGCGGTGCGCTTGAGCGGTGCGGCCTATTCAGGCAGCTACTTCATGCCGCAAAAAGACGGCCTCGGCATGGAGATCATTGACCTGTGCATCCCCGTCATAGACGAAGGCGAGGTGACCGGCTATACGGTGGCCACCTATTCGCTGCAAGAAATTTTGTCTGAGCTGGTGAACAAACAATTGTCGCGGGGGCAAGGGCTGTCGTTCACAGACGCCGATGGCACGCGGCTGGCGATTGCCGGCACGCCCACCCGAGGCAACCGAATTTACACTGCGCAGCAGCTGTTAGATCTGCCTGGCACCACACTGGTGTTGCGCATGGACAGCTGGCGCGGCACACCCGACTTTTTCCCGAACGTCTTGACGGCGCTGGTCAGCGCCATGGCCATCGCACTGGTGGCCGTGCTGCTGCTACTGGGGCGCGATATGCGCAGACGACTCAAAGCCGAAAGCGACTTGGCGGATGCTCTGGCTTTCAGAAAGGCCATGGAAGACTCGTTGGTCACTGGTTTGCGTGCACGTGACCTGCAAGGTCGCATCACCTACGTGAACCCGGCGTTTTGTGAAATGGTCGGCGTCGATGCCAAAGAATTGCTCAACCACAGCTTGCCCAACCCGTATTGGCCGCCTGAACTCGCCGGTGCCTACCAGGACCGTCAAGCGATCCGATTGGCCAGTGCCACCTTGCCACGCGGCGGTCATGAGTCGGTCTACATGCGGCGCGACGGCACGCGCTTTCCAGTGCTGATCATCGAAGCCCCACTCATCAATGCCACCGGCAAACACACGGGTTGGATGAGCGCCATTCTCGACATCAGCGAACAACGTCGGGTTGAGGAAATGTCGCGTACCAGCCAAGACCGGCTACAGGCCACCGCCCGACTGGCGATGGTCGGCGAGATGGCCTCCCTGCTGAGCCACGAACTGAATCAGCCGCTGGCAGCCATCTCCAGCTACGCCACCGGCTCGCTGAACTTACTTGGCGACGCGCGTGGCACCGAAGCCACGCTGGGGGCCGATCTACGGCTGGCGCTCAAGCGCATCAGCGAACAAGCCGAACGCGCCGGCAAAGTCATCAAAAGCGTGCACGACTTTGTGCGCCGACGCGACCAAGTCCGCGAACGCGTGTCGCCACGGGCCTTGCTCGACGCCATCATGCCGCTGGTCAGTCTGCAGGCCCGTAAGTTGTCGGTGCGGGTGGTGATCGAGGTCGACCCTGTTTGCGCTATCGTGCTGTGCGACCGCACCATGGTCGAGCAAGTGCTGCTGAATTTGGCTCGTAACGGTATGCAGGCGATGCAGGCTGAATCTCGCAAAACACACGCCCATGAACGTGTGCTGACGCTGCGCGTGAAACCCGCAGCCGCCAGCGAAGCCAACCGCTGGGTCGAATTTTCAGTGACAGATCAAGGCGTCGGCATCTCAGAAGAAGTTGCCGAAAAACTCTTCACGCCCTTCTTCACCACCCGCGCCGAAGGTATGGGCCTTGGTCTTAGTCTGTGCCGCACGGTGATCGAACAGCACGGCGGTTACCTGGGCCACGAGTCGGCCAAACCACGCGGTACGATTTTCAGGTTCACCCTGCCTTCCGGCCCGATACCGGGCCACCCGGCGCCGTCGATCACACCGTTTCAAACCACCCCCCATCCCAGCGAGTTCTTGACATGAAAACCAGTCCGCACGCCACTGTTTATATCGTTGACGATGATGCCGGCGTTCGCGAAGCGCTCGCATGGCTGCTGCGGTCGCGACGCTTGGTGAGCGAGTGCTTTGACAGCGCTGAAGCCTTTGACGCGCATATCTCCACCATCAGCGAAATTCGCGAACCCTCGTGCGTTTTGCTCGACGTGCGGATGGCCGGCTTGAGCGGTTTGGCGATGTTTGAAAAGCTCATCACCTACGGCTTGTTGCCGACGCTGCCGGTCATTTTTCTCACGGGTCATGCCGATGTGCCAACGGCCGTCGATGCCGTCAAACGCGGCGCTTTTGATTTTTACGAAAAACCGTTTTCGGACAATGCACTGGTCGACCGCATCGTGCAAGCGTTGGCGCTGTCCGCCGATGGCTTGGCCCTGCACAACCAGTCGACCGGCTTACAGGCTCGGCTTGAGGGACTGACGGATCGCGAAAGGGATGTGATGCGGCTGGTGGTCGGCGGCCTGCCCAACAAGCTGGTGGCGGATCAACTCGACATCAGCGTGCGCACGGTGGAAGTGCACCGCGCCCGCGTCTTCGACAAAATGGGCGTCAAATCGGCGGTCGAGTTGGCCAACCTGATGCGCAATGTTTAGTCGCCGACTTTGTCTTTCTTTTCTTGCGCTTCATCGGGTTTGATCTCGCCACCTTTTCTGCCTGAGAACATGGTCCACCACACAATGAACAGCAGTATCAGCAAGGCCGCGAGGGCTTCGAGTAGCAACAAGATCATGGCTATTTGTTCCAGGTTCACAAAGAAGTTTTTGATTATCGGTGGCGCGCTCTGGCTAAGCGCTTGCGCCGTCAAAACCCCGCTTCCGGTATGGCCAGTGCCAGAAAAAAGCAGCGTGCAGCCTGCCGTTGTCAGCCTGCCGGTTTCGCCTGTTTTTGCGCCTGATGCGACTGGCACGCGGGTGCAGGGGAAAAGCCGCTGGGTGCCGGTGCGCTGGACTGATTTACCTGGCTTTGAAAACGACACCCTATTTGAAGCCTGGAACGCCTGGATCAAAAGCTGTGAGCGACCTGGACCGACCTTTGCACCCCTGTGCCCGGACATTCGACGTCTGAGCATTGGCAGCGCGGAAGAACAGCGCGCCTGGATGATGTCGCGGCTGCAACCCTACCGCGTCGAATCGCTGAGCGGTGCGGCCGATGGCTTGCTGACGAGTTACTACGAGCCGGTGTTTCGCGCCAGCCGTCAACCCACGACAGCCTACGCCGTACCGCTGTACCAGCCACCGACGGGTCTGGCCAGTCGCAAACCCTGGTTCAGTCGACAAGACATTGAGACCCTCCCTGAAGCGCAAGCCGCCCTACAGGGCCGCGAAATCGCTTGGTTGGAGGATCCGATTGATGCGATGCTGCTGCACATTCAAGGCTCAGGTCGCTTGCGGCTGACGGAAACCGATGGCAGCCAACGCACAGTGCGCGTGGCCTTCGCCGGCACCAACGAGCAGCCCTATCGCAGCATCAATCAGTGGCTGCTGGACCAAGGCGTAAGCAAGGTCAACCCCTGGCCTGACGCCACCAAGGCCTGGGCTGCGCAAAACCCGCAGCGCGTGTCGCAGCTGCTGTGGAGCAATCCGCGTTACGTCTTTTTCAGGGAAGAATCCCTGCCCGAGCAGGACGCCAGTTTTGGCCCGCGCGGTGCCCAAGGCGTCCAGCTGACAGCCGGCCGTTCCATTGCCGTCGACCGCCAAAGCATTCCCTACGGCACACCCGTTTGGCTGACTTCCAACGGCCCATCTGTGCAATTGCAAAAACTGGTGCTGGCACAAGACACCGGCAGCGCGATCTTGGGCGCGGTGCGGGCAGACTACTTTGCCGGCACGGGCGTCGAAGCCGGCGCGCTGGCCAGCAAAGTCAACCAACCCCTCAAACTGTGGGTCTTGTGGCCGCGCTGAGGGCGGGCCACATCCAACAATCGAAAGACAACATGCCAGCCACCGAGCTCACCGTCACCTCCGCAGGCAAAGTAGGTGACAAAGAATTGCTGGTCCCGACCGGCGTCGAAGGACCGTTGCTACCGCACGTTCAGGACTGGGTCACCGCTAAGCGAACGGCCCGCATTCCGGTGAAAGATGTCAGTACTTCTTTTCTGGTCAAAGGCATCAAGCAGTGGTCTGTTTTTGAAGAGAAAAAGGGCTCAAAAACGGTGCGGACGGTTTTCAAGATCACCTAGCGAATAACTTTTTTGAAATAAACCTCCGCGAGATTCACAAGTCAAGCGCAATACCGCTCAATCATGCCGTTTGAAATGCATGCTCCCGTGGTCAATACTTCAAATGAATGCTCTTCGTTTCGAGGAACACGTCGAGACCTTCGCGCCCGCGTTCGCGACCGATGCCACTCTGTTTGAACCCACCTGCAGGCATCGTCCACAGCCCCGACTCGCGAAAGGCATTGACCCATACTGTGCCGCTACGTATGGCCTTGGCAACACGCATCGCAACGCGAATGTCTTCGGTCCAGACGCCCGCGGCAAGTCCGAACATGGTGTCATTGGCTAGCCTCACTGCCTCCGCTTCATCCTTAAACGGTATCACGGCCAAAACGGGTCCAAAGATCTCTTCACGCGCAATGAGATCGTGGTTATCGACACCATCGAATAACGTCGGGAGCACGAAATGCCCACCCGCTAACGCCGCGCTCGTGGGCCTTCCCCCACCCGTCACCAGTTGTGCACTGAGTTTCCCGCTCTCAATATAAGAAATAACCCGTTCCTGGTGAGCAGCGCTCACCATAGGCCCCATTGTTGTCGCTGGATCAAGCGGATCCCCTAGCTGGACCGATTCAAATTTCTGCTTCAGCTTGGCCACCACTTCAGCTCGAATCGATTCATGCACCAACAGACGAGAGCCAGATTGACAAGCTTGCCCCGCCAGCGTGGTGATGCCTAGGAACGCCGCTTCCACAGCTTCATCGATGGAGCGCACATCGGGAAAAATAATGTGTGGGGATTTACCACCAAGTTCCAGTGAAACACGTGTCAGGTTGGCTGCACAGGCAGCCATCACCTTGCGACCATTCACACTGGAACCCGTGAAGGCAATCATGTCAAGCAACGGGCTGCCGGCCATCGTCTGCCCGGCCATCACACCATCATCGCGGGCACTGGTGACGATATTCAAAACGCCGGGCGGCAAGCCAGCCTCAACGAAAAAACGTCCTATTGCCAGAGCCGTTCCCGGCGTTAGGTGGGAAGGTTTGAGCACGACGCTACAACCCGCGGCCAACGCTGGACAACCCTTGTGCGCCAGAGACATCGGCGAATTCCAATTAGTCAGCACACCGACCGCGCCGACTGGTTCCTTAACGATCAGCCCTATTGCATGGGGATCCTGATCACCCACCATTTCATCTCGCCGATCCATGATCAAGTGCGCATAGTAGTCCAGCATTTCGGCGGCGCGAAGCACCGTGCCGCGCTGTCCAGGCTGCCCGACCTCGCGAATCACCATCGCAGTCAGTGCATCGGCATTGGTACGGATCGCCGTCGCGACACGCATCAATACGCCAGCGCGATCGCGTGACGATGTTCTGCGCCACTCCCCATCGTCGAAAGCCTGTCGAGCTGACTTGATTGCCGCAAGTATGTCGTCTTGAGTCGCATCCGCATAAGTTCCCACAATCGATCCGTCATAAGGACTGCGACGGTCAAATGTCGCACCATCACGCGCACCTACCCACTTGTTGTCAATGAGAAGCAATGGCCCAAGTACTAATTCTTGTAGAACTCCTGCTGTTTTGTTTTTAATGGCCATACCGTCATCCTTCAAAATGGGTTCTCGTGAGTTCAAGTCCTCGATGCCAAATCAGACCCATGCAGGCTAACCCGATGCAAGAATCAAGTCTGCCGCTTTTTCGGCAATCATCACAGTTGGGCCATTGGTATTGCCGCCAATCTGCGTCGGCATGATCGACGCATCGATCACGCGCAAGCCCTCAATGCCATGCACCGCCAGCCGGGCATCGACAACATGATTCGGACCAGAGCCCATGGCGCAAGTGCCCACTGGGTGGAAAGTTGTTCCGCAGTTGTTGCGTATGAATTCAATCAGAGCTTGATCGTCGGTCACTGCAGCTCCAGGGAGTGACTCCCTCCCTTTGTAGAGGGCGAAAGGCTCTGAATTGAGAACACGACGAGCGAGCTTTAATCCCCGTAGGATCAGTTGCACGTCGCGTTCATCGCTCAAGAGTCCCAAGTCGATTCGTGGTTGTTCGTCTGCTGCCTTAGTGATCAGTTGCACGGAGCCTCTGCTATAAGGCCGGAGAACAACGGTCGACATGGCATAGCCATGGCCAAAGCCCACATTGCGCTGAGGATTGCGGCGAGCGGGCATGAAGCTGAACTGAATATCCGGTCGGCTCAGTGCAGGATGGGTGCGAATGAAGGCGTTGCCCTCAAGTACGTTGCTTGAAATGAGCCCGCGTCGGAAAAACAGATACTGGATGCCATCCCATGCAAGCCGAGGCGCGACCTTCCAAGACAGGCCGTACGGCTCGATATTATCTGTATCGTAAGAAAGCGAAATCGCTGCATGGTCCTGCAAGTTCTCGCCGACGCCCGGCAGATCGTGCACGACGCTGATGCCCAAAGCCCGCAGCTCGTTGGCAGCACCGATGCCAGAGCGCTGAAGAATTTGCGGCGAACCGAAGACACCCGCCGACAACAACACTTCTCGCCGCGCTTCAAAGGCCTGCCAAACGCCATCTTGCAAGAAACGCACACCTGTCGCACGGCGGCCCTCGAACGTGACCCGATCCACTAGCGCACCCGTGACGATGACAAGGTTCTGACGATGCTTAACCGGCGTGAGATAGGCCCGGGCAACGGACATACGCAAACCATTGCGCTGCGTCACCTGCCGGTAACCGAAGCCCTCAGGATTGTCTGCATTGAAATCCTCACAACGCAAATAACCCAGCGACTCGCCTGCCGCTATAAACCGCTCGGTGGTCCGGCTGCGGGTCTTCAGGTCAGTGACGACTAAGGGTCCGGCGACACCATGAAAGGGCGAATTTTTCCAAATTTCATTGTTTTCGGATTTAAGGAAGTATGGCATCACGTCCTTGAAAGACCAACCTGGGTTGCCGGCCTTCGCCCAGTCATCGTAGTCGCTGGGATGGCCGCGTTGGTAGACCATGCCGTTGAGCGCGCTCGTGCCCCCGAGTACCTTGCCGCGAGGGACATAGATGCTGCGATGACCGGCCCCCGTTTGTGGCACGGTATTCATGCGCCAGTTCATGACGGGATGGTTGAAGAGCGCCGGCATGGCCAATGGCACATGAATGAGTGGGCTGCTGTCGCGCGGACCCGCTTCGAGCAGACACACCGAAACAGTCGGGTTCGCTGACAGTCGATTAGCAAGCACACATCCGGCCGAGCCGCCACCGATGATGATGAAATCAAACACTTGATATTTACCCGGATTCATCGCCAAGACCAAGCTCTCATTCAATCCTGATCTTGCCTTCGCGAATAAGCTTCGCCTTCTTCTCGAATTCCCGGCGGACGTAATTGTTGAAGTCCTCCGGCGACGGGCTGGCCACGAGTTCAACGCCAACTTCCAGAAAGCGCGCGCGCAACGCCTGCTGTAGCACGGCCTTTTGGACCGAAGCATTGAGACGGTTCAGTATTTCCACCGGCGTGCCCGCCGGCGCCATCAGGCCGGTGAATGTGCTGTCCTCGAATCCCTTCACTCCGGCTTCGTCCACTGTCGGTATATTCGGCAGCAAAGGGGAACGCGTCATGCTGGTCACGGCCAACGGCCGGATCCGACCACTGCGCGCATGTGTCATCGAGGAAGTCATTTCATCGAACATCATCATGACCTGTCCACCAATGAGGTCTGTAATGGCCTGTGAAGCACCTTTGTAGGGAACATGAATCATCTTGAGTCCAAGCTGGTTGCTAAACAACTCTGCCGACATGTGCCCCGTTCCACCCAGCCCGGCGCTCGCATACGTTACTTGACCAGGTTTTGATCGTGCGAAGGCAACCAACTCTTCCACAGAGTACACCGGTACCGTTGGGCTCACACTCAGAATCTTCGGCACTATCCCGGTCAGACTAATCCCGACAAAATCTTTAACGTCGTAACCTGGCTTGGCGAGCAGTGAGGGAACGACCGCAAAGGTATTCGCCATGTGCAAGAGTGTGTACCCGTCCGGCGCGGCCTTGGCGGCCAACTGGGTCCCCACTAGGCTGCTGGCGCTCGGGCGGTTTTCGATAACAACGATTTGCCCGAGATCCTCAGACATCTCCTTGGCAATTCCACGAGCGATGAGGTCGCTGGTTCCACCGGGCGTCACCGCCACAATGATGCGTATAGGACGGTTTGGATAATTGCTCTGTGCGTAAACAGCGGTAGCGAGCAGACTCAGTATCAATATAAAGGGACGGATGATGGACATGATTTCTCATATGGAAGCCTTCCGGGTAGTGAGAAAAACGCATGTTGTGCTGTGAAGAAATCAGCGACCGTCCCTTTTGATATCAGGCCGATGTTGCTTGATTCGTCAGGTTACCTAAGCCTCGCACCACCGGACCTGCTTCTCGTCACTGCACTTGTTCGTTGACTCAATACCTTACAAAAGACTGAACCATATCCTTTTCTAGTTGGTTGATAAATTAGCTTGGCTCTTTGCTCATCAAGCCAACGCCGCTGCGGCCTTTGGCGAGACGACATGTAAACCCCATCTATGGCCCTCCATAATGCGTTCCGAGATTGATGTTCATTTCAATCGAACTTGGCACCGCTAATATTGACCATCTCGGTCCAGCGTTTTAATTCATCAGCGCCAATTTTCGAGTAGGCTTCCGGCGGCAAGGGTTCCTTCTCGATGCCGTTGGCGGCCAGAAACCTAGCGTAATCCGGCGTATTGAGAATTTTAGAAATCACTGCGGTCAATTTTGCGGCGACTGACTCAGGAATATCAGCCGCGGCAACAATCGCCTGCCTTGAAGTGACCTCTGCGCCCGAAATACCACTTTCCAGCAGGGTCGGAACATCCGGCAACAAGGCCGACCTATGCGGCCCCGTGACAGCCAGCGCCTTGAGCTTGCCCGCGGCGACAAGCGGTGCAGCGGTAGGCACCGCCGTCATGGCAATATCCACATGCCCAGCAGCCACATCTGAAATAGCTTGCGCCCCCCCCTTGTAGGGGACATGCCGCAATTTGATGTTGGCACGGCTTGCAAAGAGTTCTGGGCCCGTGTGCGTCGCACTGCCGACACTGGCAGATGCAAAGGTAACCAAGTGCGATTTTTCCTTTGCATATTCCACCAACTGCTTAACCGACTGGACGTTGAAACTCGGGGAGGCCACCAAAATAAGGAAGACTTGGTTAACCCCCAGCAGAATACGGAAATCTTTGACAGGGTCGTATGGCAGTTTCTTATAAAGGGCCGGGTTGGCATAAAGGCTGGAATTGGTCAGCAGCAACGTGTGGCCGTCATGCGGTGCCGCAAGAAACTCAGTCACCCCCAGAATTCCGTTGGCGCCGGGCCTGTTCTCGACGATGACACTCACATTGAGTTCTCGGCTCATACGTTCCGCGATAAAGCGAGCCGCCAAGTCTGATGTGGTGGCCACTGACGTCGGCACAATGATCCGCACAGGTCGGGTGGGAAATTCCTGAGCCTGGACGGTGAGGCCGAGCACGACCAGCGTACTTGCAACGGCCCTTTTAAGCAATAAACACATGCTCGTGCTTAGTCGCAATCGCCGCCGTGGACGACGATTTCGTCGCCATCCCAACTGAAGGTGGCGTTCAACTTGGCCGCCTTCGTGATCTTCTCCATGTAGTCGAAAACTTCCTGCCCGCGACTATCTTTCTTGAGAAACTCCGGCTGAGCCTGCTTGTTGATCAGCAGTGGCAGGTAGCTGACGCGCTTGATCTTGCCGCTCTCAACGACAAGCTTGGCAACCGCGCTGTACTTGGCTTCTGTGTGAAAAGGGTAAGTCGGGTATTCGGGATCAAGGTCGAAACCGAAAAGGTCCTTGCGTTTGATGGCCCATTCCTTGGCAACGTCACTGGTAGCGCCATAGCTGGTGAGTATCTTGTTGGGTGTGACGAAATTACACAGGCTGTGGAAGATAACCTTGCCTTTGTAAATTTCGATCCCCTTCAGGATGTGCGGGTGCGTACCCATGATGACATCTGCACCAGCGTCGATGGCTGCGTAGGGAATTTCTTGATCGTAATCAAGCAGCGTCACTGGCGTATGAACGAGCCCCTTATGCAAGCACACCACGACGACGTCAACCAGCTCGCGTAGCTTGCGAATATCGTCTTGCATGGCCTTCAAACTGGAGGGCTCGGCAAACGTGTAAATCGCCGGCTTAACGCCAGGCTGAACCGTCTGCATTTCGTAATGCGTTATGACACGAACATATGAGCAACCAGGCTTTTCCGATGTGGCCCAAGATTCCTTGGGTCCGACGCAGTTGTAGCTCAAAAAACCGAATTTCGATCCTTTGCGCTCAATGATCGCCGGCGTTCTAGCTTCTGCAAGAGTCATGCCACCGCCAGTCACCTTAACGCCAAGGTCTTTGAAGCCGTTCAGGGTGTCCTCGACGCCGGGAATTCCCGAATCCCAAATATGGTTTGTTGCCAGAGTGATGACGTTGAATCCTGCATTGGCGATAGCCTTCATGCCCACTGGATCGCTGGGTGGGAACATCGCCTCAGAATACGACTTGACGGGTCGGTCCGTGAAGATAATCTCGCCCTGACCAACAACAACATCCGCCTCTTTCAACGTCGGTGTCACCATCGCGAAATATGAATCTGGATCGGGCATGCACAGCATCAAGTCACCAACGCTCAGTAAGGTTGCAGTTTTATCGTTCATGTTTCAGTCTCCTGTATTTAAAAGTCGTTTTTTAAGCCGTACCGTATCAATCTTTGGGCTCGTAACTCTTGCCCAGTTCAAGCATTTTTGGCGTCCCCACCAGCTGATTCAATTTGGTGAAGTCGTACATTGCATCGCGCCACGGCAGCGTCGTCCCATGTTCCTTGAGAGAATCTAAGTAGCCGGACAAAGTGTGCGCAAGCGCGCGGACAGTGCCACCCGGGAAAATGACCAACGAAAAGCCGAGCGCCTTGAGCTCCGCAGATGACTTGACAGGGGTCTTACCGCCTTCAACCATGTTGGCCAACAGCGGTACACGCCCCTTGAAGCGAGCGCAAACCGCAGCCAACTCTTCATCGTTGCGGGGTGCCTCGATGAAAAGCACTTCTGCGCCCGCAGTGAGATAAGCCTCTGCACGATCGAGGGCCGCTTCAAAGCCCTCGACTGCGATGGCATCTGTTCGCGCGATGACTAAGCAGTCCGGGTTGCTGCGCGCATCCAACGCCGCCTTGATCTTGCCAACCATCTCGCCGCAAGTGACGAGTGTTTTGTCAGCTAAATGCCCACAGCGCTTTGGCATGGTCTGGTCTTCTAGTTGCATGCCCTGTGCGCCACACCTGCTGAACAAGCGCATCGTCCGCTGCACATTCAGAGCATTGCCAAAGCCGGTGTCGCCGTCGACGATAAGCGGTATGGATGTGCGCTCGGTAATGACCGACACGGTATCCACCACCTCGGACAAACTGATCAACCCGATGTCCGGCCGGCCAAAGCGCGTATAGGCCAGCGCAGCGCCCGACAAATATGCCGCAGAGAAACCGGCACGCTCGATCATCAACGCGGAGAGCGCGTCGTAACAGCCTGGAGCCACGACGATCTCGCCGGTAGAGAGCGCTGAACGCAACGTTGTTGTCATCGCCGGACTTTCATATGAAGACATCAGCTGACTCGCTGCGGCTGCTTCATGCCAACAGCTTTGGCCTGACGCTGTTCGAATGCACGGCAGACGTCGTCGTATTGGTGACCAAAAATGCCCCCCCTGACCGTGCCCGGCGCCACATCGCGGTACTGGACCCGCCAACTCTCCGGCAGACGTGCGCTGTCCGGAGTAGAAAGCCAGAGCCGGAACAGCAGGCGCTTCTTGTCGGCCTCCTCGTGATCTACAAAATCTGTGCGCGCGTGCAGG
The DNA here is from genome assembly GCA_947447355.1 of Comamonadaceae bacterium. Classification (GTDB taxonomy): domain Bacteria; phylum Pseudomonadota; class Gammaproteobacteria; order Burkholderiales; family Burkholderiaceae_C; genus Polaromonas. Next base: position 20,370 of record CANFJF010000035.1, read on the forward strand.
TTCACATGGCTGTTGAGAAGCTGCATGTCGCCCGATTGCAAATACATCGTGTACATGAGTTGCGGACGCCGTAGCAAGGCGTCGAACCATTCCAGCGCTTCTAGATGTTTCACGCCAATTTGCGGCACGCCCTCGAGTTTCTGTCCGGCAGTCACGCGATTGCGATTCCAGCGACTGAAGAGTCGCCCTTCGGCAACATCGAAAATAGGATGCGGGTAGGACGGTGTTTCGTCCGAAGCATGCTCTCCTTGTCTGCTGAAATGGACCGGTACGTGCAGCCATTCAAGCAGTTCCGGCACTTCTCGCTGCATGGCCAGATAGGCACTGGTGGAACTCGTGACCATGCTCATGCCGCCGGAAATCGCTTGGTTGTAGCAACTCAAGCCGACAACGTCGCAAGAATCGGTATGGAAATCGAGCTTCGCGCTCGACGAGTAGCCCCGACCGGTAGCGCTGCGGTAATCGGTGCCGACATTGCGCACCTCGGACATATATTGACTACTCTTGCCCTGCGGGCGACCTACGCCCATGTTTTGACCGATAGCCCAAGAGAGCAGCCGGAACTCTTTCTCATTTAGGTCCGTCCTCGGAAGCCCGCGAATCAAGGACAGTCCACGCGCGTGTTTTGCTTCGTTGAAAGCGGCGGTGATCACAGGCGCCGCCGGGCCAAGATCAAAATCAGCGTGCGCGTAGTCGAACAACGTCTTGTCCGGATCGAATACCTTTTTGACCATTTGCGAAAGGTGTGCTCGGGCCTTGTCGTCAATCTGGAAAATCCATGACTGATCAGCATTCAAATCATCAGCAAGCCACAAAGTGGCCGCCTGAGTTTCGGAAAAATTCAATGCAGTTCTCCTTCGCTACTCATTTGCGCTCATTGCGATGCTGCTGTTTGCGGAAATACTTGTACAAAGAGCTCGCTTGCGGCTTTGACCATGATCTTGGACGCATAGCCAACAGAAACCAAGTTGTAGCCCTTCGCCACGGCAGCGCGAGCCACCTCGACAGAACCGGCATAAGTTCCGGAAGTGATCGAATACTCACGCGCGAGCTCGATCGACAACTCCATCGCCTTGAGGACACGTGGATCCGTTGCGATATACGTCGGCTCACCGCCGTAATCGATAGAGAGATCGTTCGGACCCACATAGAGCATGTCAAGACCAGGTGTGGCTGCGATTTCACGCATGTTTTCCACGCCCTTCACGGTTTCGATCAGGGCAACCGTGACCACGTTATCTTTGTAGCCTTTGAAATAGTCGGCGCCGCCATACATCAAGCCGCGCGTAGGCCCCCAACTTCGACGGCCTTCTGGCGCATATCTACAGGCATCGACAAAACGCTTGCAATCTTGTGCCGTCTCGATTTGAGGGCAAATCACACCATAGGCACCCGCATCCAGGACGAAACCAATTTCTGCGGGGTCATTTTGAGAGACCCTGACCAGCGGGGCACCACCGCCCAAGGAAAGCGCCTGCAATACCTGAACCGCGGTCCCGCGGTCTATTAAGCTGTGTTGCAAATCAAGGGTGAATGAATCGTAAGGCAGCCGAGCTAGTGCCTCAACCGAGATTGGCCAGCCTATGTCAACCCACAGGCACGACGCTACTTCGCCCTGTGCCCAACGCTGCCTGAGTTTATTGATTCGCATGTGTCGCCCTTATATGGCTAGTGAGGCAGAATTCCATCGCCATCCCGCTCGCAAATCGTCGTGCGAAAAAAGTGGCGCAGCTGGTCCTGCGGATAATCGAGACGTCCGGTGTGCCACGCACTGCGGTTTTCCCACATCACCGTATCTGCGGCACGCCACTCCTGCTCCCATTGAAATTCTTCACGGGTGCACCACGCAAAAATTTCTTCCAGCAAGGCTTCGCTTTCTTCATCGGCCACATCGGCCATGCAGAGCGTATGGTGCGGGTTCACAAAAATTGATTTTTTGGCGGATACAGGGTGTACACGACAGACAGGATGGGTCACGTCGGTCATCTTCTTCAAATCTTCCGCAGTCACAATACCTTGCGTCTTCTGCTTGCGGCCTCGCAATCGGAAGATGGCATTCATGTTCTCAATACGTTCTTTCAATTTTGCCGGCATCGATTCGTACGCCATGTACATATTGGCAAATATCGTATTGCCGCCCCGGTCTGGCACTGCAACAGCATGCAGCACCGTTGCTTTCGGTGGAAGGGCTTCGAACGTGCCATCCGAGTGCCAGCCCACCCCACGACCCGCGCCAACCGCATCAAAATTGCCTTGTGCGTCTTGATTGGTCATGACAACGACTTCAGGAACTTCGTGATTCCGATAACTCTTGGCTATGTGCTGCCGCAAGGGTCCGAACTGGACGCCGAAGTCGCGCAATTGAACAACGCTCATCGGTGCGTCACGAAAACGGAGGACGAGATGATCGACAAACGCCTGCTCGATTTTTTCTATTTCAAACGAGGTCAATGGCACGGCTGGGTTCACTCCCAAGATTTCGGCCCCAAGTGATTTTCCTACCCTTCTGACTTCGAGCATGGTTAAACTCCTCACGTGTAAAACAAGGGCTAATTCATTATTTTTCGGGATCGTAGCATCGGCTGAATCGCGGGAGGAAATACCGCTTTTGTATGGGGCGCATACCACGTTCTTATAGTCCCTTACCGGGTTTCGAATACGATAGAAACGACCCCGTCAAGACCACGTTCCACAAGCATGACTTTCTAGGTACTTCACTATGAGCAACAGTTTTGACTTGAGACGATTGCGTTATTTCGTGACCGTTGCCGAATTCGGCTCGGTCACGCGCGCCGCTGCAGAATTACATGTCGCACAACCGGCCATGAGCCTCCAGATGCGTCTGCTGGAAGAGGAATTTGGCAGGGAAATTTTTGCCCGAGGACCTCAAGGAGTGCGACTCACCGAGTTTGGCGAACAGCTTGCCGAAGAGAGCCGCGCGCTCTTAGCCGATGTACGAGCCCGTCGCGAACGATTGCAGGCCAGCAACTCCGAACCGCAGGGAACCGTCACGATCGGATTTTCCCAGACACTGGGCTCGGTGCTGGCATTGCCATTGCTCGATCTAGCAGCGAAACGCTTTCCGCGCGTACATCTTCGAATTCGCGAGGTGATGAGCGGTGACATTCCGACACTGATCCGTGCCGAATCGGTAGACTTTGTTTTTTCTTATGCGATCGACAGCGGAGCGGGGGTTCAGTCAATCAACCTTTTTTCGGAAGACTTGTTTGTTGTCGGCAATCTACGAAGTGCCGAACAACACTTTGGCAGAGCTGATCTGAAGGAGATCGATTTCACCGATCTCGCAGGAGTACCCATCTATCTCGCGGCACGCTCAAACGCTTTCCGTGAAGAAATGGAGCGGGTCGCGCGCGTCAAAAAAATCAAACTTCACGTACCCGCGGAAATCGATTCAGTTGCGGTACGCAAAGCTGTCGCGCTGAGCGGCGCTGGTTTCACCATATTGTCCGGCTCCAGCATTGCCACGGAGATACGAGAGGGGCTCATCTTCGCGGCCCGGGTAGTACACCCAGAACTGCGCCGCAAGATCTGTTTCGTGCGCTCGAATAAAGGCGCGCTGTCTAACGCGCCTAAAGCCATCGCAGAATTGATCGCAGAGAGCCTCCCGCATATTGTTGAACATCATGCATGGCCCGGCGCAATCATGACTGCCAAGCGCAAACCGCTAAGACTAGATCTTCAGGACCAAGAGGCAGGTTTAGTTTCTGCGCCTATTTCAAGTCCTGTTAAAAAATAACTTTAACTATTGAGTTTGAAATTGTGATGCGCTTGTCGCCCCATGGCCAGTGACGGTCGTAAAACCTTTATTGATCAAGACCTTCGCGTACTGCCTTGAGTGCTTCTGAAGATTGGATGATTTGCCGGTACTTTTCAATCTCTCGCCGGGTAAAGGCAGCAAACTCTGTGGGGTCTGACAATTCAACCGTGTTGCCAGTCTGCGCGATATTGCCCGACACTTTTGCCTCCGTCATTGTCTTGCGAATAGCCTCATACAACCGGTTGACTCGATCGGAAGGCGTGCCGGCCGGGGCGTAGATACCTTGCCATGAAGCCAAGGAAAAATCTGCCAGCCCTTGCTCTTGTAAGGTTGGCAACTCGGGCAAAAGAACGGGTCTTTTAGTGCCCGTCGTGGCTAGTACGCGAACTTTGCCGGCCTGAATCAGCGGTATGAGTCCCTGATGCGGGTAGAAAATCATATGCACAGCGCCACTGGCGAGGTCCGCGTTCATAGGACCGGCCGCGTTATATGGCACATGCTTGGTGTCCACACCTGCCTTCGTGCCGAAAAACGCGCCCGCCAAGTGAACCCCAGTGCCGTTGCCCGAAGACGCGTAGTTCAATTCGCCCGGTTTTGATTTGGCATAGGCTATCAACTCCTTGACTGAGCGTACTGGCAGGGTAGATGTCACAGCAAGCACATACGGAGCAGTGGTCAAACCAGCCACCGCAACAAAATCCTTCACTGCGTCGTAAGGCAGGTTCTTATTCCAACTCTGCGCAATCGCATTGGTCGGCGCTGTACCGAACAAAAGCGTGTATCCGTCTGCAGTCGCTTTTGCGACAGCGGTGGCACCGATGACGCCACTCGCACCGGCCCGATTGTCGATAACGATGTTTTGCCCAAGATACTCGGCCATTTTGGGCGCAATCTGTCTGGCGACCACATCGGTCGCAGAGCCGGGCGGGAACGGGACAACCAGTCGGATAGGCCGGTCAGGGTAAACATTGGATTGGGCATGAGTTGGTGCTGCGGTCAGCCAACCGCCGGTGACAGCCGCTAAGAGAAAGAGGCCTAGCCGGGCGCTGGTGAAACGGGAGCGAAGATCAAGGTCAGGAGCGTTCAATGGTGCCTCCGAAAAAGGATTTCCGGCGCATTGATTTTGCGCCAGGTGCAGTTGTTAAACAAAGCATATCCACCAAAGCTCAAACACAAGTCATACATCTTCGAGATGTCAACGATACAAATTCGTTATGAGGATCTTTCCTTTCCTGAGAAATGACGACTGATCACGCGTTTAGATCCACCTGACCCTGACAACATTTCTATCGTGCTTACCCTGCTTATTTACACTTCCCAATCAGCTCAAGGCACCACCACAGCGGTATCTCCACCCAGGACTTTGTAAACCGTGACCTGATTGTTTAAGCGCGCCAATCGATTTGTCGCGAGGGCGATGTCCGCCGTGCGGCGTTTTTCTTGCGCATCCAACCACAGAATCAAGGTGGCCGCGCCCGCACGGTAACGCACTTCGTAGAGTCTCTCGGCGGTGCGCGCGCCCAGCAGCGTTTCTTCCAGCCGCGCACCTTGCTGCGCCAGTTGCTGACGCGATGACAAAGCGTTTTCAACATCGCCGAGGGCGGTGTACAGCGTCTGCCGAAAATTCACCACGGCCTCTTCGTATTGCGTTTCGGACACGCGAATACTCAGCTGCATGGCGGTGCGCTGCAAGAAAGGCAGCGTCACGCCCAAGCCCAGCGTAGCCACCGGGTTTTGCAAGACGCTGCCCAGCTGAGCGCTGGACGAGCCGAGGCTGCCCGTCAGGCTGAAGGCCGGGTAATAGCTGGCGCGGGTCGCGTCGATGCCGGTGAATGTTCCCCGCAAGCGCAGCTCGGCAGCACGCAGATCAGGCCGGCGACCCAGCAAGGCCGCAGGCACGCCAGCGTCAACCAAGGGCAGCGCCAAAGTGGGTAAGGTGGTGGGGTTCGTCAGGTCGGGGGCAGGCGGGCCATCCATCAACAGCCCCAATGCCGTGCGGGCTTCGACCGCCAGCTGCTGGAAGGCGCTTTGGCTGGCCTGTTGACTGGCCAGCGTCTGCTGCGCCTGGGCCACTTCCAAGCCCGACACGGCACCTGCGCGGTACTGCGCCTGCACTAAGTTAAAGGTGGTCTGCGCGTAGGCAATGCTCTCCGCATTGGCCGCCAAGCGTTGATTCAAGAATCCCACTTGCCAATACAGCGCCGCCGTGGTGGCGACCAGCGTCAGCGCGGTGCTTTGCCGGTCTTGCTCGGTTGCCAGCGCTTCCCAGCGCGCCACATCGCGCAGGCTGCCAAGCCGGTTCCACAAATCAACTTCGTACGCTGCGCCTAGTGACACGCTGCTGCTGGGCGTACTCACCGCACCAGCTTGCAGCGGCAGGCTGGTGCCGGTGCCGACGCTGCCACCGAAGCGCGGCTGCAGATTGTTGTCGGCCAGACCCGCCAGCAATTGCGCGCGCCGCACGCGAATCGCCGCCGCCGCTAGATTGTTGTTGCTCTGCAAGACCTCGGCGACCAGCCGGTCGAGTTCGGGGTCGTTGAAGCGCATCCACCAGAGTGTGCCTGGCGCTGAGGGTACAGCGACACCAGTGACGGACGCCGCATTGCCCTGGCTGTACTGTGCCGGGATCGTGAGCGCTGGTGATTGGTAAGGGCCGTTGAAGGTCGAAGCGCAAGCGCTCACCAACAAGGCAGCCCCGATCGCCGTGGTCAAACGGATGCAGCGAAGTGTCAAAGTTACAGGCGTCGGGATCATGGGTTTCACAGAGTTCATTCGCGCGACAGTGCATCGACCGGGTTGAGTTTCGCGGCATTGTTGGCTGGCATGAAGCCGAAGATCACACCAATCAGCGTTGAGCAGACAAAGGCCACCACCATCGACAGCGTGGAATAGACCATGGTGAAGCTGCTGCCCGATTTCTCAAAACCCCAGCCGATCAGCAGCGACAACAAAATGCCGAGCAAGCCGCCCAACAAACACACCAGCACAGCTTCTATCAAAAACTGCTGGCGGATATCGCCTTGCCGCGCACCGACCGCCATGCGCACGCCAATCTCACTGGTACGCTCGGTCACCGACACCAACATGATGTTCATCACGCCGATGCCGCCAACGATCAGCGAGATCAGTGCGATGGCCGATATCAGCAGCGTCATCGTCTTTGTGGTGCTTTCAACCGTCTGGCGAATCGTGTCCGTGTTGAGCACGTAAAAATCCACCACCCCGTGCCGCTGCCGCAGCAAGGTGTTGATGCCTTGTTCGGCGACTTCGGCCGAGACATCGTCGCTGATGCGCACGGTGATGCTGCGCAGGTAGTTTTGACCGATCACACGGCTCATGGCAGAGGTGTATGGAATCCACACATTGAGCCAATCAGGATTGCCAAAGGCGGAGTCGCTGCGCTTGGCCACGCCGACCACGCGGCAGGGCACCTGGTCAATCAAGATGACTTCGCCGACCGGGTCGGGGTTGTTTGGAAAGAGCTGCTTGCGCGTGTTGTCATCGATCACGACTTCCTGCGCGAGGCTGGCCACGCTGTCGGCGTCAAAAGGACGACCCAACGCCATCTGCACGCCACGCACGCGAAAGTACTGCTCGCCGACGCCGTTGACGGTGCCGGTCAGCGCGATGTTGCCGTGTAGCAGCGTGACCGTGGTGTACAAAGTCGGCGTGACGCTGTCGACATAACTTTGTTCGGCCAGCGCCGCCGCGTCGCTCGGCACCAAAGTGCGCACGCGACCGGCGCGTCTATCGCCAAAACCACTGCCCGAAAAAATCTCAATGGTGTTGGTGCCAATGGCGCTGATGCTTTTCAGAATCTGCTGGCGCGAGCCTTCGCCCAACGCCACCACGGAAACCACCGAGGCGATGCCGATGATGATGCCCAGCATCGTCAAAAACGTCCGCAAGCGGTGTGCGTTCATGGCCAACACGGCCATCCGGAAAGCCTCGCTAAAACGGTCACGCCCGGCTTGCCAGCGGCCGCTGCTGCTGGCCACCGGTTTCAACGCAGGGGCGGCTTTCGCGGCCTCCGGTCGGGTCATTCGATCGGCCACCACGCGGCCGTCACTCAGCTCAATGATGCGCTCGGCGTTGGAGGCCACCTGCATGTCGTGCGTGACGATGATGATGGTGTGGCCCTCAGCATGCAGCTCCATCAAAATCTTCATCACCTCGGCGCCGCTGTGCGTGTCAAGGGCGCCGGTCGGCTCGTCGGCCAGCAACACGTTGCCACCATTCATGAGCGCGCGCGCAATGCTCACGCGCTGCTGTTGTCCGCCCGACAACTGGCCAGGCTTGTGCTCCAGCCTGTCTGCCATGCCAAGTCGTGTCAGCAGCGCGGTCGAGCGTTCGTGGCGCGACTGCCGATCGCGGCCGGCATACACCGCCGGCACTTCCACATTGCTCAGCGCACTCAAGTCGCCCAGCAAGTGGTAGCGCTGAAAAATAAACCCGAAATGTTCGCGCCGCAGTTCAGCCAATTCGTCCGGCCCTAGCTCGGCGATTGGCCGTCCCGCTACGCGGTACGTGCCCGCCGTCGGTTTGTCGAGGCAGCCGAGAATGTTCATCAGCGTCGACTTGCCCGAGCCGGACGCGCCCACGATGGCGACCATCTCGCCGGCGCGAATATCGATATTGATGTCGGCGAGCACGGTGATCGTGCCCTCGCCGGCTGGAAAGTCGCGCTGCAAGCCGCGCAGTTCAAGCAGCGCGGGCGCGCCGTTGGCGGTCGCCGTGGCGTTCACAACATCAGTCATTAAAACCGCATGCGGGGAGGCTGCCGCTGTGCCGGCTGACTACCGGGCGCTGCTGCTTCACTCAGCACGACCTTGTCGCCCACCGCCAAGCCCTCGAGGATTTCCGCATTCACGTTGTTGTTAACACCCACTTTGACGTCGCGTTTTTCAGCTTTCCCCGTGGCATTCACGACGCGCACGCTGGCCGCACCGCGCCGACCGGATTGCTCGATCGCGGCGGAAGGAATGGTGATGACGCCCTTGGCTTCGTTCAGCACGATGTAAACCTGCGCCGTCATCGAAATACGCAGCAAACCATCCGGGTTCGGCACATCGAGCAGCCCGTTGTAATAAATCGCCGTGGCGGTATTGACGGTGGTCGCGGTGTCGGTGACGATCGTATCGGGTGCCGGCTCCACGTTTCGCAAGGTCGTGTAGTAGCGTTTTTCGGGCGCGCCCAAAATAGTGAAGTAAACCTTCTGGCCGGGCTTGACGCGCACCACATCCGCTTCTGAAATCTGTGCCTTGACGGTGATGGTGTCCAGCATCGCCAGCTTGATGATGACCGGGGCGTTTTGGTTGGCATTGACGGTTTGCCCCTGCTGCGCCACCAGGGCCACGACAACGCCGTCCATGGGCGCCAAAATGCGCGTGTAACTCAAGTTCACTTGCGCGGTGTCTGCCGCGATGCGAGCCTGGGCAATTTGCGCCTCCGAGGTTTTCACATCTGCGCGGCTGGTGCCCAGGTTGGCCTCGGCCTGCTCATACGTCTGGCGCGAACTCGCATCCGCCGCCAGCAACTCTTTTTCCCGTCGAAAGCTCAACTCGGCCTGCTTGAGCGAGGCCTGACTCGACCCCAGCAGCGCCTCGGCACTCAGCAAAGCCGCCTCCGTGTTGCGCAAGTCGTTCTGCTGCTTCATGGCGTCGATCTCAGCAATCAGTTGGCCTTTTTTGACGCTCTCACCCAGCGCCACATTCAAGGTCTTGATCTGCCCCGATGCCTGTGCGCCCACGCTGACTTGCTTGAAAGCCTGCAAAGTGCCGGTGGCCAACACCGATTGTTCGATGTCTGCCAATGCCGCTGCGGCGGTCACGTAAGCCGGTGCTTTATTGGCCGGGAAAAAGTACAGTTTGACGCCTGCAGCCAGCCCCAACAGCACCAACGCAAACAGTGCGTAGCGCCAGCGCTTGAGAAAATTTAACGGTTTGGAAGCAGAAGAAATCATGGATGCGGATTTTGGCATAGGCTGAACTTTACAAGGCTCTCGTGACAGGCGTCGTTGCGACGGGGCAAAGTACCGGTAAAGCAGGGGCCGTTTGGCGTTTACCGCTGTGATGGGTACATTCAACACATCTTGAAACCCCGCCGACATTCATCGGCAACGACTGCTCAAGCCCCATGACCCACATTGAACTTTCCGCATGGCGCGTCAAAGCCGATCACGCCTTCCAGCTCAAAAATATGGCCACTTTGCCGACAGACTCAGAAACGTCTAAAGACGCTGAAAACGACGAGTGGCCGGAACTGTTTCAAAAAGCTGCCGAGAAGCTCGAAAAACTGCAGTTGATGCTGCACGCCGGAAAAAGCAAGGGCTTGCTGCTGGTGTTGCAAGGCATGGACACCGCCGGCAAGGACGGCAGCATACGCAGCGTGTTTTCGCATGTGAGCCCCTTGGGCGTTCGCGCCGAGGCTTTTGGCGTGCCCAGCGAAGAAGAACAGCGCCACGACTTTTTATGGCGGATTCACCGCAAAGCACCGGCGCTCGGCGAGATGGCGATTTTCAATCGCAGTCATTACGAGGACGTGTTAGTGCCGCGGGTGCGTGGCTGGATTGACAAATCCGTCTGGCTCAAGCGCTACCAACACATTGCCAACTTTGAAGCCCTGTTGCATGACCAAGGCGTCACGGTCTTGAAGTGCTACTTGCACATCTCCAAGCAAGAACAAAAAAAGCGCCTGCAAGCCCGGCTCAACGACCCCCTGAAACAATGGAAGCTCCAAGCCTCGGACTTTTCAGACCGTCAGTTGTGGCCCGACTACTTGGAAGCCTACCAAGAGGCCATGGCGGCCACCAGCAGCGCTAACGCGCCCTGGTACGTGATCCCGGCTGACTCCAAACGCTACCGCGACTTGTTTTTGGCAGAGCTGCTGGTGCACACGCTTGAAAAAATGGACTTGGCTTTTCCGCCCAAGTCCTTTGACTTGTCGACGGTTCAGCTCGATTGAGCTGTCGCCTGATCTGCCACGTGCTGCAAGAACTGAAGAATGCCGTCATCCGCCGCCACGCTGGCGGCCAGCGTGCAGGCTTGCAGCAGATCACGTGCAGCACCTAGCTTGGTTTGCACCTCCATCGCCTGCTGTCGCCAACGCCTGCTCCGCTTCGCGGGCAGCAAGAAACCCAACGACTCCACACCGTAGCGCAAGCGCTTGGACAGAATGCGTGTGCGGTGTTGTCGCTCTGGGTTGGACCTGTGGCGACCGATTTTAAATACCGCCTTGAAATGGGCATGCCAGTCGGCTAGGCGTCGCCGGGCCCAGTGCTGCAGCGTGACCGTTGCGGCGGTCTCTCCCACGGACACCTTTGACAAGCCATCGACCCATGTCGTCAGCGCCAACAAAGCGGCCACCGCGGCGGGCCGCTCAAGTTCGCTGCGCACCAAGCAGCGGTGCTCGTCAGCTAAGCGTTGCAAGGCTTGGCTCATCTGCCGCCAATCTCTTCGGCGGCGGGCCTGCGCTGACCTGGTTTTAAGGCCACGGTCAATGTAAGTGCGATGCCACTGAGGCAGCGTCTCGTTGAGGACCACATCCAGATCGCGCAGGGCACCCAAGCCCTGCAACAGCGGCTTCAAAGGGGTCAGCGAAGGCTTCGCAGGCTCAAACTCATGCCACGCTGGTTTGAACAACCGCAAGCCAGTTTTAAAACGTCGCCAAGCCACCCGCGCTTGATGCACCGCCTCTGGATCATCTGAGCCGCGCAACGCAGTCAGATGGCAAAGGAACTGCGCCAGCGTTTTGCTCAGCACTTTCTCGGCCATCGCCTTGACTGAGCACTCGCCTGAAGTCGCGTGCAAGTCGACTGTCAATGTGGTTGCGGGCTTCCGATCCATCATGAAGGCCACCTTGCGCCTTTGGAATAAGGCTGTCCAGAGGGGGTTTGCCTGACTTTTTCAGGGCATCGCCGCACACCGGCTGTCCCGGAGGTGAGTTCTTTTCAATGCTTTGAATGCCCCAAATGCCCCAGCGGCAGCGCTCCGCCGGCTTTCACTTCGCCCAGCGAAAAGCTGGTGTGCAGGTCTTTGACGTTGGGCAAGTTGATGATGCTTTGCAGCGCGAATTTGCTGAACGCCTCTAAGTCGCGCGCAACCACCTGCAACTCAAACGTGCCTGTGCCGCTGATGTAATGACAAGAGACGATCTCGGGCAGTTGGCGGATGGCGTCTTCTAGCTCTCGGGTGGCTTCACCAGTGTTGCGTTCGGCGTCGATGCGCACAAAGGCCAGCACGCCCAGACCGATTTTTTGGCGGTTGATTTCAGCGCGGTAACCGGTGATGAAGCCCGACTCTTCGAGCGCACGCACGCGGCGCCAACAGGGCGCCGCGGACAGCCCGATGCGTGAAGCCAGCTCGGCATTGGTCAGGCGAGCGTCTGTTTGCAGCTCTTTCAGTATGGCCACGTCAAATTTATCAAGTGTTTGCATAAACTGTCTATTCAAGAAAGGATCTTGCGTAGGATAGCTTAAATAGGGCACAAAACGCAAAGACTTATCCTAGTCTGCCGCCTACACTTTGTCGGTATAAAAATTTAAATAATATGGAGATACCGCCATGAACGCACCGCTGCCTGAGCACATCCGCAAGTCGCTGGAAACGGTCACCCTCGACGACAAGTATTCGCTTGACTATGGCTACGCCTTCATGAGTGGGGTGCAAGCCTTGGTCAAGCTGCCAATGTTGCAGCGTCTGCGTGACCAGCAGCAGGGCAAGAACACCGCCGGCTTCATTTCCGGTTATCGCGGTTCCCCTTTGGGCGGTTACGACCAGGCTTTGTGGAAGGCCTCGAAGTACCTGAAAGCACAAAACATCGTCTTTCAGCCGGGCGTGAATGAAGAGCTTGCGGCTACCGCCGTCTGGGGCACGCAGCAGCTGGGGTTTGCGCCACCGGGCACCAACAAATACGACGGCGTGTTTGGCATTTGGTATGGCAAGGGTCCGGGCGTTGACCGCACCTCGGACGTTTTCAAGCACGCCAACATGGCGGGCACCACGCCTTGGGGCGGCGTGCTGGCAGTGGCCGGCGACGACCACGTCGCCAAAAGCTCGACCGCTGCGCACCAGAGCGACCACATCTTCAAGGCTTGCGGATTGCCGGTGTTTTTTCCGGCAAGTGTGCAGGAAATTTTGGACTTGGGCCTGCACGCGCTCGCCATGAGCCGCTACGCCGGCGTCTGGGCCAGCATGAAAACGATTCAGGAAATCGTCGAGTCATCTGCCAGCGCTTTGATTGATCCTGATCGTGTGCAGATCAAGCTGCCAACTGACTTTGTCATGCCGCCGGGTGGCGTGCACATTCGCTGGCCCGACGCGCCGCTGGAGCAAGAGCAGCGTTTGTTTGACTACAAATGGTATGCGGCGCTCGCCTACATCCGCGCGAATCGGCTCAACTACAACGCGATTGAAGGCCCGAACGACCGACTCGGCCTGATGGCCAGTGGCAAGGCCTACAACGACACGCGCCAAGCCTTGGTCGACTTGGGTCTGGATGACGCCACCTGCCGCCAGCTCGGTATTCGCCTGCACAAGGTGGGCGTGGTGTGGCCCCTAGAAGCCCAGCTCACGCGCGAATTCGCCACCGGCTTGCAAGAAATTTTGGTCATCGAAGAAAAGCGCCAAGTGCTGGAGTACCAACTCAAAGAAGAGCTCTACAACTGGCGCGCTGATGTGCGGCCCAACGTCCTCGGTAAGTTCAACGAGGTCGAAGGGGACTTCAGCGGCGGCGAGTGGGGCATGTCCAATCCGGCAGCCAACACCTTGTTGCGCGCCAATGCCGATTTGTCACCCGCGCTGGTTGCCAAAGCCATCGCGACACGTCTCAAAAAGCTCAACTTAGACAGCGACATGCGCGCCCGCATCGACGCCCGTCTGGCACTGATTGCCGCCAAAGAAAACGCCATGCAAGTGACTGTGGTGAATACGGAGCGCCCGCCCTGGTTTTGCTCCGGTTGTCCGCACAATACCTCCACTAAAGTGCCTGATGGTTCACGCGCCATGGCCGGTATCGGCTGTCATTACATGACGCTGTGGATGGACCGCAGCACCATCGGCTTCACGCAGATGGGCGGCGAGGGCGTGCCTTGGGTTGGTCAGCAGCCGTTCACCCACGAGACGCATATGTTTGCGAACATTGGCGATGGCACTTATTTCCACAGTGGTCTGCTGGCGATTCGTCAGAGCATCGCGGCAGGCGTCAACATCACTTACAAAATTTTGTACAACGATGCCGTGGCCATGACCGGCGGTCAACCTATAGGTGAGCGGCCTGAAGGCCATTCAGTGCTGCAAATTGCGCAGTCGATGCGCGCCGAAGGTGCTGTCAAAACCATTGTCGTGACCGATGAACCGGAGAAGTACAACGGCGTGATTTTGGCCGAAGGCGTGACCGTGCATCACCGCGACGAATTGGACGCTATCCAGCGCCAGTTTCGTGAGATCAAAGGTTGCAGCATCATCATTTACGACCAGACCTGTGCCACTGAAAAACGCCGGCGCCGCAAGCGTGGCGCGTTGGTTGATCCTGCTGCCCGCGTGGTCATCAATGAGCTGGTGTGCGAAGGCTGCGGTGATTGCGGCGTGCAGTCCAACTGCCTTTCGGTCGAACCCCTAGAGACCGAATTCGGCCGTAAGCGCCAGATTAACCAAAGCACTTGCAACAAGGATTTTTCATGCGTTAAAGGGTTTTGCCCTAGCTTCGTGACGGTTGAAGGCGGACAACTTAAAAAGAAAGCGAAGGGCGACAACAAACTCAATCCGTTTGACGATACCGCGTTGGGCGTCTTGCCGCTTCCCATCATTCCTTTATTAGACGGTTCAGATGGCCGCTTGGATCGAGTCTGGGGCGTTGTGGTGGCTGGCGTCGGCGGCACGGGTGTCATCACCATCGGCCAGTTGCTGGGCATGGCGGCGCACCTTGAAGGCAAAGGCATCGTCACCCAAGACGCGGCGGGCATGGCTCAAAAAGGCGGTAGCACGTGGAGCCATGTGCTCATCAGCCAGCTGCCCTCTGACATTTGCACGACGCGCGTGGGCATGGCCAGTGCCGACCTCATCATCGGTTGTGACCCGATCGTGACGGCGCAAAAAGAAACCATGCTGCGCATGCTTGAAGGCAAAACCCATGTGGCGCTGAACGCGCACAGCACGCCGACAGCCGCTTTTGTGCACGACAGCCATTGGCAAAACCCCGGCAGCGCGTGTCAAACCGAAATCACCAAGGCCGTTGGAGCCGCTCAGGTCGGTGCGTTCAACGCCGACACAGCCGCATCGACATTGATGGGCGACAGCATTTACGCCAACCCGATGTTGCTTGGCTTCGCTTGGCAAAAGGGCTGGGTTCCGCTGGACTTGGCGTCGCTGATGCGTGCGATTGAACTCAACGCCGTGGCTGTGGAACTAAACAAGGCCGCGTTCACATGGGGCCGGCGCGCTGCGCACGATCTCGCTTCTGTTGAAAAACTCTTGGCGCCCACGCAAGTCATTAGCCTGCCCACGCCGCGACAAGGACTTGACACTTTGGTAACACGCCGGGTTGAGTTTTTAACCGCCTATCAAAACGCGACCTACGCGCAACGCTACTCAGAGTTTGTCGCTCGCGTGACAACCGCTGAAGCTGCGCTGCCCGAAGTTGTTCGGGGCAAAAACTTGCTGAGCCAAGCCGTCGCGCGCGGTCTGTTCAAACTCATGAGCTACAAGGACGAGTACGAAGTGGCGCGCCTGCACACAGACACGGGTTTCGAAGACAAGATCAAAGCCATGTTTGAAGGCGACTTCAAAATCAATTACCACTTGGCACCGCCCTTGCTGTCACCCAAAAACGACAAGGGTGAAATGCAAAAGCGGAAGTTTGGCCCGTGGATGACGAGCGGTTTCAAAGTGCTGGCCAGGCTCAAAGGTCTGCGCGGTACGCCCCTCGATCTGTTTGGCTACACCGCGGAACGCCAGACCGAACGCGCGTTGATCGATGAGTACCGCGCCAGCATGGAAGAGGTCTTGGCCGCACTGAATGAGCACAACCATGCTGCGGCACTTGAGCTTGCGCGGATTCCGGAGCAGATCAAAGGCTTTGGTCATGTCAAAGAACGCCACTTGGCCGCTGCCCGTTTGACGTGGGCGCAAGCGCTGGATGCGTTCCGGGTCAGCGCTAAAGGTCAGCCGCTAGCGTTCAGCCGCTGAAATCGTCTTCGCTGAATTCGTATGCACTGGAGACGACGCGGCGAATAGCGTCAGAGCTAAAACCGCGTGCAGCTAAAAAGCGCATCTGCTTGCCGCGCTCAACGGCATCTGTCGCTGGCGCACCAAACTTCTTTTTCCAAACGCCGTGAGCCCGCTCGGCTTCACTGCCCTTGAGCGATTGCACCGCAGCGCTGACCGCTTCGGGTTGAAGGCCCTTGCCCTGAAGTTCGTGGCGGATGCGGGCTGCCCCAAAGCGGTTCGCGCGTCGATTCAAAACAGACTCAACGACGCGACTTTCGCTGATGAAATCTTTGGCCTGCAACTCGTCGAGCACTTTGGCGAGCTGGCCAGGCTCTTCTTCATGCACGGCCAGCTTGCGCTCCAACTCGGCTCGGGAATGCTCCCGGCCGGTGAGCAGGCGCAGCGCACGGCCCTTGAGCGACAAACAAAAACCCGTCGCCACAGCGTTCACCGATTAGGCTGCCCGCCACAAGGCGATGGCCGCTTTTCTCAAGACGATAAAAACCCAGGCGCCGACTGTTGTTACTCGGTTAGACATCACATTTAACTCCTGCATATAAAGAAAAGATTGAGTGGGTGGCTGAGGATCAGGCTTTAACGAGCTTTTCGGCCTTGTCGGCTTTTTCTGGCTTCTCGGCTTTTTCTGGCTTTTCAATGGCGGTGGTTTGAATCAAGCGGATGCCGAGTGACTCACGCACCTTGTTTTCAATCTCGATCGCCAGCTCAGGGTTCTCTTTCAAGAATTCGCGTGAGTTGTCTCGACCCTGGCCGATTTTTTCGCCCTTGTAGGCATACCAAGCACCGGACTTTTCGACAATGTTACCGGCCACTCCGAGATCGAGCACCTCGCCGAGTCGGCTGATACCCTCGCCATACAGAATGTCGAACTCAGCCATCTTGAAGGGTGAGGCCACTTTATTTTTGACCACCTTGACGCGGGTTTCATTACCGATCACCTCGTCACCTTTCTTGATCGAGCCGATGCGGCGGATGTCCAAACGCACCG
>CANFJF010000036.1 GCA_947447355.1 Comamonadaceae bacterium
TGACACCGCTTGCACGCAATCCTTGTAGTCTGGCCATCGCGCATGGGCCCGCGCTCTTGGTAACGACAATTCCTCGACATCTCCGGCTTCCAAATTCAAGCGAAGCGAGATCTCCCTTTCCCAATCCGCCATCAGCCTTGAAGACGGCGCAGGAATGTCGACTGTGCTTGACATTACGACATCACTCACGCTTCGGCTTCGAATGGCATCACCGCTCCAAAAATAGGACGCAATCAATGAGCAGGCCGAATTTTTATTTTTTCCCGGACATGTCGACAAAGCCATCTCTGTTGGGCATTTTCACGCTTGGCAGAGTTGCTGCATTCATGACAGCTTCAGGGCCGACGATGCCATTGAGATGGAGCACATAAGCAGTTACCGCATAGACCTCTTCATTGCTCAAGGTCTGGGGTGCTGTGGTCGGCATAGATCGGCGAACGTAGTCAAACAGCGTGGTGGCGTAAGGCCAGTAACTGCCCACCGTGCGGACCGCGGCATTGCCACTCGCCAGCGAGCCGATGCCACCGACCAGCGGATCAGCTGGCTTTCCTGCCCCCTTTTCACCGTGGCAGGACTGGCACTTGGCGGCATAGACCGCAGTGCCTTGCACAACACTGCCGTTGCCTGCGGGTAAGCCTGCACCGCTGGGTGGGATGCTGATGTCTAGCGATGCAACCATCGCCGGGCTGGCAGATTGGCCGAGTTTGGGGCCTTGGGGTGCATGAGCGTTGCCCATGGGCGAGGTCGTGCATGCCACCAAGAATCCGGTGGCAGCGGCCGTTAAAAGTAATTTATGCATAAACATTGTTGACACCTCCATCGGCAGCAACGGCCCATGTCTGAATCATGTTGTTGTGGAAACGATTGGCTGCTGAGTAGGTGGGTGTCCAGGCTGCACGAGAAGGTTGCACGCGGCCTTCGTCATCCGTCGCACGACTTTGTAGCAGCGCCGGTGAGCCAGTCCAATCCCACGGAAATCGAAAACGCACAGCTGCTTTGGACTGTGGCTGTCCGTCAAGCTTTGCCTCGCGCCAACTCGCGCCGCCATCGGTCGACACCTCGACCTTGACAATGCGTCCCGCCCCAGACCAAGCCAGTCCGGAAATTTCATAAAAACCGCGCCCTGGCATCTTCGTGGCGCCAGAGGGATGGGTGATGATCGACTTGACGCCCAGCACAAAAGGAAACTGGTGGGCTTTGCCATCCGGCAATAAGTTGGTGTACTTGGACGTCTCGTCTTTGGTGTGCGTTGGCTCGTTGGTGACTTTGAGACGGCGCAACCACTTGACGCTCATATTGCCCTGGTAGCCAGGCAGCAAGAGGCGCATCGGATAACCTTGTTCGGGACGTATGCGTTCACCGTTTTGATACAGCGCCAGCATGGCGTCGCCCAGCCCTTTGGCCAGCGGGAAGCTGCGACTCATCGCCGCAGCATCACCGCCTTCGGCCAGCAGCCAGGACGCTTGTGGATCGACGCCCGCTTCCTCGAGCAAGATGGAGAGCGGTATGCCGGTCCATTCAGTGTTGGAAAACAGACCGTGAATAGCTTGGACATTTTGTTGCGGCGCTGCTGGTAAGGTGTTGGCGCCGCTGTTGCCGGCACACTCGATGAAGTGCACACGGCTCACCATCGGGTAGCGCAACAGATCTTTGACAGAGAACACCAGTGGCTGATTGACCATGCCGTGAAGCGTCAATTCGTGCTTGTCCGGGTCGATCTTTGGAACGCCATTGTGGTGACGCTCAAAATGCAGACCGCTCGGCGTGATAGAGCCGTTGATTGATTGAAGCGGCGTTCGCGATGCGCCGGTTCCCGGGGACACTGTCGGGTAACCCGTGCCCCATGCGCGCTGGACTTTTTCTTCGAACTCTGAAGGCTGGCCGTAGCCTTTGGACAGACTGCCCGGCTGGTGCATCCATTCGGGTCCATTGACCTGAGCCGACGCGTTTTGCATGGCGGCCATACTGCCCGCAGCGATGGCTCCGGCAGCCTTGGCTCCTCCCGCTAAAAATTGCCGACGCCCTCGCGTGTCGTGTTTGATGTCGTCCATCGCATTCCCGAAAGTTAGTTGAGTGTGTGGCTGTGCTCGAATCCGTGAGAATAATAAGGCACTCTGCATGGGGGGCATCACTGGGACAAACCCTCTTGGCATGAAGTAGCTACTTCTTATTTAATGGACAACGATAGTTCACAAAGAAGGCCCTCATTGAAATTTTTTTCACTCCTTAGGTCACTTGGTTTTTCGCTGAGTTTTGCATTGAGTCTGTTCCTCGTCGGACAAAGCGTCCTCGCGCAAACCAACCCCACTCGCCCGATACGGATTGTTGTGCCTCTTCCTGCGGGAACGGCAACTGACATGGCGGCACGGATGCTCGGCCAGCAGCTGAGTATTTTGTTCAACCAGCCCTTTGTTGTTGACAACAAACCCGGTGCCAACGGGACGATTGGTGTCATGGACTTGCTGCGGTCCCCGCCAGATGGGCACACTCTGTTGATCGGTTCTAACTCACCTTTGGCGACCAACTTTGCGCTGCTCAAGGTCATGCCGTACGACCCCAGGCGCGACTTCACGCCGATTGTGGGCTTTGGCGAGACCATGCACGTGCTGATGGTCAGGCCCAACTTTCCGGCCAAGAATTTGGCGGAGTTCGTGGCCTACGTGAAGCAGCGGCCAGGCAAAATCAGCGCGGGCGTCACCACCTCGTCGACCGAGGTGCAAATTGCAACCCTCAATCAATTGTCGGGAATGGACCTGTTGCCCGTGCCTTACAAAGGTATTCCGGCCACCATCACGGATGTGATGGGCGGTACGCTGGATGTCACCTTGGTCGACTTGGCTAATGCCATGGCTCAGGCCAAGGGCGGTAACTTGCGTCCGCTGGCAGTGACGTCCATGAAGCGCAATGCACTGGTGCCTGATTGGCCCTCTATCGCCGAGACGTTCCCTGGCTATGACTTCCCGTCATGGGTGGGCCTTGTCGGGCCGGCTGGCATGGCAAAGGCGATGGTCGATCGGATCAATGTGGCAACGGCTCAAGTATTGAAACAACCCGCCATGGCGGAAAAACTCGCCACCATGGGCATGACACCGATGCCGATGCAGCCTGACCAGTTCAAGACATTTATTGACGCTGAGCTGGTCAAGTGGGTGCGCTTGGCCAAGGACGCCAACGTTCAGCCGCAATGATCCTGAAGGTTTCAAAAGAGCAGGCCGCCTTGAGGCGTCAACGTTATGTGAAGCCCAGCGGCGCTGAAACCTTCGTCAGCACCTACATGGGCACCAACGCCATGGAGCTTGCGGCGCTGGGCCATCCTAAAAACAGCGTTGTAGATCGGGCTGTCACCGCGCCGATGGCCTATCTTGTGGAGCAGTCGCCGAGCAGCACCGTTGAGCCGCATTTCCACCAAGTCGATCAGTTTCAGATTTTCATAGGTGGCCGCGGCCACATTGGGACGCATGCGCTGACGGGTGTGACTGTGCATTACTCGGGGGCGCATTCGCCTTACGGCCCTATCGTGGCTGGTCCAGCGGGCGTGCAGTACATCACCTTGCGCCGCAACTGGAACCCCGGCGCGCAATGGATGTCTGGGGCGGTCGCGACGCTTCGCGAGATGCCCGGCCGCAAGTACGTGGCATACACCTCAGAGCCCATGAATCGCAGCACTGCGGCGCATGTCAGCGAGCTCAAATGCACCGTGGTGACGGACGTGATTCCCTCGCAGTCAAATGGTTTGGGCGCCTGGATGGTGCAGGCTGGACCGGGCGCTGCCTTGCAAGGCAACCCGGCGTTGAGCAACGGACTGTTCTGGTATGTGCTAACGGATGGGCTGCAGTCAGACGATTCGGCGCTGGGGGAGGGGGCCTGTTTTTTCTTTTCCCATGAGGAGCCGTCTTTCGAATTCCACGCCGAAGCGCAAGGGGGTGAACTGGTTCGGGTGCAACTTCCCTGGGGTTGATGGGGTGTAGCCAATTCCTGGCGTTTACGAGGCAAAAAATACCGTAACTTGTAAGCATGTCTATACATGATAAAGTTGGGCAGCTTTTATTGACCCTGACGATCACACCACTTTTTACGCCATGGATATGCCTAGCGCTCGCACACTTCCGGGTCTCATGGATGAGATGGCTCATCGCTATGGGGGGCGAAATTTCGTCACCGATCACCGGCGCCGGCTGTCATATTCCGAATTCCGCCAAGAGGTACATGCCGTGGCTAAAGGCCTCTATGCACTCGGCGTGCGCCGCGATGACAAGGTGGCCATTCTGATGGGGAACGATGCGGAGTGGCTCGTTGTTGATTTTGCGGTGACATTGCTGGGTGGGGTTTTGGTGGCGGTCAACACGTGGTGGAAGACAAACGAACTCATTCACGCTCTCGCCAGTACCGACAGCTCCGTATTGGTGATGGTTGAAAAATACCTCAACAATGACTATGTCGCGCTGCTGGACGACCTGGGTGATCGGTCGATGAGCCTGCCACGTTTAAAACATATCGTGACGGCAGACGCCAATCCGCCGATCGGTGCGTCGAGTCTAAGGAGGCTCATTGCTCTAGGGCAACACGTTCCAGATTCGGAAATTCAGGCCCTATCTGAAAAGGTGGAGCCAAACGACACGGCCTATTTGTTATTCACATCTGGTTCAACTGCGCGATCAAAGGCCGTTCGATTAACCCACCGAGGCAATATCGAGAATCCCTATGCCATTGGCGAACGAATGCACCTATCAGAGAAGGATCGCATGTTGGTGCCGACCTCCATGTTTTGGAGCTTCAGTTGTGTCAATGCCCTTTTTGCCGTGATGACACACGGCGGTTCGCTGGTCCTGCTGTTCAGCTATGAAGCGGCGGAGATGCTTCGATTGATTGAGGTCGAGCGCTGTACGGGAGCCTACACGCTTCCGAACATTGCACTTTCGCTCTATGCCCATCCGGACCGTCATCGACGCGACCTGTCAACTTGGCGAACGGGTATTTGCAGGTGCAACATGGTCACGCGTTTAGCCGAGATGGGCGTGCACGAGATGATCACTGGCTACGGTTTGACGGAGTGTTACGGGCAAAGCGTTCAGACAGATGCAAAAGATCCGGTCGAGAAAAAAATTCGCAATGTTGGGCACCCTTTGCCAAACGTAGACATCCGAATCATTGACCCGGTCAATCAATCCATGATCGCTTTGGGGCAACCCGGGGAAATTTGTTTGCGTGGCTACGTTACGCCGGGCTATTACAACGACTTAGACAGAACAAGTGAAGCGATTGATGCCGACGGCTGGTTCCACACCGGCGATTTTGGCGTGATTGAAGAAGACGGAAGCCTTTCTTACAAAGGGCGTTTTAACGAGTTAATCAAGACGGGTGGCATCAACGTATCCCCTGCGGACGTTGAAGAAGTTTTGCTGTCCTATCCAGATGTGGAGCAGGCTGTGGTCGTCGGTGTTGGCGACAACCTGGGTGATGAAATCGTGGCAGCCATGGTTGTGCAACGTTCCGGTGCGACCTTGGATCCCGACGCGCTCATCGCGCACTGTCGACTGACAGCTGCGGCATTCAAGGTACCCCGTTTCGTGCAACTGATGAAGGCCAATGATCTACCCCTCACAGACACCGGAAAAATTCATCGGGTCCGCGTGAAGGGAATCCTGACTCAGCGCTACAGAGATCAGTCTTAAATCCCCTGCAGATCTAAATCCGACAATCAGGAAAAACATGCTCACCAGACGTCAGACCCTCGCTGCCATCGCCGCCAGTTCAACTTCTGTTTTGACAGCCCCGACTTTTGCTCAGACTTACCCGCTGAGGCCGATCAAGGTGATCGTTCCCTGGCCGGCGGGCGGCAATGCCGACGTTACTATTCGGCCGTTGCTTAACCGAATGTCACAGGTTTTAGCACAGCCCATCGTCGTTGAAAACCGCGCTGGCGCTACTGGTCAAGTTGGAAGTGCCATCGCGGCGCGTGCGGTACCCGACGGCTACAGCCTGTTGCAGCTTTCATCGTCGACTGTGCTCAATTCAGTCCTGTCGTCAGACCGAACGGTCGATCTTCTGCGTGATTTTGAACCCATCGGATTAGCGGCCTCTACGCCGATGGTCCTCGAGGTACACCCTTCGGTTCCAGCTCGGACGCTGGTTGAATTGATTGACTATGTGCGGGCTAATCCAGGCAAGCTTTCATATGCATCTGGAGGCATCGGTACCACGGCGCATCTGCTGTCGGAGCTATTGAAACTCAAGACGGGCCTAGACATCACCCACGTGCCCTACCAAGGTGGTGCCCCTGCGGTCGCGGATTTGATGGGCGGGCACGTCAGTATGTACTTTGACGTGCTACCAACAGCATTGCCGATGGCAAAAAATGGGCGTGTGCGAATTTTGGGAATTGCCGCGCCTCGTCGATCCCCGATGTTGCCTGACGCTCCCACCTTTGCCGAGATGGGCTTTGCCGATATCGAGGGCTCAGTTTGGGTGGCCATGATGGCTCCTAAGGGAACGCCTGTGTCGGTCATCGCACGGCTCAATGAAGCGATGTCGATCGCCATCGCTGACCCGTCTGTGCGGCAGCGACTGGACGCCATAGGGGCGGTACCCGAACAGGGCACGCCGGCGGGTTTGGCTGCACTCATCCGCAAGGAGTCAGAGAAGTGGGCTGACGTCGTGAACCGTTCAAAAATCAAGGGGTGAAAACATGAGTTGTTGTGATCATGAAGATGAGGGGATAGCTGTCATATCGACACATTCTCCCGCGCCGCTAGCGAGCGATGGCATGGCGACTCGCCACTGGGGCCGATGGGGAGCTGATGATCAGCGCGGTTCGGCTAACTTGATAGATGCGGATTGTGTGCGCGATGGTGCGTCGTTGGTGCGCTCTGGCCAAGTGTTCAGCCTAGCGCTACAGGTCGATGCAAAGAATGTTCCGGTGACACCTGGGCGGGCACCGCCACAGCATTTCATGCGTACCGACGGGGGTGACTATGCCGCCGGACTCAAACGTGGTGATGGTTTCCAAACAACCGATGACGTTATTTCAATGCCGGTTCATGCCGGCACACACATTGACGCGCTGTGCCACGTCGCTGACGCTGACTTCCTTTACAACGGCTATCCACTCTCGAGCGTGCGCTCGGCCGGTGCGAAGGTGTTGGGTATTGAGCATCTACGGTCTCTGTGTAGCCGGGGTGTTCTGCTCGACCTGTGCGCATTGCACGGCGTGCCCTTTCTTCCGAAGGGAACCGTGATCACGCCTCAGGACTTGGAGGCTTGCGAGACGCGTCAAGATGTCAAGGTGACGTCAGGAACCGTCCTATTGATACACACGGGTTGGCTAGGCGCTTTGAAAACGCTGGGAACAACTGAGTTCTTGTCCGGAGAACCTGGCATCGGGATGGACGCAGCGCGCTGGATTGTGGAGAGAGGCGTCCCGGCAGTCGGTGCCGACAACTTTGCCGTTGAAGTCATTCCGACCGAAAATCGCGGCGCCGCGCCAGTGCATCGTGCTTTGATTCGGGGCTGCGGCGTCTACCTCATGGAAATGCTAGTGCTCAGCGAACTGGCTGCGGCCGGTGTTCATGAGTTCATGTTTGTCGCCGCGCCATTGCCGATCACCGGCGCGACGGGAAGCCCGATCAATCCTCTGGCCATCGCATGAGTCCACCCTTGACCCGCCCGTCTACGCTCAAGCGCAGTGCCGCTGTGATCGGGATTGGTCAGAGTGAATGGCGAAAAGATTGGGACTCGGTGCGTGCCGGCCAAGTTCCTTTTGATTCCTACGGCTATGCGACCATCGCTTTTCGTGAGGCGATGAACGACGCAGGCATCACCCGTGCCGACATTGATGGGCTCATCAGTGGCCATACCACCTCTTACGAGCGAATGGGCGAAACGCTTGGGCTGGATGTTCAGTGGGGTGGGCAGGGCGACCTTTTTTCGGCTGTCTTGCAAGCGGTGATGGCGATTGAAACTGGCCGAGCTGAGGTCGTCGCACTGGTCTACGGCAACAACCAGCGTTCGGCTAACCTTCAATATGGCGGTGTCAATGCGGTTGGTGAACGGTTTTTATCCTATGTCTACCATTCGCCTTGGGGCATGACGTCCCAAGGCGCACTCTATGCCTTGACGCAGCGGCGATTTGCCGAGATGAGAGGCTACACCGAAAGCGACTTGGGGCAAGTGGCCGTTGCGCAACGAGCTTGGGCATCGTTAAACCCGGCGGCGATCATGCAAAAGCGAATCGGGTTGGAGGATTACCTGGCCTCGCCCTATGTGTGCGAACCGCTCCACTTACTGGACTACTGCCTTGTCAACGACGGCGGCGTGGCCTTGATTATTGCGGAGGCAAATTATGCTTCTCGCCATTGCTCTCATCCGGTTTACATAGAAACTGTAGGTCGCTATGACCTCAATCGTGATGCCACATCTTTGCTGCCACGATTGGATGGTTTCTATGGTTCGGCGCAGGCCGAGGTCGCCAGTCAGATTTTTAACAGTTCAGGCTTTGGCCCCGAAGATGTGAGCTTGCTCCAGGTCTATGACAGCTTCTCAACACATGTGCCGTTGGCCCTTGAAGGTTATGGCTACTGCCGCCCGGGTGAGGTGGGAAAACTGTTTCGCGATCAAGGTATTGGTCCAACGGGAACGCGCCCAATCAACAGCAGCGGTGGTCACTTGTCGGAAAGCTACATGCAGGGTTGGAACCATCAACTTGAGGCTGTGCGTCAACTTCGC
This sequence comes from Comamonadaceae bacterium, assembly GCA_947447355.1. Classification (GTDB taxonomy): domain Bacteria; phylum Pseudomonadota; class Gammaproteobacteria; order Burkholderiales; family Burkholderiaceae_C; genus Polaromonas. Next base: position 8,722 of record CANFJF010000036.1, read on the forward strand.
GGGACCTGTGGTGCCCGCCAAATCGATAACTGCCGACTTGTGCACTACTGCTCTGACGTTTCCGGCAAAGCACACTCAATTCTGTACACAAAATGAACGCTGACGAGGCAACTACCGTACTCACACCGCCGCCTGTGATGGGGCTATACGATGCGCCGATGTGGGGCAGCATCCATGCCCGCAAAATGACGCTGCAAAAGTGCTGCTCGTGCGCCAGTTTTCGTTACCCTCCGGGACCGACTTGTGGCGAATGTCTGTCAATGCAATATGAGTGGACAACGATCAAGGGCGGCGGCGAAATATGGAGTTGGGTGGTGTTCCATCGCAGCTATTTGCCTGCCTACCCAGCACCCTACAACGTTATCGCAGTGAAACTCGAAGAAGGTCCGATGTTGATCTCAAATCTGGACGGCGAATTGCCTGCCGGTTCGTGGATCGGGTGCCGCGTTCAGCTGAATTACGTCAACATGCCCGATGGTGCGGTGCTTCCTCGATTTCGACTTGTGAAGGAATAAGAATGACAGCGCTCGACATAGACGCCATACACGAATTGCCGCTGCAGCATCGGGTGCTCGGGCCTATCCTACGGGCCCGTGCTGATCGCGATCCAGAACGTGTCTATATCCGCTTCGGTGCGAGCCACTGGACTTTCAAGCAGACAGACGACATTGTTCGTGACGCCGCCCGCGGTTTCATGGGTTTAGGGCTTTCTAAAGGTGAGCGGGTGGGTTTATTCATGCCCAACCATCCAGGCTTCATCTTTGCCTGGTACGCCACCAACTTAGCTGGCGGTGTGACGGTTCCGATCAATCCCAGCTTCACGGCCTCATTGCTCCAGTACATCTTGGAAGACTCTGATGTGCGCGGCCTGGTCACGACCGCCGCATTGCTGCCGGTGGTGGCGGCGCTCAGTGCAGAACGGCGCGAGCAACTGCGGTTTGTTGTGTTGGTCGATGAGGTTGATTCGGCGGTGGATGCTTGCATCCCGTCGGTACTGGCTTTTGCGGAGCTGATCAAGTCGGGCAAGGCGCTGGGTGGCCCCAGCGAAGTCCCGCTCGATTTCACAGACGTCCATAGCATCATGTACACCTCGGGGACGACCGGTCCTTCCAAGGGGGCGATCGTCCCCAATGGCCATTATTTCGGTTCGAGCTGTACTTTCTTGCGTGCCGTGAACCTAACGCGTGATGATGTGTTGTACACCCCGCTGCCACTTTTTCATGGGCTCGCGAGTCGGTTGGGGGCCTTGCCAGCGTTGATGGTCGGTGCCGAGTATGTTCTTGCGCCACACTTTTCCGTCACGCGCTTTTGGCAGGATGTCACCGAGTGCAAAGCCAGTGTCGCGCACACCATCTTCACGCTGCCAGCCATGCTGAAGGGGCGACCGCCGGGCCCTTATGACAAGGCTCATCGCCTGCGGGCAATGTACAACGGCAACTACGATCAAGAATTCGAAGTTCGCTTCAATGTGCGAGTGTGTGAGGCCTATGGGTTGACCGAGGTTGGCCTGACGCATTACACGAGGTTCGCGCAGGAGCGGCGTCCAGGCAGTTGTGGCAAGACGCACGAGGACTGGGAAGCCCGGGTTGTCGACAGCCAGGGTCTTGAAGTTCAAGTCAACCAGATTGGTGAGATCGTGGTGCGTCCAAGGTTGCCGTCCATCATGATGAACGGTTACGTCAATAAGTCAGACGAAACGGTGCGCGTGAGTCGCGACCTTTGGTTCCACACCGGCGATTTTGGTCGGTGCGACTCGGATGGATTTTTCTACTTTATTTCGCGCCACAAGGATCGAATCAGGCGGCGCGGCGAAAACGTTTCTCCGATGGAAGTCGAGGCGATTTTGTGCCGTCATCCCGACATAGCAGATTGCGCTGCCATAGGCTTCCCTGCGCGTGAGGGAGAAGATGACATTCGCGTGGTGCTGGTTGCGAAGACAGATCAGCCGCCATCACCGCACGCTGTGATGGACTGGCTTGCAGGGCGCATGCCGAACTTCATGATGCCGCGCTATATCGAGTTTGCGCTTTCGCTGCCGAGAAATCCGGTTGGCAAAGTCGAAAAATACAAACTCCTTGATGCCGGTCTGGCTCACGATGTGTGGGACCGCGAGACTGAAGGCTATGTCATCAAGCGAGATGCTGTACCGCAACCTCTTACCCCTATGGACCCAACATCGAAGGAAAACCAATGAGCCAACATTTCAGCCAGCTTTTAGTCGCGATACTGCTTTATACAGGCATTGGTTCGGCCTTCGCGCAGAACAGCAGCCAGCCGCTTCGTATCATCGTTCCCTACGCCGGTGGTGGGTCCACCGACGTCATTGCACGCTCAGTGGGGCAGAAGCTTGGCGAAATTCTTGGCCAAGCTGTGATCATTGACAATCGTGCTGGCGGCGGCACACTGATCGGGACCCAAGCACTGAAAGGGGCTTTACCGGATGGCAACACCATCATGTTGGCAACGCCTGATTTCATCGTCAATGCATTCATCCATCCACGACTTCCTTACGACCCGCTCAAAGACTTTGTACCGATTTCAGTGATAGCGCAAAACCCGCTGGTATTGGCGACCACTGCCAGTTTGAACACACGGACTGTGCCGGAGGTGTTGCGCTTGGCTCAAGCCCAGCCTGGGACTCTTAATTATGGGTCCGCTGGTATCGCTTCGACAGCTCACTTGTCAGGAGAGTTGCTTCAAATGCTGGGCGATGTGAAGCTCAACCACGTTCCATACAAAGGTATGGGCCCTGCCATGGTTGACTTACTGGCAGGTCGCACTCAGTTGGCCTTCGTTTCCTGGATCACCATTCAGCAGCAGGTCGAGCAAGGCAAGCTATTTCCGGTCGGGATCACCAGCGCTAAGCGTTTACCCAGCCTTCCCAATATTCCGGCCATTTCGGAGTCAGTGCCGGGTTTCGAGTTGATGGTTTGGTTCGGCTTGCTCGCGCCGAAGGGAACTCCGCCAGAGGCGATTAACCGCCTGCAAGCCGCTTTGGTTCAGGCATTACGTGCACCAGATGTACGCCAGCAGCTGGCGACATTAGCCGAGGTGGGTGCGGGGACTCAGAAAGAATTTTCGGAGCTGCTGGTAGCTGAGTATGCCAAGTGGGGCAAGGTCGTGAAGGCCGGTAATATCAAATCTGAATGACACATGTTTCGCCATCTTCTTTGACATTAGACGACTCAGGGGCTGTCAGATCGGTTTCGCGCTTTTTCCGCCGCCCCGTGGCGGGGCCCGTGCCTCTGTATCACCAGATTGAGCAGAATCTGCGCGAGCGCATTGCTAGTTTGGAGTTCACACCTGATGAGCCACTTCCCTCCGAGGACGTTCTCGCGCGTGAATACGACGTTAGCCGTGTGACGCTTCGACGCGCCTTAGAGTCATTGCTCGCAAGTCGGCTGATCAGCAAGCGCAGGGGTATCGGAAACTTCGTTTCGCGCGTCAATGCCGCTCGCAAGAACGTGACGTTGACGGGTCGATTGGATGACGCTTTTCTCAACATGGAAAAGCTTTCCTACCGAGTGATATCTAGAAAATCTGTCCCCATCGCATCGGCCGATCCAGCCATACTTAGAGCGCTGCAGATCGAGGGGGTTCAGGACGGCGTTGATCGACTTGAGGTTGTGGCACTGACCGATGGCCAGCCCTATGCCTACTCCGAATTTTATTTTCCAGATGACATTGCGGGAAGTCTGTCCACGCAGGAACTGGGCGGGACGTATCCAATCCTTCGCGTGGTGGAATCTAAAATTGGTGAGGCCGTCAGTTGGGCTGATCAAACTGTGGAGCCCATTCTTGCGAGTAGTCAGGTTGCTCGATGCCTTGGCATTCAGCCACGGCGACCCATTCTGCAAATGAGGCGGACCTATTACACGGCAGCAGGCCGGGCAGTGGAGTCGGTGGTGGTGCGCTACCATCCTGATCGCTACTCTTACAGTGCGCAATTGCTGGCAAAACCATGACAGCACACACCGATCGTGCACACCTTTCATGCGACCAAGCGCGCTCACTTTCTTTAGGCGCACTGCGGGGGCTCGGTTTCAGCGACCTTGAGGCTGGCATCATCACCGACCATGTTTTGGACGCTGCGCTCTGCGGCTACGAATATTCTGGCTTGCCGAAAATACTCAACGTCGCGCAAATGATGTCGCAAATTGCCCCGGATGGCCCTATGCGCTTGCTCAAGGAAACATCGGTTTCTGCGCTCTACGACGGCGCTAACCACAATGGCATGATCACTATGGACCGCGCGACCGATATGGCGATCCTAAAAGCGCAGCAACATGGTTTTGCTATCGTTGGTTTGAATCGTACTTGGATGAGTGGCCGCAGCGCTTATTTCGTCGAGCGTATTGCCCGAGCCGGTCTGGTCGGCATTCATACCATCGGCTCGACTGCGCTGGTTGCACCCCCGGGCGCAGCGGCTGCAGCGGTGGGAACAAACCCGATTGCCTTCGGTTTTCCCACTGCGGACGAACCGCTGGTCATTGACATGAGCTTTGCCGCCTTGATGTTTACTGATTTGCGCTTGCGTGCAAGGCTGGGCGAGGGGCTTCCTGCAGGCTGCGCTATTGATGCGCATGGACAGCCGACGCAGGATCCGGTGATGGCGCTAGCCGGGGCTGTTTTGTGCTTCGGTGGCTACAAGGGTTTTGGTATGGCGCTAGCGATGCAGGCCATGGGCGGACTTGCAGGTGCTGACGATGATCCTGACGGTGCGGGTTACTTGGTCATTGCAATCAAGCCCGACCTGCTGGTGCCTCTGGACAGGTATCGACTCGGTGTGTCTGCGATGCTTTCACGCATCAAGGGGACGGCACGACAGCCGGGTGTCGATGAGATTCGAATTCCTTCAGAACGATCTATGCGAACCCGAGCGCTGCTGACAAAAGAGGGGATCGAGATTGATAAGCATGTCTACGAAAAACTTCAGCAATTAGCGCTGGCTGCATAAATTGTCAACTTGCGTTTAAGCAAAAGGCGACGCTGTCTTAATAAGTCACCCGCCTGTGATGCCAGCTTCCTTGACGATTTTTGCCCAAGACTTAAGTTCTGAATCAATGTGCGCTTTGAATTTTTCGGGCGAACTGGTGACAGGCTCAAAACCACCTTTGATGAGTTGATCCTTGACCGCTGGAATGCTCAAAATATGCACAATCTCGGCATTCAATTTGTCGATGATGTCGCGCGGAGTTCCCGCAGGCGCCACGATACCCAACCAGTTACTGACTTCAAACCCTGGCAAACCAGCTGAATGGGCGATGGTGACAATGTTCGGCGCTAAGGACGAAGGCGCAAGGCTGGCGACCCCTAGTGGCACGACTCGGCCGGCGGCCACATGCGGCATCACCGTTGGCAAGCCGATTAGCATGATCTGTACTGTTCCACCCACCAAGTCGGTCACGGCGGGTGCCGCGCCCTTGTAGGGAATGTGGTTGATTTTGACGTCAGCGGCACGGTTGAATTTTTCCATCGCCAAATGACTGGCAGAACCGTTGCCCGCTGATGCATAGTTCAGCTCACCAGGCCTGTTTTTGGCCAACTGTATCAACTGCTTGACGGTTGTCACTTTCAACGACGGATGCACAACCATGATGCTGGAAAGCGTTGCCGTCAGCCCGATGGGTTCAAAGTCTTTGACCGTGTCGAAGCGCACTTTCGTCAGTGCCGGGTTGACTGTCAGTACGCCAGCCGTCGATAGCAAGAGCGTATAGCCGTCTGGAGGCGCTTTGGCCGCCATTTCTGCACCGATGCTACCGGCTGCGCCAGCCCGGTTGTCAATGATGACCGGCTGCCCCCAGTTCTCCGTCATATTGACCGCAATGACACGCGCCAACAGGTCGGTCGGGCCTCCTGCGGCAAAGGGCACAATCAAACGGATCGGCTTGCTGGGGTAAGGCATCGCCGCATTTTGGGCGATGGCACCCGGCCCAAAAGCAAAGATCACCACCGTGAGGCTGCTCCAAAATACCTTGGAAAGTGATGACTTCAATTGAATGCTATTCAGCATATTTGCATGTGCATTTTTAGGTTTGGAGGGTTACAAGTTCAACTGTTTCGGGCTTGAGATGGATTGTTTATTTCGCGGTCAAACGCAGGACCTCTGCAATGCCTTGCAGCATGTCCTGCGCATCGGTTAATCCATTCAAGCGCGAAGCGCCAGCCAAATGTGGTGTGAGCAAGACATTGTTGAACTCAAGCAGAGGATCGTCCTCGGTGGTCGGCTCTTGGTAAAGCACATCAAACGCAGCACCAGCCAAGTGACCGGACTTGAGGGCCGTTAGCAGCGCTTCGAGGTCAACTATTTCAGCCCTGGATGTGTTCACTAGAAAACCACCTGGTTTCATGCGACTCAGCGCTGCGTGATTCACGAGATGACGGGTTTCTTCATTGCTGGCAACGTGGACGCTTAAGAAGTCGGCCCGTTCAAACAAGCTGTCAAAGTCGCAGTATTCGACACCCTCGGTCTGTTCTGCTGTAGCAGATAACCGGTTTCGCTTGTTGTAGAGCACTTTCATGCCGAAGGCACGAGCCAGAGGGGCGACTTCTCGGCTGATCTCCCCGTAGCCCAACAGTCCCAGCGTTTTATGGCGTAGCAATTGAAGGTTAGGAATTCGACCGAAATTGGCGCTGGCGGTGTGGCGCTTGTCATAGGGAAGGGGCGCAAAGCCGGCCTCCAACAACCGCTGGCTGGTGACGAGTCCGTTGATCAATGCGAACCTTTTGGCCAGATTCAACATGAACATGAGGGTGTGCTCGGCCAATGCCATGTTGGTTCGTCGCCGCAAAGTTTTCAGTGTGACTCCTCGGGCGGTGCAGGCCGCGTGGTCAATATTTTCAGTCACCACTCCAAAATTTTGAACCAGTACCATCTTGGGAGCGAGTGCCAACTGAGATTCGCCAATGTGGAGGCTTTCGACAATCACGATATCTGCATCGGAAAGCTGTTGTTCGAGCTCTTCCTGATCTATCACCAGCCGAACTTGGGACGGGAATAGTTCTGGGACGCTGGCACGCACCGCATCTCGCCAGCCGATGAAATCGGTTAAGTCGTGCGATGCGTAATTCGCAAATGCGGATAAGCGTTCGTCGCTCGTGTTCGGGTCGAGCAAGACCTGAATCTGACGAAGAACACGGTCATCTTCTACAACGATAACTGGCATCGGGCAATCTTTCTGATGGTTGTGTCTTAGCCGATAGGCAGCAGTGCGGCCAAGCCGCTCATGTTGCCTTCAGCACGCTCGATATAGTTGAGAATTGTCTGTATCCGCGCCTTGTCAAGGTGCGGTTCGGCACAGTCCACAAATTTTTGGTGAAGGTCAGCGTCGGTGATCGGGTTGCCCGGCATGCCCTTGTGTTGGCGTACAACTTCGGAGAAGGTTTTGCCGTCGTGCGTTTCAATGGTTAGGGTCACCGGCTGGTCGAACGGCGCTTTACGCACGGCGGGCACGTCTTCTGAAAGTTCGGGGGGTACGTGCAGGAAAATTCGTTCCAAGAGATCCGAGATTTCCTGGCGTTTGACCGCAGGGTCGCTGAATGAAGCCAAGGTAGGTCGTCCGTCTAGCAGTGACGCCGCGATGCAGTACTCCATGGAGGTTTTTGCCTGGAAGCCATTGTGTGGTCGGGCATGCACCACCGTGCGTTGAAACATATAGCTGCAGTCGCAAACGATGCGCTTGACATCGGCAGCCTTGACGCCATGTTTGGTTTGGAGCGCCATGGCGGCGTCAACGCCAAACAAGGTGGGTCGCCCGCAAGGAAACAGCTTGAAGGTTGCGCCAGGAGAAACAATCATAAAAGGCTCTCCCCAAGCGGGTAGGCTCTGCATCATCACCTCATCAGACCATTCCCGCGAAAACAAAGCACCGAAGCTGCGCTCACCATCAAAAATCGCGGGATCTGACGTAAAGCCTTTTTGCGCCAGTAGCGCTGCCCTCACACCGTTGCTAGCGGCTTGACCGCTGTGCAACGACATCGTCATGCTGCCAAAATTTCGTCGTGTACCACTGGCCATCGACGCAACAATGCCCAGCGCATATGCAGTTTGCGTTTCGTTCAAGTGGAGTATGAGCGACGCTGCAATGGTGGCGGCTATCGTGCCCTGTGTTGCGGTCGCGTGCCAACCCATCTCGTAATGCGAGGGGTTGAGCAGGACGCCGAGGCGGCATTCAACCTCGTAGCCAATCACAAAGTAACGCAGCGCATCGTTCAGCGTGATATTTTCCTGCTCACCAAGCGCCAAGATAGCTGGCCACAGCGGTGCTGATGGGTGACCCCGCATCTCCACCATATTGTCATCAAACAACTGCAGGCTGATCATCGTTCCATTGACGAGTGCTGCATCGGTTGCTCGGGCCCGATCCGAGTAGCCGATCACGCCGGAGGCGCCGTTGGTCTGTCCTGCTGTTGACGTCTCGCGAAGCATGTCGATGGGTCGTTCGGCATAGCCTGTATAGGCGACGGCAAGGCTGTCTATGAGACATCGCTTGGCGCCTTGAATGGCATCGTTCCCCACGCGTTGGGGCAGTACACGCAGGCAGGTTTCTACAAATTTGGAAGTCAGTGTCATGATGAATACAAACCTTGAAAAGACTGGTTGAGAAACTTATAAATTGCAAAAAAGTTCTTCACCTATGGGCAGGGCTTTGAACCTCGAGCATTCAGCGACTTTCGAAAAAATTATTCCCCACGGATCCCCGCCACTTTGATTAGTTTTTTCCATTTGACTGATTCATTTTTCATGTAGTCTTTAAACTGCTCGGGTGTGCGGTTTTCGACGTTGAACCCCTGCCGCGAAAACTCTTCCTTCAGATCGGGTTGGTTCAGTGCGCGATTAATTTCAATATTTAATTTCGCAATGATTTCGGGGGGCGTACTGGCCGGAGCGAAAAGGCCGAACCATTGCACGACTTCAAAGCCCGGTAATCCTGATTCGGCGAGCGTGGGGACCATCGGTGCCGCAGCCGAGCGCTGGAGACTGGTGACACCTAAGGCCTTGAGTTTGCCGGACTTGATATAAGGCAGGGACGTAGCTACAGCGCCAATCAACAGCTGCACTTGCCCGCCGAGTACATCGTTCATCGCTTGGCCGGCACCTTTGTAAGGAATTTGCAAAATATGAATGTTCGCTTCTAGATTGAGCAACTCGCCAGACATGTGTGACGAAGTACCATTTCCATTTGAGGCAAAGCTCAGTTGGCCGGGCTTATTTCTTGCCAACTGGATCAGTTCCGGGATGTTTTTAACAGGTAGAGCAGGATGCGCAACGATGATGTTCGGAATGACGATGAGCATCGCCACCGGTGCAAAGTCCTTGATCGAGTCGTAGCCTAGGTTACTTTGCAACAAGGGATTTATGGCATGTGTGCTGGATGTTCCGAGGACAAGGGTGTAACCATCCGGCGGTGACTTCGCTGCTGCGATCAAACCGATGGCGCCGCTGGCACCAGGTCGATTTTCTAAAATGGTCGGTTGACCCCATGCCTCGGTCAGTTTCTGCCCGATGGCGCGGAGCACCGTATCACCAGAGCCACCCGGCACAAAGGGAACAATGAAGCGGATGGGCTTAGATGGGAAGTCTTTTGCCAAGGCCGCAGTTTGTGCAACCGCGCCATCGCACAACACCACAATCACGGCTGTCAGTAAGGTGCGCCAGAAAAAGCTAGCGCTAAGGCGTGTGTTTCTGAATCGCCTCGTTGCATAATTTCCGAGATGCAAACGACTAAATAATTCACTCGACTTGAAGTTCAGCATATAGCTCCGTATGAGTCCAGCTTCTTTTTTAAGTTTGACGCCAACATGGATTAACTGGCAGTTAATTTCTCCAACGCGAGAACGACATCGCGATCGACAGTGATCCCGCATCGGGTGTTTTTTAACCGCTCACTGTAAGAACGTTCCGAGGGGATGCGGATCTCGGATACACCCGCTTGCAGCGGCGTGGCTTTGATACGCTGGAGACTCAACTGCAGTTCGCGTTTGTATTCCACCAAGGGCAGCATCAAATCTGGCTTTATCGCGATCAGTAAATAGCCACTTTTCTCTTTGTCCTCGCCTGACCCTGCCAAAATTCCCAAGGCCTGCATGGCCAGTCCTAAAGCGAACCCTTTGTAACCGCCGAAAGGAAGTACCGCCCCCAAGCTCGCCAGCAAGGGGTCTTGCGTCGGGCGGCCATCTGCGTCAATGGCCAAGCCTGCATGTAGCTGCTCGCCGCGCCTAACTTTCAGTGCGAGATCGGTGAACATCAGGGCCGATGTACCCATGTCAATCAGCAGCGGATCGCCTTCAGTGGGGAATCCGAACGCCATCGGGTTCGTGCCGAGCGCTGGCTTTGCGCCGCCGGGCGGGGCGACCTGAAAACGTGAGCTGACCGTGTGAAGGCCGATGAATCCAGCGCGTGCCATGAGCTCAACATAAAAACTGCCTCGCCCGCTCATCCATGTGTTGTTAACGCCGACGATCGAAAATCCTTGCACGCTCGCCTTCAGAATAGCTGCCTGAGTAGCTCGGTAAAGGGTCAGCATGCCGTTCTCACCGCCGCCGTCAAAGCGCGTTGAAACGGGCGTTTCATAGAGGACACGCATCTCCGTTGGGGCGGGTCTGAGTTGCCGCTGTTCCGCCACGTTCAGTATTTTGGGCAAGCCGGAGTATTCGTAACCGCACAGCGCAGCGTCCAGCATGTGGTCGCTGAGAATGCGAACGTCATCTTCAGCGTAACCAAGGGCCAAGAGCGCTTTGTCAGACAAAGCTCTCGCTTCTGCCACGGAGAGCTGAACTCGAGCGGACGTTTCAGCAGGCATTAAATTTTTTCATTTTCAGAAAAGCCAAACCATTGGCTAGGCGTGTCCCAGAGTACTTTGTGGCGGTCAGAGGCGTCGGGCAACCAGCGCTCCAGTAGCGCCAGCCCGGGGCCGTAATCCATCCGTTTGGGAACACGCACGAAGGGCCAGTCTGAGCCCCAGACACATCGTTCTAACGTGAATGCGTTGATCAGTTCTTCAACATAGGGCTCTGCATCCTGGTAGGGCCAAGCTTGTTGTGAGTATCGGAATGTGCCCGAAAGCTTGATCGCTGCATTGCCACCTCGGCCCATCTCTAGCAAGGCTTGAAACCCCGCTTGCGACAGACCTCTGGACGTGTCCGGGCACCCGCAATGGTCGACAACGACTCTAATTCCAGCGGCTATTAGTATCGGCATCAGCGTCAAAAAGCCATCGTCATGGAAATACACCTGTGCAAACCAGCCATGTGCCTTGACCCGCGCCAGCAATTCTTCACCCGCTTTTCCTTGCAGTGAAGTGGACCCCGAGAAAAGCGTGTTGAAGCGTGCCCCGATGACGCCGCCGTCGGTCAGTTGCTGAAAGGTCCGCTCGTTGGTGTCGTGGCCGACCAAGGCCACGCCTTTGAAGCGACCTGCAGAACCCGCAATAGCGTCCAGCATGCAACGGTTGTCAGTGGCGTAGCCTGCAAATGGATTGACCAGCAAGGCGTGCGTGATGTGATGGGCATCTAGCGTCGTTCTAAATTCGTGAGCCGTACCGCATTCATTCGGCCCAGGCACATAGCCTTCTGGATTCGAGAGCGGATATTTCGCCGTGTCAATGATGTGCGCGTGGCTGTCGACTGCGTAACTTTTGGGATGGGCCATTTTTTATTCTGGCTGAATGCCCGCGTCCTTGATCAAGTTGCCCCAAGTCTTAATCTCCGACTGAACATACTGACCGAATTTATCCGGCCCGATCGGATTGACATCAAAGCCAATCATCGAAAGGCGCTTTTGCATGTCCTTTGTTTCCAGTGTTTTAAGCAAAGCGTCAGCGATTTTGTTGACCACAGGCTGCGGTGTTCCGCTTGGTGCCAACAGTCCGGTCCAGGCAGAGAGGTCGAAATCTTTGACGGACTCGCTCATGGCGGCAACGTCGGGCAGCAGCGCAGACCGTTGACCCATGGTGACCGCCAGCAAGCGCGCTTTGCCGGCGCGTACTTGCGGCATGGCCGTGGCGAAGTCGGCAATCAACACCTGAACATGGTTGCCGACTAAATCGGTCATGGCCTGCGGGCTTGATTTGTATTGAACGCTGAGAATATCGATACCGGCTGTGCGCTTGAAGGTTTCCATGCCTACCAAGGTCGAAGAGTTTGGCGTTGCATAGGCCAGTTTTCCTTGATTTTTCTTGGTGTAAGCAATCAACTCAGGGACCGATTTAACCGGTACATCAGGGTGTACGACAAGCAAAAATGGCAATATTCCAAAACGGGCAACAGGCAACAAATCCCGAACCGGGTCATAGGGCAGCGACTTGTAAATACCTGGGTTCACGGTGTTCACACTGGCGCCACCGACTAAGAAAGTCAAACCGTCTGGCGGCGCTTTGGCCACGTAATTGGCGCCGATCACACCATTGGCGCCCGCCTTATTTTCGATAATGACGTTACTGCCCAATCGTTCCGCTATCGCTGGCGCAATGATGCGTGCAACGTTGTCGGTGTAGCTGCCTGCAGCGAAAGGCACTATCCATCGAATCGTCTGGGTGCTCGTTGGCTGCGCTGAAGCCAGCATGGAGCCAAGCGTCAGCCCCATCGACAGTAAAACTCTGTACCCGCTTTTGTGGGGCAGCCGAGGTAGATTAAATTTCATGTCGTCTCCTTATAAATGTGGACGCTCTTTTAATTGGAGCGTTCCGAGGCAAATAAATCGTCATACTTTTTCTCATAGGCCTGATAGTTCAGAACGTCATAGAGGTCCGCTCTGGTCTGCATGATATTCAAGGTGTTTTTCTGCGATCCATCTCGCAAGATGGCTTCATAAACGACTTGAGCGGCATGGGCCATGGCGCGCGCTGCAGACAGCGGATACAGCGCAGCAGAGACGCCGGCGTCTGCCAGTTCCGTCATCGTGAACCCCGGCGTCAAAGAGAATTCGGTCACATTGGCGAGTACGGAATGTGGCTTGTTCAGCGCTTTGACAAAGGCACTGTATTGGTTCAATTCGGTACAAGCCTCGGCAAAGATCATGTCTGCCCCTGCGTCCATGTAAGCGCACGCTCGGTCAATGCTGGCCTGCAAGCCTTCGGAGGCTAATGCATCCGTTCGTGCAACGATAAAAAACGACTCATCGCTCCGAGCATCCACGCTGGACTTGATGCGGTCTGTCATTTCGCGCGTGCTGACCAGTGCTTTGTTGGGTCGGTGACCGCAGCGCTTTTGAGCTACCTGATCTTCAATATGCATGGCCGCCGCGCCGTCCTTGATCAAACCCTTGACGAGTCGGGCAATATTCAACATTCCGCCAAAACCGGTGTCGACATCCACCATCAAGGGCAGGTCGCAGACATCCGTGATCTTTCGAACCTCTGTCAGGATCTCAGTCAGTGTGGTGACGGCTAAATCTGGCAGTCCAAAAGAATGGGTTGCCATGCCGCCTCCGGCAATGTAGATGGCTTTGTGGCCTGCACGCTCAGCCAACAGGGCGCAGTAAGGATTGATGGTTCCGACGATAGGCAGCGGGTGACTTTCGGCCAATGCGTCACGAAAACGCTCACCAGGGGTTCGGGCTTGGGTGGGGGAATTAATCAGCATGCATGTTCCAAGGCGGTTGTTGAATCAAAGGTTGAATTGATTATCAAACCTTCAATCTCTTCCTACAATAGCGTTGTGCATAGCGAAACACCATCCTTGTCGCCGTATGACTTACGGGAAAATGTAAGCGCCGTCACCCGTGCTTTGGCACTGCTCGACGCGTTCGAAGTCAATGAACAAACTGTGTCGCTGTCAGAACTCAGTCGTCGCTTACACATGGGGAAATCGACCGTGTTGCGCACGGCAAGAACCTTAGGGCGATCCGGCTATTTGGTTCAGACGGACGATGGTCGGTGGCGATTAGGTCCGGCAGCGGGCTGGTTAGGGGTGCGCTACCAGACTTCTTTCGATGTTGACAACACCATTGATTCTCTCTTACGGCACCTGAGCAGCGTGACGGGAGAAACCGCGGCTTTTTTTGTTCGTGAAGGACATTCACGAACTTGCGTTGCCCGGGTTGATCGCACCAGTTTGGCTCGAATTCATGTGCGTGTTGGAGAAAAATTGCCCCTAGAGCGGGGCGCTTCAGGGCGTGTCTTGTTGGCTTTTTCGGAGTCTGCCAGTCCGGCTGACGAGCCTATCCGCAGGCAAGGGTTTTATGTCTCTATCGGTGAGCGCGATGCCAACATGTCCAGCATCGCCATTCCCGTGCTGGGGGTCCGTCGAAAACTTTTCGGCGCTCTTTGTATTTCGGGGCTGACGCTTCGCTTACCTGCTGAGGTTCTAAGTTCGCACCTGCCACTTTTGATTGAAGCCGGTTCTAGGCTTTCCCGGACTCTTTCTCTGAATTCGGCCAGTTTTCGGCTGGTGCGGTGACAAAGTGGCGCCAACAAACTGATTTTATTTGTAAAGTCAAGGCCCCTCTACGTGGAAACCCCAGCGTTGCTGAGCCCAACATTCGGTAACATGCAAAACCATTGCGAAAAGTGCAGAAGAATTGCGTTTTTTTGCGGAGTGAATGCTTTTACTGATTTTTTTCAGGCATTCGTTGTCAGGCCCAGTCAAGTACCCCGGAGCAACTTCTTCATGTCGATGGTTCAATTGGCGCTTAAGCGTCCGTACACATTTATTGTGATGGCGATGTTGATCGTCCTGGCCACACCGCTGGCCTTGATGAGAATGGCGACGGATATTTTCCCGGAAATCAATATTCCGGTGATCAGCGTCATCTGGAATTACAACGGACTTCCTGCCCAGGAAATGGGTCAGCGCATTGCCGGCCAGACCGAACGTGGCCTTACCACGGTGGTGAGCGATATCGAACATATCGAATCAAATTCACTGTATGGCATCAGCGTCATCAAGGTGTTTTTCCAGCCGGGCGTCAACATCCAAACGGCTATCGCCCAAGTGGTGGCTTCTGTGCAGACCCAGGTTCGGCAATTGCCACCCGGTATCACGCCGCCGCTGGTGATCAAATATTCAGCCTCTAGCATCCCGGTGATGCAGTTGGCTTTGTCGAGCCCGACGCTGGCTGAAAATGAGCTGTTTGACGTTGCCGTTCTTGGCTTGCGTCCGCAGCTCATCACCGTCCCTGGGGTGGCATCGCCTTTCCCGTTCGGCGGCAAAGTCAGGGTGATTTCCGTCGACCTCGACATCCAGGCACTGCAGGCCCGCGGTCTCACGCCCGCTGATGTGGTGAATGCGGTAAACACCCAGAATTTGATTCTGCCGTCGGGTACTGTCAAGTTGGGTGAAACCGAATACTCGGTTCGTATGAACGGCTCACCCGATGTCTTGGGCGAATTGAATGATCTGCCGGTCAGAACCTTGAACAACGCCACCACGTTGCTTCGTGAGGTCGCTTATGTTCGTGACGGCTTTCAGCCACAAACGAATGTAGTCCGCCAAGACGGTCTGCGTGGCGTACTCATTTCGGTCTTGAAAAACGGTGGTGCGTCCACGCTGGACATCGTCGCTAACGTTAAAGCCTTGTTGCCAAAGGCAGTTCAGTCCTTGCCGGCTGATGTCAAGGTCACGCCTTTGTTTGATCAGTCTGTGTTTGTGAAAGCGGCCGTCCTGGGCGTGATCACCGAGGCGTTGATCGCCGCGGCCTTGACCGCGTTGATGGTTCTGCTGTTTCTGGGTAACTGGCGCAGCACCGTCATCATTGCGCTGACCATTCCCTTGTCCATTTTGGCGTCCATCCTGGTGCTCTTTGCGATGGGGGAGACTCTCAATTTGATGACGCTGGGCGGGCTCGCCTTGTCGGTCGGTATTTTGGTTGACCAAGCGATTGTGACGATTGAAAACATCGAGCGCCATTTGCATATGGGCAAGGGGTTGAACGAGGCGATTGAAGTGGGTGCCGCCGAAATTGGGCCTGCTGCTTTCGTCGCCACGCTCTGTATTTGTATTGTTTTCGTGCCGATGTTTTTCTTGTCTGGCGTGGCGCGTTTTCTGTTTGTTCCCTTGGCTGAAGCGGTTGTGTTCGCCATGATCGCGTCCTACATCCTGTCGCGAACCTTGGTCCCGACTTTGGTCATGTTGATGATGGGCGGTGTTCATGATGCGGCGAAGGCGGACACCAACCCGGGTCTGTTGCAGCGGGTTTACAGAGGCTTCGACGCCAAGTTTGAGCATGTCCGTCGGGCCTACACGCTGGCTCTGTCCGCTGCGCTCTCTCACCGTGGCCGGTTCATTTCTTTATTCCTCGGCTTTTGCTTGTTGTCTTGCTTGCTTTACCCTTTACTCGGACGGGACTTTTTCCCTAGCGTGGATGCCGGTCAAATGCGGTTGCATATGCGCGCTCCAACCGGTACGCGGATTGAAGAGACTGCACGCATCGCTGACGCCGTAGAAGCCGCTATTCGTGAAATGGTGCCCTCCGACCAGCTCGAAACGATTCTTGACAACGTGGGCTTGCCGAACAGCGGTATCAACCTCTCGTATAGCAATGCCGGCACTATTGGCACCATGGACGCAGAGATCATGATGTCCCTGAAGGAAGGGCATCGCCCGACGGAAGGATTCGTCACTTTGCTACGCACTGAGTTGCCAAAACGTTTCCCGAATGTTGAGTTTTTCTTTCAGCCGGCGGATATTTCAACGCAAATTCTTAACTTCGGTTTGCCTGCGGCGATTGATGTGCAGTTCACGGGCAGTGACTTGGAGGGCAATGCGGCAAGAGCTGCCGAGTTGACCGCTGCAATCCGCAAAATTCCGGGTGCGGTCGATGCACACGTTCATCAACGACTGGATGGCCCGGTGGTGTTTTTGAAGATGGACCGGACCCGGCTGCAACATTTTGGCCTAGGCGCTACCAACGTCGGCCAAAACGTCTTGATCGCCTTGTCTGGCAGCTCCCAGACCGCCCCTGCTTTCTGGCTGAATCCAAAAAATGGCGTGGTTTACAACGTGGTGATTCAGTCCCCGCAATACAAAGTGGACTCGATAGATTCGCTGCTTGCACTGCCGATCGGTCCATCGCCCAATGCCAACAGCGGTGTTAACGGGGCGACCATTTCCAACACCACCAACCAATTGTTGGGCAACTTGGTTGAAGCTAAAACCGGCCGGCAGTTGCCAATCGTTGCACGCTACAACTTGCAACCGGCCATTGATGTGTACGTGGGGGTTCAGGGGACTGACTTGGCCAGCGTTGCTGACAAGATCCAAATCCTTGTTGATGAAATTTCGCCCAAACTGAAGCGTGGTAACCAAGTGGTTATTCGTGGCCAGGTGGAGACCATGCGCTCGTCCTTCATCGGCCTTGGCTTAGGGCTGGCGATGGCGATCGTGTTGGTCTATTTGCTGATCGTGGTGACCTTCCAGTCTTGGATTGATGCGGCGATCATCATCACTGCCTTGCCCGCTGCGTTGGCCGGTATCGCCTGGATGTTGTTCATCACGGGGACTACGCTCAGTGTGCCCGCCCTCACTGGGGCAATCATGACCATGGGTGTGGCCACGGCGAACAGTATTTTGGTGATTGCGTTTGCCCGACAAAGACGAGAGGACGGCATCACGCCTTTGTCTTGCGCACTGGAGGCTGGCGCCACCCGGATTCGGCCGGTGCTGATGACGGCGCTTGCCATGATCATTGGCATGATTCCCATGGCCTTGGGCTTGGGTGAGGGGGCTGAACAGAATGCGCCCTTGGGTCGTGCCGTGATTGGCGGTCTGTTGTTTGCCACCGTGTCTACCCTGTTTTTTGTCCCCGTTATTTACGCCGAAGTTCATCAGCGCCTGTCGCATCGCAAAGAGCGTCAACAGGCGGCGCGTGAACTTGGTCTTTCGTCCCAGGAGCATTGATTCATGTCTGAAGAGCGTCATTCCCAAATGGCCGTCCATCCTTTGCAGGTCGCGGATGCCGGTGAGTTGTTGAAGCGGGGCGCCGTTGTGCGCCGAACCAAAATTGTGGTGGCTGTCGTTTTGGTGTTGTTAGGCTTGGGCGCTGCGCGCACGGTCGTCAGCCGAATTCAAAATAACAAAGAGCTCGAGGCGAACGTGGTGGAGCGGGGTCGCAATTACGTCAAGACCACCGTGGCCAAGTCGAGTGAAGCGGGGCAAACCATTGCCTTGCCTGGAACGTTGCAAGGTTATACGCAGTCGCCTATTTACGCGCGTGCCGGCGGTTACGTCAAACGGTGGACGAAGGACATTGGTGCACGGGTGACCCGTGGCGAGTTGCTGGCTGAAATCGAAACGCCTGAAACTGACCTGCAGCTCTCGCAAGCCATCGCTGTTCAGCAGCAGACCCAATTCAGTCTGGATTTGGCAAAAAGCACGGCAGTTCGTTGGGAAGCACTGCGCAAGAAAGACGTGGTCTCGCAGCAGGAACTTGAAGAAAAGCGCAGTGCCAGCGACCAGGCCGCCTCCAACTTGGCGGCCGCGGTTGCCAACGTGCAGCGCTTGACTCAGCTCCAAGGGTTCAAAAAATTGTTAGCCCCCACCGATGGTGTGATCACCAAGCGTAACGTGGATACTGGTGATCTGATTGATGCTGGCGCCGGCGGTGGTTTGCTCCGCGCCCTGTTCATCGTGACGCAAACAGACCCGCTTCGGCTGTATATCAATGTGCCGCAAAGCTATGCCCAGCTGATCAAGGTTGGGCAAACTGTGGTGGTGACTCAAGCTGAACTGAGGGGACAAAAATTTGAGGGCAAAGTGGCACGTACGGGTGCGTCTATTGATACCCAATCAAGAACGCTTCAAGTCGAAGTGTCGCTACCCAATAAAGAAGGCATTTTGCTCCCGGGTGCCTTCGTACAAGTCTCACTTCCACTGGCCTTGAACCGCAGCTTGGCCGTGCCAAACAACGCTCTGATTATTCGCGGCGAGGGCACGATGGTGGCTGTGGTTGACGAGAAAAATCGTGTGAGCATCAAGCCGGTTCAACTGGGCCGCAACTATGGTGTCAGAGTTGAAGTGATAAGCGGTCTTGAGGGGGGCGAACGCTTGGTGCTGAATCCTCCAGACTCCCTGAGTCCTGGCGATGAAGTGACTTTTGTGGCGGCCGAGGACGACAAAGTGGCCGAGCCTTCAGGTAGCAAAGGCAAGGGCGACGCCCAGAAAAAGAAACCGTGAGTCTGGCGCGAATCATGAAATTTAAATTTCTTTTAACGGCCAGCGCTTTGTTGGCTGGTTGCTCAACGGCGCCTACCTATAACAAGCCGCCGGTAGACATGCCCGTGACATGGCAAACCCAAGCGCCTTGGCGCACTGGTGCGCCAAACGATCTGGCTGCCAAAGGCCCCTGGTGGGAAAGATTCAACGACACGCAGCTCAATGCTTTAGAAGAGAAGGCGATGTTGAACAACCAGACTTTGGCTGGCGCCAATGCACGTCTGGCTCAGGCTAGAGCCACGCTGGTCTCAACGTCTGCGAGTTTGTTTCCGCAACTCAGCATGGGAACACGTTTGCTGAATCAGCGGATTTCGGCCAACAGGCCGCTCACCAACTATAAGTCGCCTAACTTTTCAACCATTCAAAACGACATCCTGCCATCGCTTGCGGTGAGTTATGAGGTCGATTTAGCCGGTCGTGTTCAAAGTTTGGTTGAGGGTGCCACCGCCTCTGCTGAGCAATCGGCGGCAGATTTGGAAAATACCAAGTTGCTGTTGACGGCGGATCTTGCCATCAACTATTTCAATCTGAGAGCCCTCGATGCAGATCTTGAGGTGTTGTCTAAATCCATTGACTTGCAAAAAAAGTTGTTGGTGATGGCGACAGACCGTCATGACCTAGGTGCGACCTCTGGCCTTGAAATGGCTCAGCAGCAAGCCTTGTTGGACACCACCCTGTCTCAGGTGCACTTGCTTCAGCGCCAGCGTGCGGTTTACGAAGATGCCATCGCTACCTTGACTGGAACGCCGGCACCACAATTCTCAATTGCCCCGCAGGCGCGGTTGGCATCTCCGCCGGATGTTCCCCTTGGTATTCCTTCAGACGTTCTGGAGCGTCGCCCCGATGTGGCCTTTGCCGAAAGAGCCATGGCTACAGCCAACGCACAGATTGGCGTGGCTAACGCGGCTTTTTATCCGAGCGTTATCTTAGGGCCCACTTTTGGCCTAGACAGCTCAAGCTTGCCTAAATTGTTCACCGCGCCCAGCATGGTCTGGTCACTCGGTGTGTCCGCCACACAGGTCCTGTTTGACGGCGGCCGGATCAAGGCCAACTTGGATTTCAGTCGCGCCGGTTACGACGTGACGGTGGCCAACTACCGCCGCGTGATTCTCACCGCCATGCAGGAAGTTCAAGATGGCATCAGCGGCGTGGCGTCCTTGGACCTTGCCTACAAGCAAACCCTGACAGCCGTTACAAGTGCCACCAAGGTGTTCAACATCGCCAGCGAACGCTATGAAGGCG
Organism: Comamonadaceae bacterium; assembly: GCA_947447355.1. Classification (GTDB taxonomy): domain Bacteria; phylum Pseudomonadota; class Gammaproteobacteria; order Burkholderiales; family Burkholderiaceae_C; genus Polaromonas. Next base: position 29,113 of record CANFJF010000036.1, read on the forward strand.
GCATTGCTAATTACCTTGACGTCATCACGGCTCAGCAAACATTGCTGAACAGCGAGCGACAGGCGTCACAAATTTTGGGGCAACGCTTGGTCACGACTGTTGTTCTGATCAAAGCACTGGGCGGCGGCTGGCAAGTCCAGGCCAGCGCTACACCTTAATTTTCAAACGCGGGGGCGGACAGCGTTAGGGCAACACGACCTTGCTAAAAAACTGCTCCGCATGAGCGGGGTCTAATTCTTTCAGTTGTTTGTAAACGTCCCGAACCTTGCCCCGTTGTCCTGATCGTTCGTACTGCTCTCCTAAGCTGTACCAGCCAATGGCATCGTTCGGTTGAATGCTGAGCGCATGTTGATAGGCTTCAATCGCCTTGTTACTGTGGCCCGCCAGTGTGTGTGCGGTGCCTATGAGGAACCACACCTCCGCATCATCGGGATTGATGCGAATGGCTTTCCCCCAAGCGTCGATGGAGGGCGCTGTTTGGCCCGTGCGATAAAAAGCTATCCCAAGGCTTTTCCAAGCGTTGTTGTTCTCAGCTTCGGCCAGGGTCCATTGGTTGCTAAGTTCAAGCAAGGTCGCCCAGTCCTTGCGTGCTTCCAGTTCCTTTGATTTGATTTCCCACGCTGTGACCCGTGCTGAAAGTGTTGCCGGTGGCGCAAGTGCTGCAAGCGCTGGCGCAGGTGTGCTTCGCTGGGGCAGTTCGCTAACCCATTCAATGGGGATGGCGAAATTCAGATTTTGCCCATCGGCCATATAAAAAGTGGTCAATCCGATGAGTGCTCCATTCTCATCAAACAAGCCGCCCCCGCTTGATCCCCGTGAGATGGCTGCAGTGGTCTGGATGTAGCGACCGCCTGTCCTTTCGCGAAAGCCCGAAACAATGCCATCCGAAAGGGTCAGAGCGAGCCCTTTGGGTGTCCCAAGTGCGTAGACCTTGGCACCGACTTTCAATAGTTTGGAGTTTCCGATGGACGCAGGTGGTACGTCCAGACCGACGACTTTGAGTGAGCACAGATCGCGCGCCCAGTCTGAGTAGTGCAGGTTGGCCGGGTACTCTTTGTCCGCACTGTGCACGGTTAGCACGGTTGGGTTCTTGATGACGTGACAGTTGGTCACGACTTGGCCGTCACCGATCGCAACGCCAGTACCCGAACTTCTTTTTTTCGCAACGGCGTCAACGTTCTTGACAATGACGGTGCTGGCCGAGGCGTTTTCATAGACCTCGGTGGCGGTTTTGCTGTGGCTGACGGGTGCCACGAAGATGCAAGGGAGAGTGGTGGCCGCAAGCCAAAATATTTTCATCGGCGGCACGCGCTCACTGGTATTTCTTTTCCATGGCATCCCATTGGGGTTTGCTGACGAGCCGTTGCCGCTCAGTGAATGAGACGACCAAACCGGAATTTTCATCAATGCGCTGTGAGTCGCGTAAAACGGTCAGTGCCTTTTGCATGCCGGATACGGCACCTTGCAGAGCGGCGTTGGCATACAACACGATGCCGTAGCCGAGGCTAGCTAATTCTTCAGCGCTGAAAATTGGCGTTTTGCCGCCAATCACCATGTTCATCAGTTGTGGACTTTTCAGACGTGAAGGCAGCGCACGAATTTCTTCGGCGGTGGTCACAGCTTCTACAAACAGAATGTCCGCCCCGGCTTCGCTGAACAACTGAGCTCGTTCGATCGCGGCCTCAAAGCCGAACATCGCGCAGGCGTCAGTGCGGGCCATGATCAGCAGATCTGGGTCGCGGCGGGCGTCAACTGCGGCCTTGATCTTGCCGACCATCTCAGCGGTGGTGATGACTTCTTTGCCAGAAAAATGTCCGCAGCGTTTCGGGCTGACCTGGTCCTCAATCTGGATGCAGTCTGCGCCTGCCCGCTCGAGGGTGCGCACAGTTTGGTAAGTGTTGAGTGCGTTGCCAAAACCGGTGTCCGCATCAACAATCAGCGGCACATCGACCGCGTCGCGAATGCGGGCGGTGTGATCTGCAATGTCGCTCAGGCCCATGAAGGCTTGGTCGGGCAAGGCGAATGTCATGTTGGTGACCCCTGCGCCTGTGACGTAAATAGCTTGAAAGCCCAAGTCAACGATGACGCGAGCAGACAAGGCGTTGAAGGCTCCCGGAACGACCACGCCGCGGCGAGCTTCAACGAGAGTTCGAAGTTGTTTCTTGGTGCTCATCAGTCTTCTTTCATGTGTGCTGCTTTGACAATCTCGCCCAAGCGTTTTCTTTCGGCGTCGACGAATGTGACGAATTCAGCCCGCGTGCCGCCGACGGGTTCAATCCCCAGCTTGCGCAGTTTCTCCACATTGACGGGGTCGTGCATGGCCTTGTCGACGGCGGCCGCCAATTTGTCCATGATCTCAGGCGGCGTTCCGCGCGGCGCATGCAGTCCGGCCCAGTGCGCAATCTCTAACTCGGAGAAGCCTTGTTCGACCGCGGTAGAAAGTTGTGGGTAAGCCGAAATCCGTTTGGTCCACGTGGCGGCGAGCGGCTTGAAGCGGCCATCGCCGCGAATATGCGGCAATGCGATGATGCTGGCCTCTGAGGTGCCTTCGACTTGTCCACTGAGGACTGCGGTGGTGCTTTCGGACCCGCTCTTGTAGGGCACCGGTTGCAGTTTTGCGCCATATTTGACGTTCAGTATTTCGGCCACGAAGTGTGGCGTGCTACCCGTGCCGGCTGTGGCAAAGTTAAAGCCTTTGCCTTTTTTGGAGGCATCAACAAACTCTCGCAAAGTGTCGTACGGGGCAGATTTGGGCACCACAATGACTGATGATGCGACCCCGATCATGACAACCGGCAGAAGGTCGTCGTCTTTGAACGGCAGTGACTTTTTAATCATGCTGTTTGAAATGACACCAGCAGCGCTGATCAAAAATGTGTAGCCATCTGGCGTGCTCTTGGCAACGATGTCCGCGCCTAGAGAGCCACCTGCACCGCCACGGTTTTCAACGATGACTGTTTGGCCGAGTGCTTTGCCGGCCCCTTCAGCGGCAGCGCGCGCCATCAAGTCGTTGGCGCCACCGGGCGTGAATGGGACGATGAAACGAACTGTTTTGCTCGGCCAGGTTTGGGCCTGAACGCTGGACAAGACGCACAACAGTGAAGTTGCAACGGCAGCGATGGTCAAGTTTCTCATTGAAAAAATCACATTTTTCCTTTGTCATATTGAATCGAACAATGTTACGACTTTAGGGACTGTTTTTACCTCACTGTTGACCTTGATGGCTGCGACTTTCATGACAGCGCCATTTGTCGACGGGTGTTTTGATCCAGCCACCCAAAGCCTGTGGCGTACCCGTTATAGGGGCGACGCAGTTCATTTGGGAGCGCGGCCAAACGCCACTCTCATTTGTTTCATACATTTGCCTTCAACAGGTCCGTCCAAGCCCTTGATGAGCGATCATTTTTTGCAAATTATGGGCCATTGAGCGGTCATTCACGAGGTATTTTGGAGAGCGCTTGAGGCACTTGCTTCGCATGGTGTTGTGCCCGTAATCGCGTCCAAAAAATCAAGATCGAATTGCATCTATTTGAATCATCGAAATGGGTGCTAGGTCATCAATTTCAACCGAGGACTGCGGCTTGATTTTGATGAGATGCAAAACTTTACAAAGCATGACAAAGAAGTCTAGTCATCGTATTTTTGAAGCGTAATAAACGGTTATATTTATTTAAAACATTCTATTGATGAGGGTGATAATTAATAAATATCGTACTTAAGATTTAACAAATTTTATAAAAATTAATTTATTAATTTTAAAGAAATATGAGTCAGATCATTGCTTCACAAAGAGGACATTGAAAAATATATGAAATGACGAAAACACTTCACTTGAGTACATATCGGGTCTTCATGGCTTGATCGTCCGTATAGCCGCTGGTGTGGTTAGCAGCGAAAACAGCCGAGTTGTGAAAATGCAGAGCTCTTGGCGGTTGGCCATAGTGAATGGTCCTTTGATAAAGCCTAAATTAAATTGATGCGATGAATAATAGAAACATCACTATTGATATAACTAAGGGGTTGGGAATTGTTCTGGTAGTGCTTGGGCATAACTGGATCGCACAAGAAAATACTGAGTTATTTGAAATAATATTTTCCTTTCATATGCCATTATTTTTTTTTCTGGCAGGAGTTTTTGTCGGGGATAATAATAATATTATAGATTTTATTATTAAAAAGACAGATGTATTATTAAAGCCATATTTTGTAGTATTGTTGGTGCTTGGTCTAGTTAAAATTTCTGTCTTGAAGATGACTGGAAAAGGCATTAATTTTGATGTGGGTGAGTATTTTTATGGCGTAGTGTACGCCACCGGTAATACGATTGAATGGGTTGTCCTTTGGTTTCTTCCACATCTATTTATTACTTCGGTAGCATCCTTTTGTGTCATAAAAATAATTAATAAAAATTCAAATAGGCCAGAGTTATTAACTTTTTTTTCTGTCGTTATCCTCTTTGTTGGAATACATTGGATAAATACATTCTGGAATCCAGTTGTGCCATTAGATAAGAATTTTATTGGCGTCAGTGGATATCCGGGTTTGCCTTGGAGTATAGATTTAATTCCTATTACATCTGCATATTTAATTTTAGGATATTTAATAAGGTCTAAGGTCACTGGATTCAGTTTTGATATTTATGGATTTATTGTGTCGATTGTATTTTTTGCATTATTTCATTATTTTTTCAATGAGAAAATAGATTTTAACTTGAGGATTTATGGAGACCCCATAATATCAACTACTCAGGCGTTTTTAGGAATATATCTGATATTAAGTTTGGCGTCATTAATTAATAAGCACGAGATTATTGCGCGAGGAGTTGCATATATAGGGTCTGGCTCTATTTATATTCTAATATTTCACGTTATTGTGCAGTTAAAAGCATTTAACGTAATGATGAGGGTTAGCTCAAATATTTTTCTTAATGCTTTTGTCGGTTTAATTTTTGGAGTTTTAGTACCGTTAATATTTTTTAGGATATCAAAGAGGAGCAAAATAATTTCACGCTTATTGCTGCCATTGAAAAATAATCAGACATATGAAAGATATTTTAAAAAAAATAAGCCATCAAGCTGAGTGCTTGATCTATTGGATAGAGCAGGTGAGATATTTATAGTGATCCAACCCTTCAAAAGAAAATTTTTTGGATCCACTTCGTTTTGCTGCCGTCATCAAGCCACTGATATGTTCAGTGTTTCACTTTCACCCCTCAAGGCGCTTGCTCCCGAACTCCTCAGGGTTCGAAGGGATTCATCAACTGCGAGTTCTGCATATTGTAAAAAATAGCATTTATTGTTATTTTTGAACACCCAAAAAATTCAGATTTTTCGATAGCTGTTGCGGTAAGTCTTGTGAAGCGTGGAAAGGTCACATCTATTTTTTAATACGTGAATTCCAGAAGTTGATGATAATTAACTATACATATTTTTATATTAATATATTTTGTATTTTTTATAACTAAAATAAAATTTTTACAATACTAAATTTATGTTCGAATTTATTCAGTTCTTCAGTTGTACTGTGCGTTACACCTAGGCATTGACTCGTGACTTCCAACAAAAGAAGATAAAAAATCAAGTTTGAAAAGTTGCCTCATAGATGTGAATCATAAACCCCATCTTTGACATCAATTCTATAAATTAACTTGTTTTTTATTAATTCCAAGGAGTAAGTAATGCTAATGAATCATAAGCTGAACCCGGTTAACAAATTGCTCGCAGGAGTCATGGTGCTGTGCCTGGGCCAAAGCGCTAGTGCCTTTGATTTAGCGCCCTATTTTCAGGCATGGGGACCGGGGACCTTGACCAATGCCAAAAGTGCAGCTGGATTAAACAGTGCCACACTGGCCTTTGGCATTACCACAGGATCTTGTGCTTTAGATGCTAATCTAGTTAGCAAAATTCCAGATGCACGCAGCTACGTTGCTGCTGGCGGCCGACTCATCATTTCAATGGGCGGTGCCAATGGTGTTTATGCTGAGATCGCCTGCACAAACGATGATGATCTTTTTAACTTGCTAGATAAGCTGATGTCTGATATCGGGACTCGTCGACTAGATTTTGATGTTGAGGGTGCGCAGCTTTCGAATACAACTGGAACAGCTCGTCGTGCTCGTGTTCTAGCTCGGCTTCAAGCCAAATATCCAGATCTTTATGTTTCTTTTACACTGGCCGGCTGGCTGACAGGTGTGAGCGCCGACTCGATTAATTTATTAAAAACGACTGTCGCTGCCGGTGTGCGGATCGATATGATCAATTTAATGAGCATGATGTTTGGTGGAAATAATGTCACATCTATGGTCGTCCCTCCGACATTAGCGCAAGCGACTATTCGTACTTTCCAAGCCTCAGCTACTCAATTCGCACCTATTTTTCCAGGGAAATCTCAAGCACAGCTCTATGCAATTATGGGTGTGACGCCCATGATTGGGAATAATATTGATGGTACATTTTTCACTTTTGCCGATGCGCAAGAAATTGCAAACTATGCAAAATCAAACGGTCTTGGATTAGTTTCATATTGGTCCTTTCAAAAGGACGTCGCGCAAGCATCAAGTGGTATGGACCCTAACGCATACAGTGGCGTAGCTCAATCAAATTATCAGTACTACAACATTTTCAAAGCTGTCGCTGCAAGCACACCCGCACCGGCACCAGCACCCGCACCGGCACCAGCACCAGCACCAGCACCGGCACCGGCACCCGCACCCGCACCGGCACCCGCACCCGCACCCGCACCCGCACCGGCACCGGCACCGGCACCGGCACCAGCACCAGCACCGGCACCGGCACCAGCACCAGCACCAGCACCAGCGTGTAGTTTTTCAAACTGGGTTCAAGGAAAAAATTATGCTGCTGGAAGTATCGTGACTTATTCGAATGGAAAATCATATGTGGCCAAGTTTGCCAATCCTGGCTATAACCCAACGGTCAGTACTTATTTTTGGGCGCCGTACAACTGCGCTCCTACCGCTGCAGTTCCCCCTGCACCTGCGTCTTCACCTGTCGCAACCTATGCCTGTACGTTTCCAAGTTGGATCCAAGGTGGGTATTATTCAGTTGGGAAAATTGTTCTTTATTCGGATGGGAAGCTTTATATTGCGACGCACGCAAATCCTGGTTACAACCCAACGATCAGTACCTACTTCTGGTCTTTGTATCAGTTTCCAGCTTGGAGCGGCACTAGAAGCTATGCTGCAGGCAGCATAGTGACTTATAAGAATGGTAAAAACTATATTGCCAAGTTTGCAAATCCGGGTTACGACCCAACAATTAGCACGTATTACTGGGCGCCGTACGGGTGTTAAAACAGTCACCTTGCTGCGGTTTGAATCGGCTGTAAGCGATCAAACGGGCCAAAATAAGAGCGCCTTGTGAACTGCACCCCAAAAGTTGGACACCCATCCAATCTTTGGGGTGTTTTTCATGGCGAAATACGACGAGAAATTTAAAATAGCTTTAGTTCAAGAGTACTTGTCCAACGGGCGTGGCTATAAGTCCCTCACCGCCAAATACGGTATCCA
>CANFJF010000037.1 GCA_947447355.1 Comamonadaceae bacterium
GAAGCGCGGCAGTCCATCACTGCGCACCTCGACGATGGATGGCCGCGCTGCGCTCGCCATGACGGGAGCTGTTTTGTCATGGTCGGCTGGATAAAAATCATATGTTCATGGAAAGCATCAGTTGTCTGTCACTGCGAGCGAAGCGCGGCAGTCCATCACTGCGCACCTCGACGATGGATGGCCGCGCTTCGCTCGCCATGACGGGAGCGGTTTTGTCATGGTCGGTTGGACAAAAAACCATATGTTCATGGAAGGCAAGAAACGCCGTCGCTGCGAGCGAAGCGCGGCAGTCCAGGAGCCCGAATTCGAAGTCATGGATGGCCGCGCTTCGCTCGCCATGACGGGAGCGGTTTTGTCATGGTCGGTTGAATAAAAAAACCATATGTTCATGGAAGGCCTGTTCGCGTTCGATCATCAGGGTTACCCATAGGCTCAAATAATCTACTGATTGGTACGATTGAATCTCGTGCAGTAAATTCAACGAGCTATCAATTCAGGAGCCTGTATGTTTCGACGGGAAGTTTTAAAGGCAGCCGCCGCCACGTGGGGCCTGAGCAGCCTGAACGTCATGGCCCAAGGTGCTTGGCCCGCCAAGCCAATCCGCATCGTCGTGTTGTTCGGTGTCGGCGGCGCGTCGGACACCCTGACCCGACTCTTGGGTGAAAAGCTGCAGGCCTATTTCAACCAGAGCTTCCCCGTTGAAAACAAAACCGGTGCGGGCGGCAACATCGGCATGCTGAATGTAATGAACTCACCACCGGACGGCTATGCCATTGCATCAGCCACCATTGGTACCTTGTCAATCAACCAGTTTTTGTACGCCAACGCGGGCTACGACCCGGCCAAAGATTTCGCTTACGTCTCCACGATCTGGGAAAACTGCAACGTGGTGGTCGTGTCAGCAGAACACCCTGCCAAGACCATGAAGGAATTCATCGCCTGGGCCAAAGAGCAACCCAAGGGCGTCACTTTCAGCTCGTCAGGCGTTGGCACCACGCCGCATCTGGCGGGCGAGTTGTTTGCCAAACGAACCGGTATCCAAGGCGTTCATGTGCCCTTCCGCAGCTCGGCCACCATCGAAGTCGTCGGCCGCACGGTTGACTTTGCGATCGACAACGTGGCCAGCTACGTGCCCTTGATTCGCGCCGGGAAAGCGCGGGCACTGGCCGTCACTTCAGCCGAAAGGTGGCCGACCCTGCCGCAGGTTCCGACCATGGCGGAGGTGGGCTTACCGGACTTCGTGATCACCTCCTGGGGCGCCTTCGTCATGCCGGCAGGAACGCCACCCGCGATCACGGCTCAGCTGTCCAAAGCCGTTCAAGAAATTTTGAGCCAACCGGCCATGAAGGAACGCTTTATGACGATCGGTGCCAAAGCGGTGCACTCGACGCCACAAGAGACCGCCGCGTTTGCCGCAGCGGAGCGGGTCAAGTGGAAAGAGATCGTTCGCTTGTCTGGCGCTAAGCTGGATTGAGCGGAGCCGCTGGCCGCCCCATCAGCTGCTCAAAACGCTTGGCAAACTCGGGCCACACCTCTGGGTTGATCAAGCGCGATGGCGGCTCACCAAGTGCGACCTGCGCCAACTGCGTCGCAGCCATCGTCGCCATTTGCACGCGAGCGTCTTTGCTGACACCGGCGGTGTGGTGCGTGGCGATCACCTGATTGAGACTGAGCAATGGATGACTGGCCGGTGGCGGTTCAATCATCCAAACATCCAAGCCGGCACCGCGCAAATGACCTGAGCGCAAGGCGTCGTACAAAGCCGCTTCATCGTGAATACCACCTCGCGCCGTCGTCACAAACAAGGCCCCCGGCTTCATGGCCGCAAAGGTGCTGGCGTTGAACATGCCCAGCGTCTGGTCATCGCGGGGACAGTGCACAGAAACAACATCGGACTGTGCCAGCAACTCATCTAAGGTCACCGATGTCGCGCCACGCTCTTGAATGGTTTGCGCATTCAAGAAAGGGTCATGGGCGATCACCGTCATGCCGAAAGCTCGGGCCAATTGCGCCACCAACGTGCCAATGTAGCCAATCCCCACCAGACCCAGCGTGCGACCATGAAGCTCAAAGCCCATGCCTTCTGCGCGCGTGAAATGGTCACCGCGACGCAAGCGCCGGTCGGCTTCCGTCAAGCGCTTGGCCAAACCCAGCATCATCCCTAAAGTGTGCTCGGCCACAGCACGCGCATTGCTGCCTGTCTGATTGAAGACACAAACACCGGCACGGGTGCAGGCGGGGACGTCCACCGTGTCGTAACCCGCACCGTAAGTCGACACAGCCAACAGGTTGGGGCTGCCTTTGAGCAAGGCTTCATTGACGCGCCAGACATCGGGCAAATCGTCCTTCGCAGACGACACGTGGTAGGCGTGCATCGTCGCCATGGCGAGACGAACAGCCTGATCTTCACCTTGGGACTTAAGCACTTGCAGGCTCATGTTGGCGTGACTGCGAATCAAGCCGTCAAACGTCTGGCCGTCCAAGGGAAGGTCTAAACGCACGACTGAAAACAGAGGCTGGAAACAAATAGGATGGGTAGAGGTCATCGAAGCTTGTGCCATACAGGTGATCCCGAAAGTTTGCTAAAGAAAATCTTAAAAATGATGCTCTACAGGAAGGCTAAATATCAGTGCGCTTGACGTTGCCGACTGGCCGAAGCTTGCCAACCGGTCCATTCAACACCTCAATCGTCATCGGTGTTTTGTAGGCGCTCATGACCAGGTCACGCATGTGCAGCAAGTGCGCACGCCAGAACGTCTCAACGGCGGCCGGCGTGTTGTTGCGCATCAACTCGACAACCTCGACCCGGCTGCGAATACTGTCTTGGCGCAGCTTGTCGACACCGGCCTTGGCCAAGGTGCGCTCGGTGATGTGTTCATGCTGTTTGCGAATGATGTCGTAAATCAGCGCGGACAAAAGCTGGATCGTTTTATTGCCACAGTTCTGTGTGATGAGGATCGAGAACTGAGCACTCAGATCTGCATAGCGAATTGGATCGCTTTGCGCCACCTCTCGGGCCGCTGCAATGTTCGCCTCCAAGGCGGCAAAAGCGGTCGCGCTTTTCTGGGCCGCCATCAAACCTGCAGCCGGCGGCTCGATGATGGTTCTGGCGAGCCACACGTCCTCTAGCGTCGTCCCTTCAATTTGCAAAAATACACCGACTTGACGTGCGGCAGCACCCAAGTCAACAGAGGTCACCCGCGAGCCACCATACTTGCCCCGTGTGATGGCTATCAAAGACTCCGACTCCAGCAAACGCAGCGCTTCCCGCAGCGTGGGGCGAGAAATGTTGAACTCGGTTTGCAGCACGTTCTCAGGGTGCAACTTGTCACCCGGCTTGAGGCGACCGGTCACAATTTGGTGACGCAATTCAGCAGCCACCATCTCGGCGGCTTTGGGCCTTTTAGTAGGTTTCGTAGGTTTGGAAAGTTTGGTAGCGGGAGTTTTGAGGCCCTTGACGCGGTCGCTGGCATTCATCGTCATAAGGTCTTTAGACACAGGTTGAGTTGAAAAAATGGAATTTGAGCGTAGCACACAGCCGGCATCAAGAATTGTTGGCAACGGGTGTGAAAGGCTTTGAATACACATGAAGAACTTGAATGTGATTAACAGGCTTTGATGCCTCGAATCCAATCGGAAGCCTCCAAAAGCGCCTCTTGAGATCTTGGCGTCGGAAAGGCTAAGAAGCCATGCAGCATGCCTTTGTATCGGGACACTTTCACAGGGATGCCGGCATCTTCAAGGCGTTGCGCATAGGCTTCCGCCTCATCCCGCAAGGGATCGGCCTCGGCAGTCAACACAAAAGCCGGGGCTACCTGTTTCAGGTCTGTGGCTTGCAAAGGTGCCGCATAAGGATGAAGCCGATCGGCGGGACTCTCAAGGTATTGTTCCCAAAACCACAGGATGTCTTTTCCAGTCAAATAATAACCCGCGTTAAATTCATTAAATGATTCTGTTGGTGGCTCGGGATAATTTGTCATTGGATAAAACAAAACCTGACCCTGCAACTTGAATTGATTGTCATCACGAACACGCAAAGCAGTCGCCGCTGCAAGATTTGCCCCGGCGCTCCCACCGGCAACAAAAAGATAACGTTCATCCGCCCCGAGTTGAGCGCCGTGTTCTCGACACCAACCGAGGGCGTTCCAAGCATCGTCAGTCGCGGCGGGGAATTTATGTTCCGGAGCTAATCTGTAATCCACTGACACGACGATGCTGTTCGACAAGTCACACAGCACGCGACACACATGATCGTAATAGCCCTCCAGCCCACCAAAGACAAACCCACCGCCATGGTAAAAAACTAATAAGGAAGGCTTTTCAGTCGAGTCAAAAGGATGGTAAATGCGGGCAGGAATTTCATGACTGCCCGCATTGATATGAATGTCTTTTGTGCTTTTGACCGGAACAACGTCATCAGCATCAATTCGAGGTCGCGTTTTTCTCAACTCCTGGATAGGGGTTTGATGCATGGCCGGTTTCTGATTGAAACCCACCAGTAATTTCTCAATCTCTGCTGGCAAGTGAAGGCGCGACATCAATCCGCCTTCACATTGTTATCTTTCACGATTTGCTCCCACCGCTTCAAGTCATTACGGATGATAGTTTGGTACTCAGCCCGTGTCGTCGTCGTTGGAACCATGCCTTGTCCAAGCCAACGTTCACGATTTTTCGGATCGTTGACTGCCTTCACGGTGGCCGCATGAAGCTTGTCCAGAATAGCGGGGTCTGTATGCGCTGGCGCCAGCAAGCCCCACCATATTTCCATAGAAAAATCCGTTAAATCTTGAATTCCGGATTCTGCAACTGTTGGCACGCTGGGAAAGGATGAGAATCTAACTTTAGAGGTCACCGCCAGCGCTTTGAAATCTCCAGATTTGATGTAAGGCGCCACCGCTGCTGGGGTTCCAAAGAAAATATCAATTTCTTTTTGCAGCAATGCCATCGTCGTCGGACCAGATCCTTTATAGGGGATATGCGTCATCTTTATGTTGGCTTTTTGATTGAACAACAAATTAGCCATATGCCCTGGTGTCCCGGCACCCGGGCTTCCAAAATTTAATTTATCGGGATTTTTATTAGCCAGATCAACCATCTCTCTCAAGGTATTGATGCCCAGAGACTTATTGACAACAATAATGACGGGCGAGGTGCCTAAAAGGCTGATGGGCTCAAAATCCGCAGCCATGTTGTAGCCCGGATTTTTGTATAAAAAAGGATTGATAACCTGTGAGTTATTCGCCAGTAACAGCGTGTAGCCATCAGCGGCGCTGCTGGCGACGAGCTGAGTCCCTATATTTCCAGCGGCACCCCCTTTGTTGTCAATCACCACCGACTGCTTCAGCAGCTCCGCCATGATGGGAGCCGCTGGTCGGGCAAGAATGTCGCTACCACCGCCAGGCGCATACGGAATGACGATGCGTATCGGCTTGTTTGGAAAGTCTTGAGCCGCTGATAAAGTCACACAAAAAACAGAGCAAAGTGCCAGCCAACGTTTCATACCGTCTCCTTCAAGTTTCTCAAGATGGGTGAAAGATAAAAATCCGAGCCACCCTCAGGCCATATGCAGCAGGTCGCGATCCAACGCAGCCACACTGCTGGCCCCAACATAGGCCATGACGCGGTCCATCTCGTCCTTGTAGATTTGTAGCGCTAATCGAGCGCCTGGCTCCCCATCGCAAGCCACTCCCCACAAAGGACCGCGTCCCACCAGCGCGCCCTTAGCGCCCATGGCGATGGCTTTGACCACGTCGCTGCCGCGGCTCATGCCGCCGTCAACCCAGACGTCCATGCGCTTGGCCAGGGTGTCGATGATGTCAGGCAGCACCGTGAAGGGCGGCACGGAGGCATCTAAGTTCCGGCCGCCATGGTTAGACACGACGATGGCATCAGCGCCGCATTCATATGCCCGAACCGCGTCATCGGCACGCAAGATGCCTTTGACAATCAGTGGTCCATTCCATTTTTTTCGGAGTTGACGCAAGTCGTCCCAATTGAGCGAGTCACATTTGAACGGCGTTTGCGGCTCGTCCAAACGCACGCGCATGCTGGTCGGATAATTTTCAAGTGAAGGAACGCCCGAGCGCATCAAATAACGCGCCAAGACATTGAAAAACCAGCGGGGATGCAAAGCAACGTCCAACACATTTCGGCGTGAAATGCGCATGGGCAGCGAAAATCCGTTGTGCTTGTTGTACTCACGGTTAGGCGAGACTGGTGTGTCGACGGTGACGATCAAGGCCTCATACCCGGCGGCTTTGGCACGGTCAACGAGCTCCATCGACAGGTGGCGATCAGACCACATGTAAAGCTGAAACCACAAGCGACCGCCCGCCTCAGCAGCCACCCGCTCCATCGAAACGATAGACGCTGTCGACAAGATGAAAGGCACACCCATGTTCTGAGCGGCCCGGGCCACTTCGATCTCACCGTCAAACCACAACAGCCCGGCGGCCCCGGTGGGCGCCACCGCCAGCGGCATCGCGCTGGGCTTCCCGAAAAAATCAGTGCTGGTGGACCGCCCCGAGACGTCGACAAACACGTGTGGGCGAAACATGACGCGGTCCAGTGCGGCCCTCAAGGTGCGGAGCGCCAGCTCATTTTCGGTGCCGCGGTCGACATATTCGAACAGCCCCTTCGGCAAAATTTTGCGCGCTTGTTGTCGCAAGTCAGCCAAGTTGTAAGCCTCTAACGACGACTTCGCAGGGACCGCCCGAAGGGCTTGGTGGCCTGTCGCTTCTTGGTTATTGATCGCCTGCGTTTGCACAAATGCTCCTTATCAATGCGCCGCCTCTTTTAAAAATGACACATCAAGGCCGTGCTATTGATGCTAACCCGCTTGCTTCTAATTGTCTACCTGTTAGACTTTTTGCGCGCTCTAGCAGGTTCGGAGAACACCCGAATCTGCGGATACGCGAGCTTGGTCATCGCCCGTTCATACGCCGTCTGGTCAAGCAGTCGGCACCACAGGAGACAACATGAAATTCTCGCCATTCAATCCCATCCAATCAGCGGCAGAAGCCACCGACAGTCGGAGGCTGATTCGATGGATGACAGCTGCGGGGGTCAGCACGATGCTGGTACTCAGCACGTCGGCCCATGCACAAGGAGTCTTCCCCAACAAGCCCATCAAAATCGTGGTGCCGTACTCAACGGGTACAGGCAGTGACACGCTGGCCCGCACCATTGGGCAAAACATCACCGAAAAAACGGGTCACGCGGTCATCATTGAAAATCGCGAAGGTGCCGGTAGCCTGATTGGTACGCTCGCCGTGGCCAAGGCCGCCCCTGATGGTTACACCATTTTGATGGCGGCCAACACGCTGGTGATCCTGCCCAGCCAGAAGCTCAAGCCGCCCTACAGTCCGGTGACCGATTTTTCACCCATCGTCAAAGTCGCAGCCATTCCGCTGGTTCTCGCGGCCACCCCCAGCCTGAAGATCAATACAGTCAAGGAGCTGATCGCCTACGCGAAGGCCAATCCAGGAAAACTCAACTACGGCACCTCCGGCCCCGGCCCTTCGCAAAATGAAATGGAACTGTTCAAGCAAGCCGTGGGGATAGATGTCGTCGAAATTCCCTACAAAAATACGGCTCAGGCTATGACTGACCTGATTGGCGGGCAACTCACTCTGTTTCCCGCCGTCGGCCCGCTGGTGCTGCAACACTTGAAATCGGGTCGCGCCAAAGGTATTGCCATCTTCGACAAGCAGCGCTCGCCTCAAATGCCGGATGTGCCCGCCATGACCGAAGAAGTCAGTGTGCCAGGCTATGTCGCCACGCCCGTTTGGTACGGCTTTGTGGCACCGGCAAAAACACCGCCGGACATCGTTGCGGCGCTAGGCACCATGATTCAGAATGCCATGGCCTCGCCGGAAGTCAATGCACGACTGGTCTCACTCGGCGCCCAGCTTCTACCGGCGACGACTGAGCAGTTCACACTTGAAATCAAGAACGAATACGAGAAGTCATCCAATCTGGCCAAGACCTTAGGCACGGCTAAGTAAGCGTTGGAACTACGTAGAATTCTCTGATGATTTATCAAAGCGCCTCACGCGTTATCCAAATCCGTTCGCGTTCCGCACACAGACCTTGAATGACACGCTCCAAATTCCGTCACTGCGAGGGCAGCGCGGCAGTCCATCACCCCGCACCGCCAAGGTGGATGGCCGCGCTACGTTCGCCATGACGGGATTTTCCAGCAACACGCTTTGCGAAAAATCATGTGACCATGGCTCCTAAATACGCATTGCCGCGTGGCGTGCAGGTGATTGAACGGGGCTGGTTGTCAGCCAACATGGTGATCGCTTCAGGCCCATGCAACGCAGCGGTCATCGACAGCGGCTATTGCACTCACTCATTACAGACCGTGGCCTTGGTGCAAACGGCACTGGCTGAGACACCGCTCAACTACCTGCTGAACACCCACTTGCACAGCGACCATTGCGGCGGCAACGCCGCGTTGCAAGCGCATTTTCCGCGGGTGCAAACTTTGATTCCACCCGGCCATGCTGCGGCGGTCACTGTCTGGGATCCTGTGACACTGAGTCACGTGCCCACGGGTCAGCAGTGTCCGATGTTTGCACACCAAGGCTTACTGACACCCGGCAGTGAGATAGCTCTGGGTGAGAACACTTGGCAAATCCATGCGGCACCCGGTCATGACCCCCACTCCGTCATTCTGTTCGAACCGGTCTCACGAACGCTCATCTCCGCAGATGCGCTGTGGGAAAACGGTTTTGGCGTTGTCTTCCCCGAGCTGGAGGGCGATGACGCTTTTGAGGCCGTGGGCGCAACTCTGGACTTGATTTCTCAGCTGTCACCCATCACCGTGATCCCCGGTCACGGCAGGGTTTTTCCTTATTCAGAAACCGTTTTAGAGCGCGCGCGCACGCGTTTAAGCGCTTTCACAGCCAACCCGATCAAACACGCTCGCCACGCTGCCAAGGTCCTGCTCAAATTCAAGCTACTTGAAGTGCAACAACAAGACTTTGAGCTGTTCCGGGACTGGGCGCTGAAGACGCCTTATTTTGAGTTGGTCCGAAACCGCTTTTTTCCGTCCGTACCGGCCGCGGATTGGATCGACACCTTGGTTGAGGAGTTGCAGATCTCCGGGGCGGCCAGGCGCGAAGGCACCAACCTAGCCAACGCTTGATTCCTGCGTTTTTTTGTTCGCCCTGATGCAGCGCGCACCCCCCCCCGCTTCAGCCTGACAGCAAATAAATAGTTGACGGCCTAGCCAGCTCACAACATAATAGGTAGACAATTAAAACTTGCGAATTGCAATGTGTTTAACAACGCCAGCCGGGAGTAGATCTGTGAATTGGCCAACGGTTATTTACAACGAAGAAGTGATGCGCGAAGGCTTCGGCATCGAAGACGTGGGCATTCCCTTGCAAGCGCGGAT
This sequence comes from Comamonadaceae bacterium, assembly GCA_947447355.1. GTDB lineage: Bacteria > Pseudomonadota > Gammaproteobacteria > Burkholderiales > Burkholderiaceae_C > Polaromonas. The sequence continues at coordinate 9,407 of CANFJF010000037.1, forward strand.
TGACTTACTCGACGCGCTGTCCGAGACGGGCCTCAAACGCATCACGGTGGGCGCTTTTGTCAGTGCCAAGTTTGTGCCGCAAATGGCCTGCTTTGTAGAGTTGCTTGAAAAGTTTCACCCCAAGCCAGGTGTGATGTACCTGCCCTACATTCACAACCAAAAAGCCCGCAAGCTGGCCGAGCAATATGCACCGCCATTGACCGTCGAAGAAGATATCTTCACGCTGTTTCTGGACATCTGCGATGTGCACCAACGTAGAAACGTCAACCGTTCGGTCGAGCAGATCATGGACAGTTGGCCCGAAGCCATCCATGACGCCAAAGCGCGTGGCATCCGAAAAGCCAGGATCGGCATCGGTTCCGCTTGGGGCTCGAACTTCATGGGAAAGTTTTCCAAACCCTACCGATTTTCATTTCTCGAAAAGCAGATCGCTTTGCTCAGCGAAGCCGGCATCGCCATCGAGGAAATTGGTTTGCATGACTCGCAAAGCTGGTGCTTGCCTCACGAGATGGAAGAAGACTTGGCGGAGATCAAACACCGCTGGCCGGAGGTGCATCAGTTCCAGTTGCACATGCATAACGCACGCGGTATGGCTTTACCTTCCATTTACGCCGCCTTGCGCACGCTCAATAAGACCGACACGCTGATTCTTGAAGGCACTCTGGGCGGCATCGGCGGTGGTCAATTTGGCGGCAATGGTCGGGCCTCAGGCATGGCCGCCACCGAAGACGTCATGCACATGCTGGAAGGCATGGGCATAGAGACAGGCGTTGATCTGGACAAGATCATCGAGTGCGTCTGGATGCTCGAAAAAATAATTGGCAGACCGGCTTACGGTTATGTCGCCAAGGCAGGTCCCCGCCCCACCAAGTCTGAGGACTTTTACGACCCCAACATGCCCGGCATCGAAAGTCTCGACGCCGTGAAGCACTTCAAGTTTGGGCCACAAGCCTACGCCCACGAAGGCTCTTTCCCATGGACTAAGCCCATCACAGGGCCTTATTTCAATACCAACGACATCAACTAAACCATCAACCCCAGGAGAAGAAAAATGAACTTCGATTTAACGGAAGACCAAGTGGCCATTCGCGACTCAGTGCGCAAATATGCAGAAGCAGAACTGATGCCCAACTACCAGCGCTGGGACCGCACGGGTGAGTTTTTGTCCAAGGACTTCATCGACAAACTCGTCAACATGGGATTGCTGCGCTTGCGCTTGCCTGAAGCGTATGGCGGTCAGGGCTACTCCTTTGTGGACTGCGGCATTGTGTGCGAAGAGATTGGCCGCTGCGACCACCAGATTCGCTACATCATCTCTAACGCGATTCACTTGGGTGAGATGGCCTCGTCCATGCACCCCGACCTGCAAGCAGAGTGGATTCCCCGCATCGCCAATGGCGAGATGATGTCGCTGGCCTTCACAGAACCACGCGGTGGCGCAGACGCCGGCAACATCACGACCAAGGCGGTCAAAGACGGTGACGACTACATTCTGAACGGCGAGAAAACCAGCATCACCTTCACCGGCGTGTCCAAGGTCGTGTTTGTGTCGGCACGCACCGGCGGCCCGGGCCCCCGCGGTTTGTCCTTCTTCCTCGTGCCAACCGACACGCCCGGCGTCTCGACGTCTAACTTCGAACGCATGGGCCAGCGGCTGGACCGCGGCGGCAGCTTCTTTTTCGACAATGTGCGCATTCCTGCGCGCAACATGATCGGCAAAGAAAACGAAGGCTTCATCTGGGCCATGACCATCATCGGCTACAACCGCAACTTCGTTCCACTCGCCTGTATCGGCGCTGCACAGAAGTCGCTGGAAGAAACCATGGAGTACCTCAAGACGCGCCAGATCATGGGCAAATCTGCGTCTAAATGGCAAGGTGTCGCCAACGAACTCGCCACCGAAGCCACCAAGCTCGAAGCCGCCCGCTTGCTCTGCTACCGCGCCCTGTCACTGAAAGACCAAGGCAAACGCCACGATGCTGAATCGTCGATGGCCAAATGGTGGGGCGTGAAGACCGCCAACGAAGCGCTCTACACCTGCATGCGCCTGAATGGCCACTACGGTTGGGCCAAAGATTTGCCACACGAACAACGCCTGCGCGATTGCCTGGGCATGGAATCTGCCGACGGCCCGCGTGAGGTCCACCTAGGCATCATTGCTCGCGATTTGCTTGGCAAAGAATTTGCACCGTTCTGACAACCATGGGCCCACTACATGGCTTGAAAGTCATCGAGCTGGCAGGCATTGGACCCGGTCCCATGGCGGCCATGCTGTTGGCTGATCTGGGTGCCACGGTCCTGCGTGTCGACCGTAAAGAACCGGCGTCCCTTGGGGTGCCGCGGCCGATGCGCTTCGATCTTTTGTTGCGCAATCGGCGGTCTGTGCCGGTCGACTTGAAGCATGCGCCCTCGGTTGAATTTGTACTGGACTTGATCGCCCGTTCAGATGTACTGATTGAAGGATTCAGACCGGGGGTCACCGAGCGGCTCGGGTTGGGGCCCACCGTGTGTCTTGAAAAAAATCCGAAGCTCATATATGGGCGCATCACGGGCTGGGGGCAAGATGGCCCATTGGCGCAAACGGTCGGACACGACATCAACTACATCGCGCTCACGGGTGCGCTACACGCCATGGGCCGCGCAGGTCAGCCACCGTCCGTACCGATCAATTTGGTCGGTGATTTCGCCGGCGGTTCCCTGTACCTGGTCATGGGCATTCTGGCTGCCCTGCATGAGATGAAATCATCGGGAAAAGGCCAAGTGGTTGATTCCGCTATCGTCGACGGCGTCGCGTCCCTGATGACGCAGCCGCATGGCACCTTTGCGGCGGGCATGATGACCACCGAACGCGGCACCAACATCACCGACTCGGGCGCGCCGTTCTACGATGTTTACGAATGTTCAGATGGCCAGTGGGTTTCTCTGGGTTCCGTTGAAAAGAAGTTTTACGCACAAGCTTTGCAGATTTTGGGACTTGACGTGCTGCTCGCTGATCAATGGAAAAAAGAGACTTGGCCGGCGGTCAAAGTCAACATTGGAAAGAAGTTCAAGACCAAGACCCGCGACGAATGGACTCGCCTTTTTGAAGGGACCGAGTCTTGCTTTGCACCGGTGCTCACACTAGACGAAGCGCCGCAACATCCGCATCATCAAGAGCGCGGCACCTATGTTGAGATCGACGGCGTCACACAACCGGCACCAGCACCGCGATTCAGTCGAACCGTCCCGGCGACACCCCTTCCCTTCAGGCCCTGGAATGCAGAAGAAGCAGAAAATATTTTGGGTCCATGGTTAAGTCATGCAGAAATAACAGCCGCCCAACAGCAAGGCTATTTTTAAGCATTTGGACACTTTCGGACATTTTCAGATTGAGAGCGTGACGACATTTTTAGCCTTGATGAAGTGATCTAACAGCGCCAAACAAGCACCCGAGGAGACAACATGACATTTGCTTTTCATCGTTTTTCAACACTCCAACAGGCGACACGGCGCCGAGCACTGCACGCTGGCGCGGCCATCGCGGCAAGCTGCTTGCTCGGCTTCACCGCACACGCACAAACGCCCTTTCCCAACCGCGTCATCAAGATCGTGGTGCCTTATTCGGCTGGCACAGGCAGCGACGCCTTGGCCCGCACCATCGCGCAAAATATCACTGAAAGAACGGGCACTTCCGTCATCATTGAAAACAAAGAAGGCGGAGGCAGCTTGATTGGCACCCTGTCGGTGGTCAAGGCAGCGCCTGACGGGTACACCCTCCTCATCGCCGCCAATCCGATGACGATCGTGCCCAGCCAGAGCTCCAAGCCGCCGTACGACCCCGTGAAAGACTTTGTGCCCGTGGCCAAAATTGCCGTGATTCCACTGGTGCTGGCGGTCACACCCAGTTTGAAAATCAACAGCCTCAAGGAGTTGATTGCCTACGCCAAGGCCAACCCGGGCAAGTTGAGTTATGGATCGTCTGGTGCGGGCACCATCAGCCAGCAAGAGATGGAAATTTTCAAGCAGGCGGCGGGCATTGACATCCTTGAAATACCCTACAAAAGCACGGCACAGGCCATGAACGACTTGATTGGTGGCCAACTGCCGTTGTTCCCCGTGGTCGTGCCGTTGGTGCAGGCGCATATTCAGTCGGGCCGTGCGCGGGGCTTGGCCGTGTTTGACACACACCGTTCACCGCAGCTGCCGGACGTGCCGGCCATGTCTGACGAATTCAGCTCGCCCAATTACGTTCCCACACCGGTTTGGTACGGCTTTGTCGCACCGGCCAATACGCCACCCGCAGTCGTTGCATCTTTGCAAACGATGATCCAAAACGCCATGTTGGCACCTGAAGTCAAGACCCGGCTGGTCACGCTCGGAGCGCAACCTATCAATGTGACGAATGAAAAATTCGCCGCAGACATCAAAGACGAATACGAGAAAGCCGGCATTCTTGCTAAAAAGTTAGGAACAGCCAAGTAAGTTCAGTCCCATCACTGGGATAAACCCCAACCACGCCGCCGATTGTTGAGGCTTATGTCAGCTATATCGACGTTTGCAGCGCATAAACGGGAAATCGCCGCTGCTTGACGCATAATCCGTGGTTGCAAGTGATTAAACACTTGCAGTGGTTAGGTGATCGGTCAGTTTCGCGCGCTACAGCGGTACGTTTGAAGATTTGTTGTGCTTTCGGGACCCCATCGCTTTTGTTTTATGTATTTTTGAGGAGTCCCCATGGGCAATAAACTTTACGTCGGCAACTTGCCGTACACAGTTCGTGATGAAGATTTGCAACAATCTTTCGGCGCGTTCGGTTCTATCACCAGCGCAAAAGTCATGATGGAACGCGACACCGGTCGCTCCAAAGGCTTTGGTTTTGTGGAAATGGGCAGCGATGCCGAAGCACAAGCCGCAATCGCCGGCATGAACGGCCAGTCACTCGGCGGCCGTAGCATCACCGTCAACGAAGCCCGTCCGATGGAGGCACGTCCTCCACGTACCGGCGGCTTCGGCGGCGGCGGTGGCGGCTACGGTGGTGGCGATCGTTCCGGCGGTGGCGGCTACGGTGGTGGCGGCGATCGCTCCGGCGGTGGCGGCTACGGTGGCGGCGGCGGCGGTCGCGGCGGCTACTAAGCCCTGCTAACCCACTGACTCAGCCTTGCGCTGAGTCCAGCTCAAAAGGCTTCAAAACTTTGGTTTTGAAGCCTTTTTTATTGGGCCACTCGAAAAATGGGCTGACTGAAGTTCTGCCCTAACTCAGCCCACCGCAGCCAGTGCGCGCACAGGTTTGTCCAGCCGGTCTGCCGACAAATACTGCTGCCGGTAGATCTCAAAAGGCATGGTGTCAGCGGCTTCGATTTTTTTCTGATCGGCCACCGACTGCGCACTCATGCGCAGCAAGCGGTCTTGCTGTTCGGTCGACCACGGCATGTCTAGCAGCAAGGCTTGCGTCTTGGCGGACTGGTCACGCGCGAACTGCACGAACGAGTTGTCAAAGCCCTGCATGGCATTCAAAACGCGGGCTGACGGCAATGTCTCGGGATGCTGCAAAGCGGCGCTGGCTGCGGCCAGCGAGCGGCTGTAGCGGTCTGTTGCATGGGTAGCGTCCAGCTTGGCTGCCAGCGGTGCGCAAGCGGCCACCAATTCAGCGCCCCAAACGGTCAAACTGACCTCTTGGCCATCACGCTCGAGCAGCAAGCCCGGCTCACGCCCGCGTGCCGCGGTACGGTGCTGATTGCGCGCCAACTCGGCAATTTCGGCTGGAGAATCAGGCGGGCTGTCAGTCTGCAAACAGTGCAGCAAAAACACATCCAGAAAATCCATGGTCTCGGCTTTGATGCCCACCGGCACAAAAGGATCGAGATCCATCAAACGAACTTCAATGTATTCAACGCCACGCTCACGCAGCGCATGAAGTGGCCGCTCCCCCGGGAAAATCACGCGCTTCGGGCGGATCGTGCCATAAAACTCATTTTCAATTTGCAGCAAGGTGTCGCCAAGCTGGTTGTAGTCGCCGCCCGGGTTGCGAATGCCGACGCCTTCGTAGGCCGGGTAAGGCCGGGTCAACGCATCAGCCAATGAGGCGGCATACCCTTCCAAGCTGTTGTAGCTGACCGCCAGCGAAGACTGAGCGTCGCTTTGATACCCTAGCCGCCCCATGCGCAACGACGTGCCATACGGCATGTACTTGGTGTTAGCAGACAACTTTTGCAACTCGTGCTGGCGCCCGGCCACAAAGCTGGAACACACGGCCGGTGACGCGCCAAACAGGTAGAGCAGCAAAAACGCATGACGCCTGAAGTTACGAATCAACCCGAAATAAGCTTCGCTCGACACGCCCGGCAAGGACCAGTTGTAGTGAATGCCAGAAATCGTCTGCATACGGCGGCCGTACCGGTGGCTCAAACCCATGCGGTAAATACTTTTGGCGCGGCCCACATTGGACGACCCAAAGCGCGCGATGGGAATGGTTTCGTCAGTCGGCAGGCCGCAGGGCATGCTCGACACCCACAGCATCTCATCACCGGCTTTTTTCAACTCGCGGTAGGTGAACTGATGCATCTCAGTTAACTCGGCCAGCGCGCAGGCAGCGTCAAGATGCACACCAGTGACCAGTTCCAACTGCGACTCACTGAAGTCAGTGGTGATGTGGGGATGCGTCAGAGCCGAGCCGAGCGCCGCTGGGTGCGGCGTCAGCGCCAGCGCACCATTAGGTTGCGCGCGCAGGCTTTCTTTCTCGATGCCTCGCCCCATGCCTTTGAGCCGGGCGGGTGTCAGGTCTTTCAGTAAATTATCCGAAAGCTGTCTGGCCGTGGCCTGCAACTGGGTCATATTCTCGATTCCTCTGATTCTTATTTTTGGATAGAGTGCACGCTATCACAGGCTGGCCAATTTTGCTGGCCAAGGTCAAGCGGCAGCTCATCCACGGGCAAGCTTCAGGCCAGCACGCGCTGCAGCCACTGCTCCATGTCGGCAATTTCTTCCTGGCAGACGGAGTGTTCCATCTCATAGTCATGCCAATCCACAGAGTAGCCAAGCGACTCCAAATGGTCACGGGAGGCTGTCGCGCGCGGCAAAGCGACCACTGGGTCACGGGTACCGTGCGCCATGAAAATCGGGACATCTTGGTTGGCGGCGCTGCGCTCAGCCGCTGTCTTGTCGGCCAGCGGCAAGTAGCCCGACATGCCGATGATGCCGGCCAAACGGTCTCGGTGACGCAGACCCGTCAAGAGCGCCATCGCGCAGCCCTGCGAAAATCCAGCCAACACGATGCGGTTTGATGCAATGCCCCGCGACTTTTCACGGTCAATCAGTGCGTCGATGGCCATCTGTGAGTGGCGCATGCCCGCCTCGTCTTGACGCTGAGTCAGGTCGGCACCCAAAATGTCATACCAAGCCGGCATTTGATAGCCGCCGTTGATGGTCACCGACATCACCGGTGCGTTGGGGAATATAAAGCGGACTGCGCCCACCGCAGACAAGTCAAACTGCTCCGCAATCGGCAAAAAATCGCGCCCATCCGCACCCAATCCGTGCAGGATCAACACAGTGGCGACCGGGTTTTCCCCAGTTTGAGCTTCAATGACTTCGAGTGACATGCGCAAACCTAAACAAGTGTTATCCGTTGCGGAAATTAGATTAAAAAAAGAGATCAGCAGCGCAAAGCCGCTGTCAAGACCAACAACGGCCAAGAAACCGCCGAGCTGCGCATTTTAAAGGGCATCCAGATTGACGCCGTTCTGCGTTCACATACCCTTATCGACTGCGGCTCACCACGCCAGTCAGGACGCAGCGCAGCGCGGCCATCCACTGCAGCGTCATGGCGAGCGCAGCGTGGACATCCATCTTGGAGGTACGCGGAGATGGACTGCCGCGCTTCGCTCGCAGTGACGGAAATGCGTCATGGCGAGCGCAGCGTGGCCATCCATCGTCGAGGTGCGCGGAGATGGACTGCCGCGCTTCGCTCGCAGTGACAAAAAATGCGTCATGGCGAGCGCAGCGTGGCCATCCATCGTCGAGGTGCGCGGTGATGGACTGCCGCGCTTCCGCTCGCAGTGACAAAAAATGCGTCATGGCGAGCGCAGCGTGGCCATCCATCTTGGAGGTGCGCGGTGATGGACTGCTGTGCTTCGCTCGCAGTGACAAAAAATGCGTCATGGCGAGCGCAGCGTGGCCATCCATCTTGGAGGTACGCGGTGATGGACTGCCGCGCTTCGCTCGCAGTGACGGGAAAATATACGCTCGCAGTGACGGGAAAATATTTGCTCGCTGTGACGGGAAAATATTCGCTCGCAGTGACGAAAAAATCTGCGGCGTCGGATTCAGAAAACTTGGAAACACGTTAGGAAACACACTATGAGCCAGCATGATGTCAGCGCCACAGCCACCCTCGCCGCCTTTGCCGCGAACCTGACCACCGCCGACATTCCCGCCTCGGTGTTGCGCAAAACCGAAGACCTGTTTGTCGACTGGTTTGGCTCGGCCATCGGCGGCCACAACGCGCGTGCGGTCGACAGCCTGACCCGCTTTGCGCTAAGCATGGGGCCAGCCGAAGGGCCGAGTGAAGTGCTCATCACGCGCAGTGGCAGCAGCCCTTACATGGCCGCCATGGCGAACGCCAGCGCCTCGCATGTGGCCGAACAAGATGACGTGCACAACGGCTCGGTGTTTCACCCGGCTACGGTGGTTTTCCCACCGGCGCTGGCGGTTGCGCAAGCCATTGGTGCCAGCGGCGCGCAGCTCATCACAGCGGCCGTGGCAGGGTATGAAGTGGGCATTCGGGTGGGTGAATTTCTGGGTCGCTCGCACTACAAAGTCTTTCACACTACGGGCACGGCTGGCACGCTGGCGGCAGCCGCTGCCGTCGGTCATTTGCTGGGTTTGAACCCGGCGCAAATGCAACACGCTTTTGGATCGGCCGGCACACAGTCGGCGGGTTTGTGGGAATTCTTGCGCACAGCCGCAGACTCCAAACAACTGCACACAGCGCATGCCGCTGGCGCTGGTTTGATGGCAGCTTATTTAGCCAAAGACGGCTTCACCGGCGCGGCCCAAATCTTGGAAGGCCCGCAAGGCATGGCCGCCGGCATGTCGAGCGATGCCGACGTGCGCAAGCTCACAGCCGGCCTCGGCAGCCGCTGGGCAACGGCAGAAACTTCATTCAAATACCACGCCTCTTGCCGCCACACGCACCCCGCGGCCGACGCACTGTTGCAAGTCATGCAAGACCACAAGCTGCAAGCGCAAGACTTGGCGCGTGTGGTCACACATGTGCACCAAGGCGCGATCGATGTGCTGGGCCCCGTGACAAACCCGAGCACCGTGCACCAAAGCAAATTCAGCATGGGCACCGTGCTGGGTCTGGCCGCACGCTTTGGTCATGCCGGCTTGATCGAGTTTGACAAACACTTCAGCGACACATTGACGACGGCACTCCGAGACAAAGTCGAGATGGCGCTAGACGCCGAAGTCGACGCCGCTTACCCGCAGCGCTGGATCGGCAAAGTCACTGTTCACACCACCGATGGTCGCGTTTTGCAGGGCCGTGTAGACGAACCCAAGGGCGACCCGGGCAACACACTCAGCCGCGACGAAATCACCGCCAAGGCGCTGCGTCTGGCAGCCCACAGCGGCGGCGCCAGCGCCGACGAGATGCAAGCGTCAATCACAGCGCTTTGGCAAGTCATGCAGTGGCCCCGCGTCGGCCGCCTGCTGTTGGCGGCAACATGAGTTTCTCGCTGCTGACCGACGCTCGCTCGTTCTTATTCGTGCCGGGCAACCGGCCCGAGCGCTTTGACAAAGCCTTGGCCAGCCAAGCCGACGTGGTGATTGTTGATCTCGAAGATGCCGTGCCGGTCGCTGACAAAGCTGCTGCCCGCGTTGCGCTGGCCTTGGCTTGGAATCAGTGGCCAACGGCCCAGCGTGCGCGGGTCGTGGTGCGCATCAATGCGGCGCAAACTGACAGCCATCCGGACGACCTGTCGTGGTTGGCACAACTGCCCGGCCTGCCAGCGGTGATGCTGCCAAAAGCAGAAAAAACCAGCGATTTGATGGGCGTTCAAGATGCGCTTGGCGAAGCAGCAACCGCTTTGATCCCGATCATTGAATCAGCCGAAGGCCTGGCCAACGTCGATACGCTGGCTCGCTGCCCACGGGTGTTGCGACTGGCTTTTGGTCACCTCGACTTTCAGGCTGATCTGGGCATGGCCTGCGGCACGGATGAAGCCGAGCTGGCGTCGGTTCGCGTCGCCATCGCTGTGGCGTCGCGCCGCGCCGGTCTGGTGGCGCCGATCGATGGCGTGACCACCGATACCCAAGACATGTCCCGCGTGCAAACCGATGCAGCCCGCAGCCTGCGTTTTGGCTTTGGCGCCAAGCTGTGCATTCATCCTCTGCAAGTAGTGGCGGTACACGCTGCGTTTATACCCAGCGCCGCTCAAATAGAGTGGGCCCAACGTGTCTTGCAAGCCGAAGCCGCTGCCGGCGGCAGTGCCTTCACAGTGGACGGCCGCATGGTCGACCCACCCGTGCTCAAACTGGCCCGTCAATGTTTGGCGATGGCCCGTCTTGGCTAAGGGATTTACAGGCAATGCGTCAGTCGCTCATAATCTAGCCGCTTTATTGATTATTCTTTTGACAAAAGACAACCAAAGACCACCATGAAAAAACAATTGAAATCAGTCTTGATCGGATGCCTTATGGCCTGCGGTCTCGGTTCAGCGCAAGCCCAGACCTACCCGGACAAGCCCATTATTCTGGTGGTTCCATTTGCGGCTGGCGGCCCGACCGATGTGGTCGCCCGCATGATTGCGATTCCGATGGGCAAGTCACTCGGACAAACCGTGCTGGTGGAGAACACCGTCGGCGCCGGTGGCACCATTGCGACCCAGCGCGTGGCCCGTGCCGCGCCTAATGGTTACACCCTTTTCATTCACCACATGGGCATGGCCACAGCGCCTGCGCTGTATAAAAAACTCAACTTTGACACGCTCAAAGACTTTGAATACATCGGCCAAGTGGTTGACGTGCCCATGACCCTGTTGGCGCGCAAAGACTTCCCCGCCAAAAACTTCGCTGAGCTGAAAACTTACGTTCAAGCCAACAAAGAAAAAGTCTCGATGGCCAACGCTGGTCTGGGCGCGGTGTCACATTTGTGCGGCCTGCTGTTCATGACAGCCTTGGACACCACGCTCAACACGATTCCCTACAAGGGCACCGGCCCTGCCATGAATGACTTGCTCGGCGGCCAGGTCGACCTGCTGTGCGACCAGACCTCCCAAACCGTTCCTTTGATCAAGGAAAACCGCGTCAAAGTCTATGGTGTGACAACCCTCAAACGCCTCGAAGTTTTGCCCAATGTGCCGACCCTCGACGAGCAGGGCTTGAAAGGGTTTGAGGTCAAAGTCTGGCACGGCATGTACGCGCCCAAAGGCACGCCGGCACCGGTGATTGACAAGGTCAACGTGGCACTGCGCGCGGCCTTGCAAGATCCGATGATCAAACAACGCTTCAAAGACCTGAGCTTGGAAGCCCCCTCGATGGACAAGGTCACACCGGCTGGTTTGAAGACTCAGCTCGAAGCTGAAATTATCAAATGGGGACCGGTGATCCGCAAAGCCGGTATTTACGCTGATTGAGCTGTCCAACGCTGAATAAAAAAGAGCCGCAATCATGGAGTGCGTCCCCTCCTTTGAGCCCTTCTAAGCAGGCCTCGATACCATGTCCTCCCCTTTGCTCGGGGGTCGACACCATTGACCGTTCACTTGCAACAGCGCAAATGTATCTGTGCCCTTGGTATGAAACCGGGAACTGATTCGCTTGCGAACCCCATCGCTATCAGGCACAGGTTGTCAAAATAGTTTCGTACGACGTCTCCTTGCAACCGGTGGTGGCCCGTGCGCCCCACACGCCAAGCACCCACCAGTTCGCCGTTCATCCAGATAGAAAGCGCGGCCATTGCCACTCGCCTTGACGGACTGTGTCGGAGATATTGGGTTGCGGTGAGATGTCGTTGGCTACGGCAGACGTATCGCGCAAGACCAGAGCAACACCCAGAACCTTTAGAATTTTCAGAAAAGCAGACTGCGTTTTTACAGTGATTTACCTGCGTGCCTGCCGCAGTAGGCGGGTAGCGCCGGCGCCATTGAGGGCGGGCATTTCCTGAAGGAGATTTTTCGTTCAGCAAAAATGGGCTCCAATCGAGGACTGGAGCCCACTGTAGGCACTTCACGCCGCTCTTAGCAACGCCTGACTGGAACGGCTAGGCAATTGCGGCTCTTTGCAGTTTGGGCTTCTGCCCTGCTGCATGACCCGCTCAGCTCGAGGGCTGATTCCTGCGGGCAATCTGAGATGCAAAATAACCGATCAACCACTGAGCGTGAACCGGTTTCTTCACCAGCGCCGTATGCTCAGGTAAGAGTTCAGCGGTGTTGATGTCTACCGGGTCAACAACCGTCAAACCCACCAGTGCGAGCGTGTCGGCCAAATGGCTCGTTCGCACAGTCCGGAGCAACTCATAGCCATCGACATTCGGCATGCTGAGGTCTGCGATCAAGACGTCAGGCTGGATGGTTTTGAGGTTGATCAGGGCTTTGAGAGCCGAAGTGATCCAGACGCATTCAATCAAAATGCCAGCCTTTTGACCCACCTTTTGTATCGCGTCATAAGTCTCGTTACTGGCATCCACAAGTAAAACCGTCAGCGGCGACTGTTGATCTTTTTGAACTCCGTTGTGTCCGGTACGGCCAGAGCGGAGCTGGTAATCCGCAATGGACTGAATGGAAATGCGTCGGTGCCCACCATCTGTTTTCCACGCCTTGAGTTCATTTTTTTCGACCAGGCCCTGCACCGTTCCGACAGAAAGGCCCAGCTTTTTTGCAGCGAATGCTGTCCCGCAAACATCTGATGAATTCATAATTTTGAAAATTTCTTTGCTAGTAGTGACTGACATGTGCAAAGCACTCGAATTTAAATTTTATATAAAAAATTGAATTTGATAATTTATCTCAATGTAGCACTTAATTAATTTCCAGATCGGAAAAAAATTAACGTTAAATAATTACTACTATAGTAATAATTAATGAAATTGATTTCATCAATACAATGTTAATGACCATAAAAAACCAAAAACAACTTTCTGAGTCGATCAACACGAGCTTTGAAAACCTGACTGCAGACTTTGGGGGGCCATATCTTAGTGGACGAGGGGACTGTCAGACGTTAGAAATAAAAGATTCAACAAAATCACAAATAAGTTGTTTGTTAAAAATTTATCAATTAAAATCAATTTATCTAAAAAGTTACATCGATATCAATTCACTCACCCAGTGAGCGACATAGCTAGAACAGGTTTGAACCATGCTTGAAAAATCCGAAGCTCTCATCACCTACATCAAATTCCTGCAGCAGGTGAAAGAGGTTCATGCATCCAATGAATTCGTGAAGCTGAGCCCGATTGAAGAACGACTTCTGAACCTTTTGGCCACAACTTGGGCGGTTGATCAAAAAATCACGGTATTGAAGGCGCTCCAAATCAATACAGAGGTTTCTCAAAGCACCTCTCACCGCTTGCTCAAAGGCCTGCGGATGAAAAAGTTCATCACCTTGGTCTTGGACGAGAATGACAATCGGATCAAATATGTTGAGCCCGCAGAAAAAGCCAACGACTATTTGAAGGCACTCGGCACATGCCTGCATCAAGCGCGCGACCGCCAAGCCGCATAGACCGCAAGCCAGTCTCATCCCCTTAGCGTCCCTGGCTAAAGATGGGGTGTTAGCATTTGGCGGTTCCCATTCGGGCTCAGCCGCCAAATGCGCCATGAAAAAACACGTTGCCATCACACTGCTGCTCTTAACCACCTTGGGCGTATTGAAAGCGCATGTCGACATTGAGCGACAAGACGGTGGCTTTTTTTTGACCTATCAAGGTCAAAAGCATGACGTTGTCGGCGCGCTGTCAAACCAGATGAACAGCGCGCTGCGGCAGTGCAGTTCATCGCAATCGATTGGGGTCAATACCCCGGCAGCGAAGTTGGCCCTTGCCGCTATTCAGAATTTCAGTCCCCCTGACTCTCAACAAGCACAGCTGCTGGGCCTGCTGCAACAAGACGATTGGCTGTTGGCCGAGGTTAAATTCACCTCACTCAATCCAGCGGTCGTGTTGCTTAAAATGACATCAGAACGTGTCAGCGTGGTTGAAGGCGCTGTCTGGAGCGGCAGCACTGCCCCCTGGGCATCGGCACCTTTCATACGGCGCTACATCAGTGAGCGCGCACCAAAAGCACCCGCGGCGCTGATGGCCTGTTTTGAACCGGCAAGCGCCTTGTTCAAATAATGCTGAAGCGCCAGATCTAACCGCTCTTGATGTGCTCGAACAGGCGCGTTAGAGGGCTTGGTTCAGAGCCTTAAGATCAGCTTCAATTAATTTCAACACGGCGGCAGCTTCCCAATCTGCGGAAAAAAGAATGACTGATTTTTTAGGCCAAGCCCGCGCACTGCTCGGTGAAGCCCACGTTCTCGCCAGCGACATGGCTGGCCACGCCACCGATTGGCGCGGCCAATTCACAGGTGTGCCCTTGGCCGTTTGCAGGCCTGCCGACACGCTGCAGGTGCTGCGCTTTGGCACTACACGCGACTTGGTTTTGGGTTTGGAAGTGGTGTTACCCGATGTTCAGGTCCTCAACCTGCTCAAAGCCTTGCGCAAAGACAACACCGGCTACGACCTGAAACACCTGTTCATTGGCGCTGAAGGAACGCTGGGCGTCATCACTGCGGCGGTGCTGAAATTGTTCCCTGCGCCGCGATCCAGAGCCGTGGCTTTTGCAGCGTTTCAAACGCCGCAGCAAGCCTTGGAATTGCGCGGACTGTTGCGCGGCGCGATGGGCGACCGCTTCACTGCGTTCGAGTTGATGAGCGACGCCAGCGATGGCGGTGAGCAAGCCTCGTTCGACAACGCCTTTCAAGCCGCTTATGCGGGTGTCAGACCGATTGTTTATGGCCATCTGGGCGACGGCAACCTGCACTTCAACGTCTCTGGACCGGCCAACATGAGCGCCGAACACGGTTTGGGGCAGCTCAAAAAACACGAAATGACGCTGTACAAAACGCCACTCGAAATTGACGTGATGCGGCGCGTTAAAAATGCCCTCGATCCGAAGCAGTTGATGAACCCCGGCAAGTTGCTGCCGAACTGAGTCAAGCCATAAAGCCCACTACACGCAACCAGGAAACCGTTCATGACCGCTGGCAATATTTTCAAAACCGCCTTAACCAACAAGCAGCCGCAGATCGGTCTGTGGCTGTCGATGGCCGAACCCTACTTGGCTGAAGTCAGTGCCACTGCCGGTTTCGACTGGTTGTTGATTGATGGTGAACATGCGCCCAACGACTTGCGCAGCACGCTCAGCGCCTTACAGGCGATTGCGCCCTACCGCTCACAACCGGTCGTGCGCGCCGTCTCTGGCGATGTGCATCTCATCAAACAATTGCTAGACATCGGCGCCCAAAACCTGTTGATTCCAATGGTCGACACAGCCGAGCAAGCGCGCCAACTGGTGCTCGCCACGCAGTACCCGCCGCAGGGTCTTCGCGGCGTGGGCAGCATGGTAGCGCGTTCGTCGCGTTGGGCCGCACGCACCGACTACCTCGACGTTGCGGACGCAGAGATTTGCCTGCTGGTGCAAGCGGAATCTGTGCTGGCGCTGGAGAACCTGGAGGAGATCTGCGCGGTCGACGGCATCGACGGCGTCTTCATCGGTCCGGCCGATCTGGCAGCGTCAATGGGCTACCGCGGACAACCCTTCCACCCGAAAGTCCAAGCCGCGATTGAAGGCGCCATCACCACCATCGTGAAATCCGGCAAGGCGGCCGGCACGCTGATGTCGGACCAGAAGGTGGCGAGGCGCTACCTAGAATTGGGCGCCACCTTTGTCGCCACTGGCGTCGATGTACTGGTCTTCGCCAATGCGGCGCGCCAGCTGGCAGCGGACTTTCTAGGTGCGGCAGCGGGTGCAGCCACAACCAAAGCGCCCGCGGCTTATTGAAAAGTTCGTCCTCAGAGTTTGCGGATTCGCTTCACATCGATTTCAACCGAGTTCCAGTCTTTGTCAACCTCACCAAAGATCTCCACACGGTCTGTGGCAGAAATCGTTTGGCCTGCCCAACGGCGATCGTCAATCTCAACTTCGATGGTGCCGCTGGCATCCTTGAAGATGTAGTTTTCACCACCGATGTGGCTTTGAATCGTTCCTTGCAAAGTGACCTTGGCGTCATCTTTCAAGGATTTCGCGTGCTCGACAGTGACCACATTCGACGGGCCGGTGAAGCCGCCAGGACCGACGACAGCGCCAGCTGCGTAGCCGCCCGCAGTTTGCGCAAAAGCGGCACCCGCGAGTAAAACAGCGGCAAAAAAAGTGGCTATTATTTTCATATCTGGTTCCTTAACGTTCATTCAAAAAAACGACCTAATTCAAGATCATTTGCACACATCACAGTAACACGTCACCATTCATTTCCCTCAGCTCATCCACACCGCGGCCGCTTACCCGCCACCCAGCACTTTGTAGAGCGTGATGCGGTTGGCCTGCTCGGCCAGTTGCAGCCCGATCAAGGTTTGTTGGGCTGCATACAGCGAGCGCTGGGCGTCGAGCACCGTCAGGTAGTTGTCGACCCCGGCCTTGAAGCGCGCATCCGACAAAGTGAAAGTCCGCTGGGTGGCCTCCAACAAGGAAGTTTGCGCGGCCAGACGCTGCGTCAAGGTGGCGCGGTCGGCAAAGGCATCGGCGACTTCGCGAAAAGCGGTCTGCACAACTTTTTCATATTGCGCCACGGCAATGCCCTGATTGGCCTCGGCCACCTCTAGGTTGGATTGGTTGCGGCCGGCATCAAAAATCGGCAGCCTGATTTGCGGAATGAAACTCCAGCTGCCGCTGCCGCTCTCAAACAAACCCGACAAAGCATTGCTGCCAGTGCCCACCGATGCGGTCAGGCTGATGCTGGGAAAAAACGCCGCACGCGCTGCGCCAATGCTGGCGTAAGTGCCACGCAAACTGAATTCCGCTGCGGCCACATCGGGCCGCCGCAACAGCACCTGCGAAGACAAATCCGCTGGCAACGCCAGCAGGACCGACGCCGCTGGCTGGGCCGCCGCGATGGCGAACTGACCGCTCGGGCCAGATGCTGCGTTGACCGGCAGCAGCTCTGCCGGCACGCTGGAACCGACCAGCGCATCAAGCGCATTGCGATCGCGCGCGACCAAGCTGCTGAAGCTGGCTACCTCTAAGCGTGCGCTGTCGACGGTTGTCTGGTTTTGCGCCAGCACCAGGCCCGAGGTGGCACCGAGTGCGAAGATGCGCTCCGTCAGCGCATAGGAAGCCTGGCGGCTGGCCAGCGTCTCTTGTGCCAACTGCAAGCGTTGCTGGTCGGCGGCCAACGTCAACCACGCGTTGCTGACCTCGGCCACCAGGGTCAGCTGCACGCTGCGCTGGTTTTCCGTGACACTCAGATACGCCTGCAGCGCCACATCGTTGAGGTTGCGAACGCGGCCAAAAAAATCAAGCTCATAACTGCTCAAGCCCAGCTGCGCGCTGTACTGGCTGTTGACTTGCCCGCTACTGCCGCCGCTGCCAGTCCCTGTCGCGTTCACGCCTTGCGGTGTCCGGCTGCGGCTACCCTGCCCCGTCGCAGCGATGCCGGGAAACAGGTTGGCACGCTCCACGCCGTATTGGGCGCGGGCTCTTTCGATCGACAGCACCGCCACGCGCAGGTCACGGTTGTTGTCCAGCGCCAGCGCAATCAACGCGGGCAACTGCGGACCTTGCGCAAAGTCGCGCCATCCCAGCAGCGGAACGTCACTGCCGGGCGCTGCACTGTCGGTGGCTGCATTGCTCAGCGTTGCTGGCACCGGCAAGTCCGGGCGTTCAAAATCGGGCGATAGGTTGGCACAGCCGGCCAGCAACACAGCCGCCGCCAGCAGGTTCATCGTCGGTAGCACGCGCATCATGATTGACCTTCTTCTGCTACTGCCTTAGCCGCTGCGTCGGGCGCAGGAGGATCGGATTTCCCTGCAAACCAGCTGCGGATCAACAAGAAAAACACCGGGACAAAAAAGATCCCGAGCACGGTCGACGAGATCATCCCGCCGAGCACCGCCGTGCCGATCGCCTGACGGCCACCGGCCCCGGCACCCGTGCCAATGGCCAAGGGCAAGACGCCGAAGCCAAAGGCCAGCGAGGTCATCAGAATGGGGCGCAGACGCAAATGCACGGCTTCCAGAACCGCATCAAAAGCGTTCATGCCGCGTTGCTGCAACTGGGTGGCAAACTCGACGATCAGGATGGCGTTTCGGGAGGCCAGCCCCACCGTTGTCAACAAGCCGACTTGAAAGTAAACGTCGTTGGTCAAACCGCGCAAATCAGTGAGCAGCAAAGCGCCCAGCACGCCCAGAGGCACCGCCAGAATCACCGCCAGCGGGACCGACCAGCTTTCGTAAAGTGCCGCCAGACACAGAAACACAAACAAGATGGAGATTGCGTACAACAGTGGCGCCTGCGCCCCCGACAACCGTTCTTGCAGCGAGGCACCCGTCCACTCATACCCAATACCGGGCGGCATCTGGGCCATGATGTCCTCGATCGCGTTCATGGCCACACCTGAACTCACGCCCGGCCCCGTGTTGCCGACAAACTCGTAACTCGGGCTGCCGTTGTAGCGCTGCAGCTGTGGTGACCCAAAAGTCCACTCGGTCGAGGTGAATGCCGAAAACGGCACCATCTCGCCCTGGTTGTTGCGCACCGTCCAGGGGCCGATGTCTTGCGGCAACATGCGGTAAGGCGCATCGCCCTGCATGTAAACGCGCTTGACCCGGCCAGCATTCAAAAAGTCGTTGATGTAACTGCCCCCCAAGGCGCTGGACAGGACGTCGTTGATGTCCGCTGTGGCGATGCCCAATGCGGCGGCTTTGCGATCATCGATGATCACGCCAAGTTGCGCCGTGTCGTCTAGGTTGTTGGCGCGCACATTGCTCAGTTCGGGGTGCTGCCCGGCTAGCCTCAACACTTGGTCGCGCGCGGCCACCAGCGCGTCGTGACCCAGCCCGTTGAGGTCTTTGAGCCAGAAGTTGAAACCGGCATCGGCACCCAGGCCGCGCACCGCCGGCGGCAACACCACAAAAATGCGCGCGTCGCGTATCACTGACAAGTCGGTCGTCGCCTTGCGGGCAATGGCCTCTGCGCTTTGCTCGGGCCGCAGGCGCTCGCTCCAGTCGGTTAAACGAACAAAACCGCGGGCTGAACTCTGGTCGCCGCCGAGACCGGTGATGGAGTTGAAACTGATCACGTCGGGCTGCTTGGCCAGGTATTGCTGTACCTCGGCCATGACCACCTGCAAGCGCGCATTTGAAGCGCCGGATGGCAAGGTGATCTGCACCGACATGAAACCCTGGTCTTCGTTCGGCAAAAATGAAGTCGGCAGTCGCAGGAACATCACCGCCATGCCCGCACACAAGAGCAGGAACAACACGGCCATGCGCTTGCTACGGCGCATGAGGGAACCGACGGTGCTTTGGTAACGGGCGGAACTCCGGTCAAAGTGGTGGTTGAAGCCGTGAAAAAAACGATCCAACATCCCGAACAGGCCGCGGCGCGGCTTGTCGCCATGCGCACTGCGTTGGCCCTTGGCCACCGGCTTGAGAAAGGTGGCACACATGGCCGGCGTGAGTGTCAGCGCGACAAACACTGACAGCACCATGGCGGAGACGATAGTGATTGAAAACTGGCGGTAAATCACACCGGTCGACCCGCCGAAAAAAGCCATCGGGATGAACACCGCCGACAGCGTCAGGCCAATGCCGACCAACGCGGGCGTGATCTCGCGCATGGATTTTCGCGTGGCCTCCTTGGGCGACAAGCCTTCCTGACTCATCACCCGCTCAACGTTTTCCACCACCACGATCGCATCGTCAACCAGCAGTCCGATGGACAGCACCAGGGCAAACATGGTCAGGGTGTTGATGGAGTAACCGGCCAGCGAGAGGATGCCCAGCGTACCGAGCAGCACCACAGGCACGGCAATAGCCGGAATCAGCGTGGCGCGAAAATTCTGCAGGAATACAAAAATAACCAGCACCACCAGCACCATGGCCTCGGCCAGCGTGATCAGGACCTCCCGGGTCGAAGCCCGCACGAAGGGCGCGGAGTCTGAACTGACGAAAGGTGTCAGGCCGTTGGGAAAGAAGGGCTGAAGCTCAGCGATTTTCGCGTTGACCGCCGCAGACACGGCCAACGCATTGGCACCGTCAGACAGGATGATGCCCATGCCGGCCCCCGGCTGACCATTGAGGCGCGAGGTGATGGTCAGATTGTCAGCACCGCGCTCAACACGAGCCACATCCTTGATGTACACGGCAGCGCCATCGGGCGTGGCTTTGAGCAGGACGTTGTTGAACTCCTCAACCGTCTTGAGCTTGGAGCGCGCCGTGATCGTGGCACTGAGCTGCTGCTCACCCACGGCCGGCAAGGTCCCGAGCTGACCGGCGGACACCTGGGCATTCTGTGTCATCACGGCGTTGCGCACATCCGAAGGCATCAGCGCGTATTTTTGCAACTTGGCCGGGTCTAACCAAATACGCATGGCGTAGGGGGTGCCAAACAATTGGATGTCGCCGACCCCATCGACGCGGCCAAGCACATCGACGAGGTTGCTGCTGATGTAGTCGCCGATGTCCACCTGGCTGAGGCTCGGGTCTGGCGAGGTGAAAGTGAACGTCATCAGATAGACATTGCCGCCCTTGGTGACGGTCACACCGCGACTTTGGACCTCGGGCGGGAGGCGCGACAGAGCTTGCTGCAATTTGTTTTGCACCTGCACCTGGGCAACATCGATGTTGGTGCCGGGGTTGAAGGTCAGGGTCGTGCGCGAGCGGCCGGAGGCGTCGCTGTTCGACTCCATGTAGAGCAGGTTGTCCAGTCCCTTGAGCTGCTGTTCGATCACTTGGGCGACCGAATTTTCGACCGTCTCGGCCGAAGCGCCGGTGTACATCGCCGTGATGGAGACGCGTGGCGGCGCAATGTCAGGGTATTGCTCCAGCGGCAAGGTGCTGATGGACATGGCGCCAGCCAGCATGATGACAATAGCCAGCACCCACGCAAAGATGGGACGATCGATGAAAAAATGGGCCATGGCGCGCGGTCTCAGCGAGCGCTGCTAGACACGGCTGGCGAGGCGGTTGGCCCCGTGCCGGCGACAAGCTTGATCACCACGTCTTCCGTGGTGACCAGATCACCCGGACGGATGCGCTGCAAGCCATCAACAATCACACGGTCACCGACAGCCAGACCGGCTGTCACCATCCAGCGATTACCCACGGCGGCGTCCAAGCTCACAGAGCGGCGTTCCACCTTGCTGTTGGCGTCAACCATCAACACACTCGCCCGCCCCGTCGTGTCGCGGGTCACCGCCTGCTGCGGCACCAGCAAGGCTTGGGATGTCACGCCGGTGTCCAACTGCGCACGCACATACATACCAGGCATCAGCAGGCCATCGGGATTGGGCACCACCGCCCGCAGGGTCACCGCACCGGTGCCGGGGTCCACACTCACGCCTGAGAACTGCAGCCGTCCCGGATGCGGGTAGGCGCGCCCGTCTTCGAGCTTGATACGGATGCCCGCATCACCCTGGCCGACCCGTTCAAAGCGGCCTTGCGCCAAATCGCTTTTGAGTTTGAGCAGCTCGGTGCTCGACTGCGTCACATCCACATAGACCGGGTCAAGCTGCGAGAGGGTTGTGAGTACGCCGACCTGATTGGCCGTCACCAAGGCGCCCGGCGTCACCGTTGAGAGGCTGGTGCGCCCGGCGATAGGGGCCACGATGCGGGTGTAGGCCAGATTGATGCGGGCGTTGTCCAGCGCGGCCTGGGCCACCGCCACGTCGGCAGTTGTTTGCTGCACCAGGGCCAGACTCTCGTCATACAACTGGCGACTGATGGCATCGATCTTGACCAGCGCAGCGTTGCGTGCGGCGTTGACTTCGGCCGTTTTGGACGTCGCCCGCGTCTTGGCCAAGGTCGCAGCGGCGCTGGCCACAACCACTTCGTAAGCCGCAGGATCGATCTGATAAAGCGGCTGTCCCGCCTTGACAACAGCGCCTTCGGTGAACAAACGCTGTTGCACGATGCCACTGATTTGCGGGCGAATCTCCGCGATCATGAAGGCCCGTGTGCGACCCGGCAGCTCAGTCGAAAGTGTCTGGCTCTCCGTCTGGAGGGTGACCACGCCGACCTCCACCGCAGGCACTTTAGCCATGGGCTCAGCCGGTGCCTTGCAAGCCGTCAATACGATGATCAACATCAAAATTAGCAGCGCAGACAACCCGCGGTGATGGCGCAGTGACGCGGCGGCGGAAAGGTGACTGGCAGCAAGGGGGAAAAACATGTGAAGTTGAGTTGAGTTGAGTGATTGGCGTGGAAAAAGGCAATGCATTAGGCCATGCTATTCATACCAATTATTTAATTCCAAAGACTTATGCTTATACCTTCTATGGGTTAACCCTTGTTTATTCCTGATCAAGTTATCCATGGCGAACCAAGGCCGCATGCACTCATTGGGCCTCGCAGAGTGGGCCTCGAAGATGGATGGCCGCGCTACGCTCGCCATGACCCATCTCGTCGCTACGCTCGCCATGACACATTTCCGTCTCTGCGAGCGTAGCGCGGCAGTCCATCACCGCGCACCTCGAAGATGGATGGCCGCGCTGCGCTCGCCATGACATATCTCATCGCTGCGCTCGCCATGACACATCTCGTCGCTGCGCTCGCCATGACACATCTCGTCGCTGCGCTCGCCATGACACATTTCCGTCGCTTCGCTCGCCCTGGCGGGAGGGGTTGTTCATGATTGGCTGGATAATAAAACCCATATAGTTATGGAAAGGTGATCTCATGATGTCAACACCTGCACGCCCCTTCTTGCTTCTGCTTCTCGGTCTTTTATGGATGAATTCAGCCATGGCTGTCGAAGAACCAAAATACAAAGTCTTAGCCACTGAGGGCTCGATTGAAGTACGACACTACGAGCCGCTGTTGATGGCGGAGGTCATCGTTGAGGGAGACATGGACGAAGCGTCCAGCAAAGGTTTTCGACTCATTGCTGACTATATTTTTGGCAACAACCAAAACGCTGACAACGCAGCCTCTTCAAAAATAGCCATGACAGCTCCAGTCACCGTGGCACCACAGTCATCCAAAATTTCGATGACGGCGCCTGTGACCATCGAGGCTCAATCTGCTCAGCCAGACATTGGAAAGGCCCAGACATGGCGGGTGCACTTTGTCATGCCAAGCCAGTACACCCTGAACACCATTCCCAAGCCCAATAACAATGCCGTGAGCTTGCGTGAGGTGCCCGAAAAATTTGTCGCTGTGCTGAAATATTCGGGCTTCAACACGACCGCGAAAGTACAACGGTTGAGTGATGAAGCGCTGGCTTGGTGCAACACTAAAGGCATGAAAATTCTGGGACTGCCACAGCTCGCCAGATATGACCCGCCGTGGACGCTTCCCATGTTTCGGCGCAACGAAATCATGGTCGAAATTGCAGCGCCTTCAAGTTTGCGATAGCCGGTACAACCGGAAGCGCCGGACAAATAGCTACTTTGGTAAAGCGTAAGCAATCAGATAGTCGCCCGCTTTGGTGCCGAGGGAACCATGGCCACCGGCTGCTACCAGCACATACTGCCGTCCATCGTCACCGCGATACGTCATTGGCGTGGCTTGGCCGCCGGCGGGCAAGCGGCTTTCCCATAACTGAGCACCGTTGCTGACGTCGTAGGCGCGGACGTAGTTGTCGATCGAGCCGGACAGGAAGGCCACGCCACCGCCGGTGACGATCGGTCCACCGATATTGGGCACACCCATCTTGAACGGGAGTGGCAAGGGCGAAGCATCGCGCACGGTGCCATTTTTGTGCTGCCAAATCACTTTGCCCGTGCGCAAGTCGGCTGCGGCGACGTAACCCCATGGTGGTGCCTGGCAAGGCAAGCCGATCAGCGATGTGAAGGGATGCATCTTGGCGGCAAACGGGGCGCCAAAGTTTTCATTCAAGGCCGGTAAGGCACCTTTGGGGGGCGCTCCATCTTGCACATACTGCGTGGTGGTGTCGGCGCGCGGGATCAGTGTCGAGACGAAGGCCAGGTAAGTCGGTGTGACAAAGGCGATCTGGCGTTGCGGGTCAATCGCGATGCCGCCCCAGTTGAACACTCCAAAATTGCCCGGATACACCAAGGTTCCCTGCGTTGATGGTGGCGTGTAACGGCCTTCATAGCGCAGCTGGCGAAAGCTGATGCGACAGGCCAATTGATCGAACATCGTGGCGCCCCACATATCGCTTTCTTTGAGCGCCGGCGGGTCGAACGACAACTGAGATCGGGGTTGCGTTGCTGCGGTGAAGTCACCCTTGGCGGCGCCCTTGGGCGCCGCCATTTCGGTCACCGGCAAGATTGGTTGGCCGGTGCGTCGGTCGAGCACGAACAACTCGCCCTGCTTGGTCGGCTGGACAAGCGCCGGCACAGTTTTTCCGTCAATCGTCAAGTCGACGAGGCTGGGTTGTGATGGAACGTCGTAATCCCACAGATCGTGATGCACCGTCTGGAAGTTCCAGCGCACCTTGCCGGTGGCCAAGTCCAGCGCCACCACCGACGATGAAAAGCGTTCGACGGCTGCCGTGCGGTTGCCACCCCATTGGTCGGGCGGCTGGTTACCCAGCGGCACATAGACCATGCCGAGTGCTTCATCGACGCTGGAAATCGACCAGCTGTTTGGAGAATTGGGCGTGTACTTGGCGCCGACAGCAATGGGCTTTGTCGCCTCCGGGTTGCCGGCGTCCCAGTTCCAGACCAGCGCACCGGTATTCACGTCGAAGGCGCGGATCACACCCGATGGTTCGGTCGTCGAGACGTTGTCGAGCACGGTGCCGCCAACGATGATCAGCTTGCTCGTCACAACCGCCGGTGAGGTCGCGTAATACGAGCCTGGGTTCACGAAAGGCATGTTGGCCCACAGGTCGATCTGGCCCTTGCCAGCACCGAAATCGGTGCATGACTTGCCGGTGTCAGGGTTGAGCGCCAAGATGCGACCATCGGCCGTTGGCATGAAGAGTTTGGCCGGACAACTGCCGGCATCGGTGCTGCTTGGCGCAGCATTCAGCGGCTTTGCGGTCGCGGCTAGGTAAGACAAACCGCGGCAAGTCAGGTGCTGCAGTGCCAGTGCGCCCTGTATCTTCGGATCGTGGCGCCACAGTTGGGCACCGCTGGTGGCGTCAAGCGCGATCACGCTCTGATGCGGCGTGCAGATGAACAGCTTGTTGCCGATTTTTAACGGCGTGACTTCAAACGTGGTTTCAACCGGATCGCCAATCTGGCCGCGCATGTCGCCGGTGCGGAAAGTCCATGCCTCGGTCAACCGGCCGACATTGCCGGGGGTGATCTGGTCAACCGGGGAAAATCGCTGCGCCAGTGCGTTGCCGCCGTAGGCTGGCCAATCGGTGGCGCCCTTGTCGGCATTGGCTGCAGCACTCGCCGAGGCTGGAACCGTACCCTCAATCGCATGCGGGTCGACGAACCAGGAAGCGACCGCGACCACCAGAAAGGCGCTGAGCGAAGTGCCCAAAAACTTACCGCCGAGTCTGTTGGAGATGGACGATTTCTCTTCACCAACAACCAGTGCCCGGCGAATCCACGGCGTCAGCAACAACAAGCCGAGTACGAACAGCACGTCGCCGCGTGCGGCCAACGGCCACCAGTCAAGGCCGTTTTCCCACAGCGCCCAAAGCAGCGTTGCACACAACAGCAGCGCATACACCACCAAGGCTTCAGATCGTCGTCGAATCAGCAGGATGCCGGTTGCGGCCACCGCCAGCTCGGCACACAGGTAGTACCAGGAGCCATCAAGGACGATCAACCACAGGCCACCACCGCCGAGCGCGATGCCGAGCAGACAAGTGAGCCACCCGGTCAGCATTAAAAAGATGCTGCATTTAGAATTAATTTTATTTGACATTTAAAACATTTTTATTACCAAGTATTGATAGTAACCAACTTTGAATATTGATGTCGAATGTCCGGCCACGCCAGAACCGAGCGTTGATCAGCCGCCGGTCCGATCCGGAAGCAACTCGACTCGACTCGTCTCGACTCGGCAATGCTGAGGATAAAACCGCACGAAAAATCTATCTAGAGCGAAGCTAGGGTAAACACCGTCACAGACAAACTCTTAACTTTAGTATTATTTATTTCAGCATTTAATTACGAATATCAACCATATAGTTAACTCAAGTGATTTAAACGAATCGCGCACCAAAACGACAGACAGCACGCCATTCGGGACCATCTTGCACAGTCAAACCACAGCGTGGCACCGGCCTTATGCGATGCGTTTTTTCAGTGACCAGCAAGCGTATTCGTCGGTTGCCAATCCGTCAGCAAAGCTACTCCACTGAATGTCCATTTGAATTTTTTATAACAACACGAGAACTCCTCATGAAACAACTGAAAATAAAAACCTTGGCCCTGAGCCTTGCCCTGATGGCAGCTTTTGCCACTCAGGCGCAATCAACCGACGATCTTAAAAAGGATGGCGCCAACACGGACAACGTGCTGACCTACGGCATGGGCTACGGCCAGCAGC
>CANFJF010000038.1 GCA_947447355.1 Comamonadaceae bacterium
TCCAGCAGATCGACGATCAACCACTTTTCATCGTAGCTACTGCCCGTCAGTTGGATGCCCAACTGCTCCCTGACAGGGCTGCGGCCCCCATCGCAGGCCACCAACCAATGGCAGCTGATGGTCTTGGATTTTCCGTCGTGCTGGAGCGTCAAGTGAACGGCTTCACCATCGTCCTGAAAGCGCAGCAGTTCATGACCGAACCAAATCGGCATGGCGTCGAAACGTTTCAATCCATCCCGAAGCTGACCCACCAGCAATTGCTGCCTGAAGGCATTGCGTTTGGGGAAACCGTGCTCCATGACACTCGGTTCAATCCGTGCAAACTCCTTGCCGCGCCAAGAGTAGTAATGCACACCATAACCCTGCACAACCTGCGGCAACACTTGGCGGATCAAGCCGGTGGCCTGCACCGTTCGGAGGCTTTCGTCGTCAATGGTGACCGCACGCGGCTCGCCCACGGTGTTGTGACTCTGTTCGATCACCAAGGTTTTGATGCCTTGAATGCCTAGCAAATTGGCCAGCATGAGGCCGGTCGGTCCGGCGCCCACAATGACCACGGGAAAATGAGTGTCACCGGCAAGCGCCGATATATTGTCAACAGGTGAAGGGGCGTTCATGATGATCCACTAGCTACGCAAAATCGCTTTGCCCCAGACATTGAGGGTGCGCTCTTCATGCGGCCACTCGCCTGCCGCCCGGTCGTTGGCGCAGTGTTCAATCTCAGACGAAATTTCGGCCAAATTACCGTCCGGATCTCGCACCATGAAGAAGACGTCGTTGCCAGGGCCGTGCCGACCAATACCCCAAACGATCGGGACCCGAAGCGCCGCCATATGGTCGCCCCAAGGCTTCATGCTGGCCCAGTCCGGCGCCTCAAACGATTGATGGTCAAAGCAGGTCACCGGCGCAGAAAATAGCGCTAAGACATGGTGAAGACTATTGGTCCGTAAAAAGCAGGCCCGCAGCTCACATTGCTCATCTTTCACCGCATCGGACAAGACGAAACCTAAGCTGTTGACGTAGAAGTCCATCATGGCGGGCAGCTTTGAAGTACGCAACGCGAAGTGTTGCAGCGCAGCAGGCGGGACAACCGTTGACGCCAGCCCTTGAACGCTATCGATAGGGGGGGTAAAAACTACCAGATTGCCGTCCGGGTCTTGCAAAGCCAGCGCATGCAGGGGATCGGTGAACGCACTGGGCAAAACCATATGTTTCAGACCTGCCACGCGGGCGGTAAAAGCCTCCCAAGCGCCATCAGTTTTCAACACAAAGTGCGCGTAGCGGAGTTGGTTGGCGGGGCCCATAGAGACTTCCAACTGCCGACCTACGCCAGAGCACAGGTAACCTTCCTTGGTGGGCGTCATCGCCATCTCATAAGTGGTGCTGTAAAAGCGCGCCACCTTAAGGGGGTCAGGAGAATAAAGATGAAGTCGGTGAAGCGCAGCTTGAATTTCCATGATCTAGGCTCTCAGTGTGAGTCGGCGTTATGACTGCCGCTGCAGCCACCATGTCCATTACGCCATCATTATTTCAACAGCAAAGCAACGTCAGACGCCAGTGCCTCGGCACCCGATCCGTAGCGCGTGTAAAGTCGCACACGGCCTTCAGGATCGAACACGTAACTACCCGCTGAGTGATCCATGGTGTAACTGCCAGCGGTCTTGCCTTCGCTCTTCTTGTAGTAAATCTTGAAGGCTTTAGCGACTTCGGGCAGTTGCGCCATGGTCGGTCGCAGAGCGACGAAACTCGGGTCGAAATTAGCCATGTAAGCCTTGAGCACTTCTTCAGTGTCACGCTCAGGGTCGACCGTGATGAAGATGCCCTGTAAGCGCTCACCTTGGCTGCCAAGTTTGCGTTTCACTTCGGCCAACTCGGTCAATGCGGTCGGGCATACGTCAGGACACTGCGTGAAACCGAAGAACACCACCACGGCCTTGCCCTTGAAGTCCTTCAAGCTGCGAGTCACACCGTTGTGGTCTGTCAGGTTGAAGTCTTTGGCATAGTCGGCACCGGTGATGTCGATGCTTTTGAACTGCAGTTTGTCAGGGCCACAGGCGCTCAGCGCTGCTGCGGCCAACACGGCGGTCACGGACTTCAGAAGGGTGCGGCGGCGACTCAACGTCGATAGGTTAATCAATGTCATACGAGGTAATGGTCTACCAGCAAGGCGGCAAACAGCAAGGACAGGTGGATCAGGGAAAAGCGGAAGGTTTTGCGCGCCAACGCGTCAGAATATTCGCGCAGGAGCCGCCAGGCATACCAGCTGAAGCCGATGCTCAAAATCACGGCGGCTGCTAAATAAAACCAACCGCTCATGTGAAACACAAAGGGCATCAGGCAGGCCGCGAACAAGACCAGCGTGTAGAGAAATATTTGTAAGCGCGTGAACTCATTGCCGTGCGTGACCGGCAGCATCGGCAGGCCTGACTTGCGGTATTCCTCGACCCGGTAAAGCGCCAGCGCCCAGAAGTGCGGAGGCGTCCACAAGAAGATGATGAGAAACAGAATCAGCGCTTCAGGCCCGACGCTGCCGGTCATCGCCGACCAACCCAGCACCGGCGGCATGGCGCCAGAAGCACCACCAATGACGATATTTTGCGGCGTCAGCGGTTTCAGAATGACGGTGTAGACCACTGCATAACCGACAAAGGTGGCAAACGTCAGCCACATGGTCAAGGGGTTCACCCAGACATACAAAATCCACGAACCGACAGCGCACAGCAGCGCAGAAAAACCAAGCGTCAGCGCGTTGTTCAGCTGCCCTTGCGCGGTGGGACGCCACGCCGTGCGGCGCATTTTAGAGTCGATCTGTTGCTCCACCAGACAGTTGAAAGCTGCCGCTGCTCCGGCCACAAGCCAGATACCGGCACAGGCGATCAGGGCCAGTTTCGCGTCGGCCCAGCTTGGCACGCCTGGCACAGCCAAGACCATGCCAATGAGCGCGCAAAACACAATCAGCTGCACCACGCGCGGTTTGGTCAACGCATAAAACTGCGCCCAGCGCGAGACTAAGAAAGGCAGTGACGCACTCGGCGCTGGAGAGGGTTCAGTAGGATTCATGCGGACAATCGTGAAGCACTCAATTTTGGCGCAGATCTGGCCGCGCGGCGCGACGGCAAGAAAACAAAGCGCCGGTCAACACCACCACCAAGGCCGCAGCGCCGCCGGTGTGCGAAACCGCTGCAAACAAAGGCCAGCCGAGCACCACATTGCTGACACCCGTGATGAATTGCCACAATACCAACGCCAAGATCCAGTGCGCGTGCATGCGCATACCGGGCGCGCGATAAAGCTGGCGTACCAGCAACAGCATTGCCGCAAACACCAGGTAAGCCGACAGACGGTGGACGTAGTGAACGGCGGTCAGTGCCTCGAAAGTGAAGTTAGCGTCGCCGTGCCCCGCGCCGAGCTCACGCCAGAGCGTGAAGCCCAGCCGGAAATCCATGGCCGGCCAGAAGGAGCCTTGGCAAGACGGGAATTCAGTACAAGCCAGCACGGCGTAATTGGTACTGACCCAGCCGCCCAATGCGATTTGCAGCCACAGCAGGACAAAACCCAACAGCAACAACAGCCATGTGCTGCGCGGCACGGCTACAACCTGCACATCACCAGCCGCCACCGCAAATCGTGCCGACTGCGCGCGCAACAAAGCCAGCAAGACCATGCCGCCGAGCAAATGCAGCGTGACGATGGCAGGGAAAAGCTTCATGGTCACCGTCAAAGCACCAAAAGCACCTTGCAGGCAAACCCACACCAAGGTCAGCGTCGGCCACCACGGTTGCAACACATCGGACGCGCTAGACCCGGCAGACGAGGCGACCGGTTCGCGCTGCAACCGAGCTTGCCGACGCGCCAGCCAAGTGACAGCAGTCAACGTCAATATCAGCACGCCAACGCCGGTCGCCAAGTAGCGGTGAATCATCTCGATCCAGGCTTTCGGATGCGTCACGGGCCCTGTCGGCATGACCGCTTGCGCTTGCGTGATGTCAGCGTGCGCGCCCAGCGGGCTGGCACTGCCGTAACAACCCGGCCAATCCGGACAACCGAGGCCGGAATCCGTCAGGCGCGTGAAAGCACCAAACAGCACCAGATCAAACGTGAGGAACAGCGTGACGAGCGTTAGCATGCGCAGCCGATGCGGCAGTGGTGCGTTGCGGCTGCGCAGCCAGACCCAAGCCAGCGGGCCAAGTGCCACCGTCAAGCCCATCAGCATCAGGCGAATGGCTGGACTGAGGTCGTAAAGGGCTTGTTCCGTCACGGGCGACCTTCATTGTCCCAACTGCTGGAAGCGCGCAACAAGCGCTCGAGGTCGACTTTGGCTTTGGCCGCGCCGGCGGCATCCATCGCGGCCGGAAAACGCATCATCCAATTGCCCATCGGATCGACCAAGTACAAGTGATCTGCCAGCTGCTGGCCGGGCGCGGCTTCGAGCCACTGCGTCAGATCACTCGGGTTGATGCGCAAGATCGTCGCACCCTTGAGAGCGGGCCCCAGAGCAGCTGGCGTGGGGACGTCGTCATTGACCAGCCAAATCCAATCCACACGTTCTTTCTCACGTCCCAAGGACTCCCGCAATTGCCGTTGAAAGTACAGGTGTTGTTGACACACAGCATCGCAAGCGCCACCGGCCACGCTGATCAAGAGCCATTGGTTTTTGAGCGACGTCACGGGCACCACGGCACCGCTGCCCGCCGTCACATTGAAAGTCGGCAAGGGCCGCTGCGGCGTGATGAGTTCACCGTAATTGCGCCGTCCTTCCGGCCGCACCACGTAATACATAAAGTAGGAGGCGATGACAGGCGCCGCGCACACCAGCAAAATAATCAGCATCTTCAACCGCCCATTGGTATTGACCGGGGCGGCTTGGTCTGCACGCGGCAGTTCGTGCACCGTCAAACCCAGGGGCTGGTCCTGAAGGGCTTGGCTCTGCTCGGTAGATTTTGGCGAAGGTTTCTCAATGGACATGGTAGATCTTCAGACTTTTTTGTTGACTTGTTGCGTCGAACGACGCACACGGTACGGCAATATCAGCTGGAACCAGACGTACAGACCCAGCACCAAGGCGCAAAGTCCAAACCACTGAGCAGCGTAACCATAGTGTTTATCCACCCCGGTGTTGGGCGCGGCCCAATCGCGCTGTAGTCCATCACTGGCAGGATCAATTTGAATCACCAGCGCAACGATCAGCGGTAAGCCAGTTTCAGCAGCGAAAGCTGGAATGTCGAGATTTTGCCGGATGCTGCCGGTTTCAGCGCCTTTAAAGGCATATAACTTGGCAGGCGCGGGGGCCATTCGTCCCAACAGCGTGACGGTTTGGTCCGGTGTTTCAATGGGGGCCAAGGCAGTACGGTCTTCGAAGTTACGTGGAATCCAGCCACGCTGCACCAACACGGCCCTGTCAGACCCCTTTAACAGCAAAGGCGTCATGACCCAAAAACCCGGTTTGGCGTTCATCGGGCGGTTGTCGAGGTACACCGTCTGTTGACTCAGCCAGCGGCCAGAAAGCTCAATTCGCCGGTCCACTAACTCAGCTGAAATCGCCTCTTGGCGCAACAGCAGCGCCGCATGACTCAATGGTGGCAATTCCTTTTTCTGATCGAGAGAGGCTTGCAGCGCTTGCTTTTGTGCCGCTCGACTAAGTTGCCACTGACCCAGCGAAAAAGTCAGTGCCACAGTGAGTAGCGCGGCCACGGTGACGACCCAGAATCGGCCCGAATGTGCGGGTGCTGGAGTAGACGGATAATCAGCCATATGTCTTATCTCATTGCTTTCGCTTTTGTCGCTATTTTGGGCAGCTTAGCCAGCGCCCTTTACTTCATGATGAAAGATGGTACCGGCGGTAAAGCCAAGACCAGTCACATGGCTCGCGCCCTTGCCATTCGCGTCGGCTTGTCAATTCTTCTGTTCGTCTGCATCTTGCTGGCATGGAAGCTCGGCTACATACAGCCGACTGGACTACCTTCCGGCAGGTGAATCAAAGGGCGGTGATGCATGGCGGCCCTATGTGCATAAAAAAAGGCCGCGATGCGGCCTTTTTTGTTTCTTGGCGAAAGGTTGGCAAGTCATGACGCTGCGATGCAGCGCCCTCCCTGGCAACAACTCAGAGCCAGTAAACCAAAATATAAAGACCCAGCCAGACTACGTCAACAAAGTGCCAGTACCACGCAGCACCTTCAAATCCAAAGTGTTTGTCTGCAGTGAAATGGCCTTTACCAAGACGCAAGGTGATGAACAACAGCATCAACATGCCAACAAACACGTGAAAACCGTGAAAGCCCGTCAGCATATAAAAAGTTGATCCGTAGATGCCAGAAGACAGCTTGAGATTCAGGTCACTGTAAAGGTGGGCGTATTCATAGCCTTGCACGAACAAGAAAACCAGACCCAAAAGCACAGTGGCCCACATGAAGCCAAGGGTGCGGGCACGGTTGCCCTCACGCAACGCATGGTGGGCAATGGTCAGCGTCACGCCAGAGCTGAGCAACAAGGCTGTATTAATGGTTGGCAACCAAAAAGGGCCAACTGTGCTGAAGGGCTCAACGATGCCGGCAGGGGAAGCTGTCGCACCAGCCGCCATGCTCGGCCAAACGGCCTTGAAGTCAGGCCACAGCAGCGCGTTCTCCAAGCTGCCGAGTGCAGGGATCGAGTGCGAACGAGCCCACCACAGTGCGGTAAAAAAAGCGCCGAAAAACATCACCTCAGAGAAGATAAACCAGCTCATGCTCCAGCGGAACGACATGTCAATCTTACGGCCGTAGCTACCGCCTTCGCTTTCACCCACCGCTTGGCTGAACCACTGGAACAACACGCCGAGAAAGAGGATCATGCCTAAGGTGAACGAGTAAACACCCCAGCCAATGCCGTTGATCCACTGGCCTGCGCCCAGAATCACGAAAAACAGGCCCAAGGCAGCCATGGCAGGATGACGGGATGGACCCGGCACGAAGTAATAAGGGGTTGACCCGTGTGTTGCTGAAGACATCTCTATTCCTCTGTTCTCTCTAAAGTCTCTAATTTTCGAAAAATCTTTTACCCCACACTGTTTGTCCGTGGGGCCATTTTTGGTACCGCTCAAGCCGGCTTACGTCGGCACGACCCAATTCACGAACAAAACCAAAGCACCCACAAATAAAAATATAAACACCAGAGCGACTGCAATGATGTGCAAGGGGTTGAGCTTCTTGGCGTTTTGCTCGGAATCTTTGCTGCCGCGCAGGCCTATAAAGGACCAAGCCACCGCCTTGACCGTGTGCAAAATTGTCAACGCAGTCGAACGGGCGCTCATAGACCGACGACCTCCGGCTTGATAACCGCCGCAGCAGCGACCGGCTTCAAGGCTGACTTATCTTGGAAGCCAGCCGGTGCTACAGGTGTTTTGCCACCGACTTCAAAGAAGGTATACGAGAGGGTGATCGTGGTGACATCCTTGGGCAACTTGGTGTCAATCACGAAGGCCACCGGCCATTCTTTTTTCTCACCGGGTGCCAGGGTGTATTGGTTGAAGCAGAAACACTCCAGCTTGTTGAAATGGGCTGCAGACTGCCGCGGCGCATAGCTCGGAATAGCCTGCGCCGACATGACACGGTCTTGGACGTTTTGAAACTCGTACATGACCGTTGTGATTTCTCCCGGGTGCACCTGCAAGCTCCGCGTGGCCGGCTTGAAGTGCCAAGGACCGCGCGAATTGGCGTCAAACTCTATGGTGATACTGCGCGTCTTATCGACCTGCGTATTGGCCGCCTGCGACGACGTAGCGCCTGGAATCTGTTTGTCACCCATGGCCAGGATGTTGATCCCGGTCATTTCGCAAATCGCGTTGTAGAGGGGTACCAGCGCATAACCAAAAGCGAACATGCCGAGCACGATGACGGCCAGTTTGCCCAACATTTTTGAGTTTTCGCGCGTGTTTGCCATAGCGTTCGGCTTCAACCGCGACTAAGCAAAATGGAGCGCGCCACGAAGCCGACGAAAAACACAAACGCGACCGTCGCCAGGATCAAACCCAAGCGGCGGTTGCTCTTTTTTTGTTCAGTTGTCATGTCGTCTTTACGGTGGAGTGATCAGGCATCAACCGATGACCTTGTTGGCAGCAGCATTCAGCTTGGGTGGGTTCTCGAATGTATGAAAAGGTGCTGGTGAAGGCACTTCCCACTCGAGGCCCTCAGCGCCTTCCCATGGGCTGGCTGCGGCCTTAGGACCGATGCCGCGCATGGCAGGAATCGCTACAAAGATAAAGAAATACACCTGTGCCAAACCGAAGAACAAAGCACCCACGCTGGCCAAGGCATTGAAGTCAGCAAACTGCATCGGATAGTCGGCGTAACGACGAGGCATACCGGCCAAGCCCAAGAAGTGCATGGGGAAAAAGGTGACGTTGAAAGAGATCAGCGACCACCAAAAGTGGATCTTGCCGCGGGACTCGTTGTACATCACACCGGTCCACTTAGGGCACCAGTAATAGAAGCCGGCAAACATGGCGTACAGGGAACCCGCCACCAACACGTAGTGGAAGTGGGCGACCACGTAGTAAGTATCTTGCAGCTGGATGTCGATCGGCGCGACGGAGAGGATCAACCCGGTGAAACCGCCCATGGTGAAGACGAACAAAAAACCAACCGCAAACAGCATCGGCGTCTCAAAGGTCATGGAGCCCTTCCACATGGTGGCGATCCAGTTGAACACCTTCACACCGGTGGGGATGGCGATCAACATGGTCGAGTACATGAAGAACAATTGACCGGTCACCGGCATGCCCGTAGTGAACATGTGGTGCGCCCAGACCACGAAGCTCAAAATAGCGATCGAACCTGTTGCGTAAACCATCGAGGCGTAGCCAAACAGGCGCTTGCGTGAGAAAGCCGGAATGATGTGGCTGACGATGCCGAAAGCCGGCAAGATCATGATGTACACCTCGGGGTGACCGAAGAACCAGAAAATGTGCTGGTACATCACCGGGTCGCCGCCGCCAGCGGGGTTGAAGAAGCTGGTGCCGAAATGGCGATCCGTCAGCGTCATGGTGATAGCGCCAGCCAACACCGGCATGACAGCGATCAGCAGGTAGGCAGTGATGAGCCATGTCCAGCAAAACATCGGCATCTTCATCAGCGTCATGCCGGGAGCGCGCATGTTCAAAATGGTGACGATGATGTTGATCGAGCCCATGATGGACGATGCACCGAGCAAGTGCATGGCAAAAATGCCGGCATCCATGGAGGGGCCCATCTGCAGGGTCAGCGGTGCGTACAGCGTCCAGCCAGCGGCGGGAGCGCCGCCTGGCATGAAAAAGGAGAGCATCAGCGTCAAGCCAGCAGGAATCATCAACCAGAAGCTGAAGTTGTTCATGCGGGCAAAAGCCATGTCCCCAGCACCGATCTGCAACGGGATCATCCAATTTGCAAAACCAACGAAGGCCGGCATGATGGCACCGAACACCATGATCAAACCGTGCATGGTAGTGAGCTGATTGAACAACTCCGGGTTCACCAATTGCAGGCCTGGCTGGTACAGCTCGGCACGAATGCCCATCGCCAGTACGCCGCCCACCATCAACATCGTGAAGGCGAACAGCAAATAAAGCGTTCCGATGTCTTTGTGGTTGGTCGCAAAGACCCAGCGGCGCCAGCCCGTAGGGGCGTGATGCTCATGGTCATGAGCATGATCGTGATGGTCTAGAACTGCACTCATCTGACTTCCTTTGATAGCTTAACTTGGCATGAGCCGGATAACCCGGCCACTGATGATTGAGAGCGGATAACTGATTATTTGCGAGCAGCCACAACCTCTGAGGGCTGGACAATCTGACCGGACTTGTTAGACCAGTTGTTCTTGGTGAAGGTTGCTACCGCTGCGAGTTCGGTGTCACTGAGGGCCTTCCACGACGGCATGGCTCCGTTGTTTGCGCCATTCAGTAAAATGTTGATTTGCTTGAGGTGATCGGTGTCCAGCACGATGGCCGAGCCGTCGAGAGGCTTGATCGGGCCTGCGCCCTTGCCGTTGGCCTGGTGGCAGGCGGCGCAATTGGCAGCATAGACTTTTTCACCACGGGCAACCAGATCGGTCAGCGTCCAGACTTTGGTTGGATCATCAGCCTTGGCGGCCACTTCCTTGAGTTTGCCAGTCGCCCAGAGCGTGTAGTCTTCCGCCGACACCACCTTGACGTGAATCGGCATGTAGGCGTGCTCTTTACCGCAGAGCTCTTGGCACTGACCGTAGAAGTCGCCGGTTTTTTCAGCGCGGAACCAGGTGTCACGCACAAAGCCCGGAATCGCATCTTGCTTGATGCCGAAGGCGGGCACCGCAAAGGCGTGAACCACGTCATTGGCAGTGGTGATGATGCGGATTTTCTGATTCACGGGAACGACCAGCGGGTTGTCCACCTTGAGAAGGTAGTTGTCAATTTCTTCGCCCTTTTTAGGGCCACCATCATTGGACAACTGACGATGAGCTGCGTCTAGCGTAGAAACAAAACCAATGCCGGCGCCTTCGCCGTTGATGTATTCGTAGCCCCATTTCCACTGAATACCGGTGGCCTTGATCGTCAGGTCGGCATTGGTGGTGTCTTTAGAAGCCACCAGCACTTTGGTGGCCGGCAGGGCCATGCCGATGACAATCAGAAATGGGATCACTGTCCAGGCAATCTCAACAGCAGTGGACTCGTGAAAGTTGGCAGCCTTGTGACCGACCGACTTGCGGTGCTTCCAGATGGAATAAAACATGACGCCGAAGACTGCCAGAAAAATCACCGTGCAGACGATCATCATGAACCAGTGCAGCCAAATTTGTTCTGCAGCGATCCGGGTAGCCGGCATCGGCAAGTTGAGCTGATTAACGCCGGGACCGCCTGGCAAATCTTTCACTGCGGCGAGTGCCGCGCTACTCATGGAGGCCGATGAGACCAGCACTGCGGCTGTGGTTGCTACTTTGCAAAACACAGCCAACGGAACCTGTTTCACCGACTCCAAAATCGCCCCTGCGTGTGTCATGCCAGACCTTGTGGTTTTGCTTGCGTTCATCGTCATCACTTTTATGGAATCAATTACGGACTAATTTAACTGGCAGATTATAAAGTTAGCTCAGCCAAGCTATTTGAATGGGCTATCTTGGTGCCGTACTTTCAGCCGAATGGGCTTGCAAACCACGCAGTGCAAAGCGTATTTCACGCGCCAGTGCTGGACGCAA
This sequence comes from Comamonadaceae bacterium, assembly GCA_947447355.1. Classification (GTDB taxonomy): domain Bacteria; phylum Pseudomonadota; class Gammaproteobacteria; order Burkholderiales; family Burkholderiaceae_C; genus Polaromonas. The sequence goes on from CANFJF010000038.1 coordinate 11,179, forward strand.
GTCTGACCGCAAATAACGCCCTACAACCACTGAACGCCCCTGCCCTGACACCTCAATCAAGGAGCCATCACCACTTTGCGGCTCGACACGAACCCAGTCGCGAACAAACGCTGAACGTTGGGTATGGCCAGCCGATTCGAGCTCAACAACCAACTGATTTCCCTGCAAAATAATTTTTTCACCATCTCGCGCATGACGCGCATAAACCACCAAGGCTGCACCTACAACCATCAGCTCCAGCCAAGCAAATGGCAACACAAGGCTCGCACCCTGCCACCAAAAAACCCCACCGATGCCCAGAGAGACGATGCACAGCGAGACATAAAACTGAATGAGCTGGACAGGCGTGACAGAGCAATTAGGCTTCAGCTGCCACTGAACAAGTGGTACATCACCCTCACCCTGCGCGAGCAGGCTGCCAAAGCGAAGCTTGAGGTCTGAGTTGGACACTTAAAAAGTTCACGAAATTGCGCCGCTAATGCAGCGCATGAAAGCGAGGGAATATACCCAAATTTTGGGGAATTGTAGCCACAAGCGCTTTGCCGAGCGTGCATTTTTTAATCAATGACCATTGACATCCGTCTGGCCAGCTGGACCGCGTTGGCCTTGCAACATGCTGCGCATTTCTTCGATCGAGACGGCACTCAGTGCCGACACTTTGAACTTCGGCTTAGCTTTCAAAGCGTGGCCATAAATCACCTCGAAGGTCAGCGACAGGCGACCATCCTGTCCACGCGGCAAACGTTCGCTGATCAGTTGCTCTAGCTTGGCCTTCCATTGACGACCGCGCAAGGCGCCAAAACGCTGAGGATGAAAATTTCGCCCAAGTTCTCTCAGTTCTTGCAGCAGCCGTGCAGGTGTCTCAAACGTGAGCGTGATGCGCTCCATGTCCATCACGGGTTCGGCAAAACCGGTTTGCACCAGCATGTCACCCCAGTCATGCATGTCGGTGAGTTGATGACCGGCAGGCGGCCAACCCAAGGCCTGGTACAAATCACGCAATTCACGCGCCGTGTCGGGCCCCAGGCTGGAAAACATGACAAAGCCGTCAACGGCCAACAATCGATGCCACGCCGCCAACAAGGCTTGTGGGTCCGCCGCCTCATGCAAGGCCATGTTGGCCCACAGCATGTTGACACTGCCGGGCGCTGGGGGTTCAAAACGCGTCGCCCACCCAGCCCCAAGCATCCTTCGCCAGCATCTTTTCCACCAAGGTGGTACCAGCGCTTCACGGGCCAAGGCCTTTCGGTGCTCAGAAGATTCGATAACGAAGCCTTCAGCACGGGCATATTGCTTGAGCAGCGCTGCATGCGCTTGCAGCCCACCCCGAACGGCACCCCAATTCGCCCAAATGGCAGGCTGTAGCTTGATCCACTGCAGCCGGTCCAGCATGCGCTGTGCTACTTCCTCGTGCAGCCACGGCGAACCCCCGGGCGCCAAACGCTGCCAGCGCTCAACGGCAATCGGGTCTAGCGTTGGGGGGCGTTCTGTCGGGGTCATAGGAAGTAAAGACTAAAAATAAAAAAGAACTGGGGCTTCAGAACAGAGCCTGAGACGTCGCGCATCTTTGGCGCACGGCAAGTGACGAGTATATTGACCCGATGAATTTCAGCGCACTGAAAAGCTTATACAGTTCACTTATGAGCCGCGTTCCCAGCCAGTGCGCGGTTTGTCGAAGCTGGCCGAGTGCGCCGGTGTGTCACCACTGCATGATGCGATTCGGTCAGATGCGCAAACGCTGCCACACCTGTGCACTCGAGCTGCCTGCGGAAAGCCAGTACGCGCAGTGCGCCCGATGCCTGCGCGAACCCTTCGGACTCGACGCCTGCTTTGCCGCGCTGCCCTATGCCTTTCCGTGGGCGGAGTTGGTGTCACGATACAAGTTCGACAGCCAGACCGGCTGGGCCACCTTCATGGCCAGCACATTGCTGGATCAGCCGGTTGTGCGCGATTTTTTGGAAGAGTTGACAACCGACGATTGGCTGCTGCCGCTGCCGCTGTCAACCGAGCGACTGGCTTGGCGCGGTTTTAACCAAGCTTGGGAATTGACACGTGCATTGCAAAATCAAAGCACTTGCCGCGCTAACGCCGACGCTTCTTTGCTGCTGCGCATACGCCACACCCGGCCGCAAAGCGAGCTCAAACGCAACGCGCGGCTGGAAAACTTGAAGGGCGCCTTTGCGGTGGAGCCAATGCGGGTCTCTGAGCTGAAAGGCCGTCGCGTGGTGCTGGTCGATGACGTCATGACCAGCGGCGCTTCTTTGTTGACAGCGGCAAGCGTACTGCGTCAGGCCGGCGCGACACATGTCAGCGCCGTGGTGCTGACGCGCACAGCCCCGACATAATGGCGCGCATGTTTCATATTGTTCTGGTCGCCCCTGAAATTCCGCCCAACACGGGCAACGTCATCCGCCTCGCGGCCAATACCGGCTGCACGCTGCACTTGGTGGAACCGCTGGGTTTCTCTATGGAAGACAAGCACATGCGCCGCGCTGGGCTGGACTACCACGAGTACACCCGGGTCTTGCGCCATGCCAACTGGCAGGCGCTGATCGACAGCCAACAACCACGAACCGAGCGCATGTTTGCGATGACCACACGCGGCAGCGGCAGCGTTTACGACGCCCGCTTTGAAGCCGGTGACTGGCTGGTATTTGGCTCTGAAACCCAAGGCCTTCAACCCGAAGTTCGCGAGGCGTTCGCCCCATCGCAACGTCTGCGACTGCCGATGCTGACCGGTCAACGCAGCTTGAACTTGTCGAATGCTGTCGCAGTGACGGTGTTTGAGGCTTGGCGGCAAAACGGCTTTGCCACAGACTAAGCCGCCAACCAGTCACACCGCACCCTGAAACGCGTCCCCTGCGTTCAGTACCAAGCATCCCAAAGTAGCTTGCAACCCGTGAGCCCCATCCCCCAGAGGATCAACCGATTGAACAGCAAGGGACTGATACGTTTACCCATGGCCAAGCCAGCCATCACCCCGATCGGCACCAAAGGTAGCAGCACCAGCGACGTCGCCATATTTCGCCAGTCCAGCAGGCCTAACAAAGCAAACGGAGCCCACTTGGACAGATTGATCACGAAGAAAAAATAGGCCAACGTTGACGTGAAGTGCAGTGGGCTCAGACGCATCGGAATCACATAGGCGGCAAGGGGTGGGCCGCCCGAATGGGCAATAAAACTCGTGAAACCCGATAAAGTGGTCAGCACCCGACCAAACCAACGCGGGGGTGGTGGACTGTCTGCACGAGGTGGAAAAACCAAGCGTTGCGCCAGGAAAAGCAACGTGAAGCCACCCACCAAACCGGCGACCCAGTGACTGTCCAGCGACTTGAACAACAGCGCACCCAACAAGACGCCGAGCAGACCGTAAGGAATCAAAAAACGCAAAAGTTTGACATCGATGTTTTTGCGAAAAGCGGCCAAGCCCAACACGTCCACAAACAGCAGCACCGGCATCAAGATCGCTGCGGCCTGGGGCACCGAGATCGTCAAGGCCATCAACGGTACTGCCAGCGAACCAATGCCCATGCCAAAGCCGCTTTTACTGATGCCCACCAGCAGCACAGCAGGCACAGCACACAGGTAAAAAAGCGGGTCGATGATGAGAGGGAAATTCACGTTAAGAACACGCCGGACGAGGGCGCGCAAGAGCAAAGCATCAGATTATCAGCCCGGCGGTGAGGACTTTTGTATGGCCACTTAAACCGGCTCATCCAGACCCAGATACGCCTTCTGAATTTCGGGCCGTGTCAACAATTCACTGGCCAAGCCTTCGGCCACGATGCGTCCTTCTTCCATCACATAGGCACGGTGTGCCAACGCCATGGCCATCGCCACGTTTTGCTCAACCAGCAACACCGACGTTCCCTCTGCATTGATCTTGCGGATAGCGCCAAACATGTCCAACACAATCGCCGGCGCCAAACCGAGTGAAGGCTCGTCCATCAACAACAAGCCGGGCCGGGCCATCAAGGCGCGGCCAATCGCCACCATTTGCTGCTGCCCGCCAGACAGCGCTCCAGCCGGACTCTGCAGCTTGACCTTGAGCACAGGGAACAGCGACAACACATAGTCCAGCGTTTCTTGCCGCTTGGCTTTGGCCGGCGCAATGAAACTGCCCAACTCCAAGTTGTCATAGACCGTCATCTGAGTGAACAAGCGCCTGCCTTCCGGGACGATGGCGATACCCGCCTCACAAAAACGGTGGCTCTCCAGTTGCGTGATGTCGCGGCCCTTGAAATTCAGTGTCCCGCCACGCACGCGGTGCATGCCGGCAATGGCGTTGATCAACGTCGTCTTGCCAGCACCGTTGGGACCGACCACACAGACCATCTCGCCCGTTTTAACCTCAAGACTGACGCCCCACAAAGCTGGCGCGGCGCCATAATTAACCAGTATGTTGTTCACTTCAAGCATGCGGCGTTCCCAGATAAGCGCTGACGACTTCAGCATTGCGCATGACGTCATGGGCCGAGCCAATCGCGATCAGTTGCCCGTGGTTGAGCACCGCCACGCGGTCGGCCAGCGCCATCACTGCACGCATCACATGTTCGACAAAAACGATGGTCGCACCACGGTCGCGAATCTTCCGAATCAATGCAATCGCCTCATTGATCTCGCCCGGTGTCAGGCCCGACAACACCTCGTCAAGCAACACCAGACGCGGCTTGGCAGCCAACGCCCGTGTGAGCTCCAAAAACTTGCGCTGATGCAAATTCAGATCGTCCGGCAAAGCATTCGCCTTGTCCTTGAGTCCGGTGAATTCCAGCCAAGTCCAAGCTTCATGCGTGGCTTGCCGCTGGTCTAACGCAGCACCGCCAAACATCGCGACCAACGCTACGTTTTGCAGCACGCTCATGTGCGCAAACGGCCTTGGAATTTGGTACGTGCGCGCAATGCCGGCCTGGGCAATGCGGTACGCCGGCAGCCCGGCGAGTTGCTGACCTGCAAAGACAATGGCGCCACCACTGGTCGGGTAATGACCACTCACCACATTGATGAAGGTCGACTTGCCTGAGCCATTGGGACCCAGCAGTCCGAGAATTTCACCCTCGTGAACTTGCAAGCTGACCTTGTCGAGCGCCTGCACGCCCTTGAAGGCTTTGGAGAGATCTCGCACTTCCAGCAGAATCTTCGGATCAATCAGAGGAGCGGGCGCATGGGTCTCAACAGGGGCTGAAGGGGCCGCCTCTGAAACAGCTGTATGGGCTTGTTGCTTTGCTGCCAGCCGCTTGAAAAAGAACCCCAAAATGCCATTCGGCATGAAGAGAATCACGGCGATCAAAATCACGCCCACCGCCGCTTTACCGGCCACAGGGTTGTTGCCCGCCGTGAAAAAATAAAGCAGACAAGTGATCACGGTCGCGCCCACCGCCGGCCCGGCCCAGTGCCTTGTGCCGCCCAATACGCTCATGAGCACCACGGTCAACGGCACGACGATGGTGAAGGTCTCGCCTGCCGTCACATACGACACAAACAGCGCATGGATGCCGCCGGCCAAACCCGCCAGCGCCGACGACAAACCAAAGGCCAGCAGCTTGTAACGAAAGGTCGGTACGCCCATGACTTCTGCCACGTCTTCGTCGTCATGAATGGCGAAAAGACCTGTGCCCAATTTGGACGACTGCACCTTGTAAGCGATCAACAGCGTCAATACCGCGGCGGCCAAGGCCATCAAGTAAATCGATGCCGAAGCCGTCGGGCCGATAGCCGGTACCGGCGTTGCATTCAGAGAAATTCCGGGCCCGCCATCAATGCGCGTATTCAACACAATCGTGCCCACCACAAATGTGATGGCCAGCGTCAGCAACGCAAACAATTCACCCCGCACGGCTTTGACCCTGAACACCACAGCCCCCAAGGCCAGACCCAACAGTGCCGCCATCACAGCGGCAGCCGGCAACGTCCATAAAAAGGGCCAGTTCAAATTGGCCGCTAAACCGGCGGAGGTGTACATGCCAACGCCGAAAAATGCGCCATGGCCGAAAGAAAAATAGCCGGAGTAGCCCGACAAAATGTTCCAGGACAAAGCCAGGATCATCCAGTGACAGATCAGGTACAAAAAGGACTCGTAAAAAGCCGGCAAACCGAGCCAAGGCACGCTCGCAAGCGTCACTCCGGCTACCAAAATGCCGATGACGGTTTTATTCATGTTTTCAGATCTTTCCGGGCCGCAGCAACAGCATCAAGATCAGCAGCGAAAAAGACACGATGGGTGCCCATGAAGGCGACGCCACTGCCATCGTCACGGCCTCACTGACGCCGATGATGATGCCCGCCACCAATGGGCCAATGGCACTGCCCAGCCCCCCTAACATGACGGCAGCAAAGATCACACCAATCCAGGCAAAGATTTGCGAAGGTGTGAGTGTGAAAGTCAGCGCCAGGCAAATGCCGGCCACGGCCGCCAGAGCGGCACAAACGCCGGCCAGCATCAGCGACATGCCTTTTTGGTTGATGCCGAAAGCCGCCGCAATCTGCCCGTCTTCAGCCATCGCCCGCAGCGCCTTGCCGATGTCGGTGTAACGCATACCCGCCCAAATAAGCAGCGCGATCGAGACCGACAGCACCAACGTGACCAACTCTGGCACTGGAATATAGAGCGAGCCTACGGTGAATTTCATGTCGTTGTAATGTGTTTCAAGCCGCCGGTAATCTGCCGTCCAGGCCGCCTGAATACCGCTCTCAATCACCACCGCGATACCGAAGGTGACCAGCAGCGAATTGAAGGGTGTGATCTGAAAGCGGGCCAACACCCACTGCATGCCGACACCGATCAGAAAGAACAGTGGCGGCAAAATCAACAAGCCCAGCAAAGGGTCCACATGCCACTCCGTGGCCATGTGGTAACTCAGGTAAGCGGCCAGAAAAACCAAGCCGAAATGGGATAAGTTGATCTGCCGAAGCATGCCCCAGGTCAGGCCCAAGCCAAGCCCAATCAAGCCGTAGAGACCGCCGATGAAGATCCCCGAGAGGATGGATTGCGCCAGTAAATTAAAACTCGGAAAACTCATCTGCAGCCCCTTTGCGGATTACTTCACTTGAAGCTTGACGCCAGGTGGCGCGAACTGCGTTGGGTAGACCACCACCCATTTTCCGTTTTGCACCTGCTTGATCTTCATCAAGTCATCGCCGTAGTTGCCCGGGCCGTCAAAACGCAGGCGTCCATGGATGGTCTCAACGCGGTTCTTGCGGAGCCAGGCCGCGATGGCTTTGTCGTCCAAACTATTGGCCCCACGCACGCCGGCTTCCAGAATTTGCCAGGCCGAATACGATGCAGCGGCCTGCACTTCAACACTGGTATCAGGCAAGTTCAGCTTGGCCGCACGCTCATTGAAGATTTTGATGAATTGAGCAGCCGTCGGATTATTGGTGAACGGTGCGTGCTCTTCAAAAATCGTCACGGCCAGCGCGTTGTTGCCATCAGCCGCTTTGCTCATCGGTCCAGGGGCTGGGTACAAGTGGAAATGCAGCGGCGGTGTGTAATCAATCTTCTTCATAGCGTCGAGCAGCATATTGCCCTCGAGGCCGATGTCACCAATCCAGAGCAGATCTGGCTTGGCATCTTTCACGCGTGCCGCTATCGGCCCGAAATCCCGGTTGCCGAAGTCCCACTCCAGGAACAGCACTTCCTGCAAACCGCGCTTCTTGGCGATTTCACGGCCGCCGAGGGACATGAAGTGAATCGACGGAAACTTGCTGGTGACGATGGCGATCGTCTTCGGCGGCTTGGGTGAAGCGGCCAGCGCGTCAAACAAGGTGTTGGAGACCGTGACCTGGGGGTCGGAACCCAGCGACCAGGACGGGAACTGCATGTCGTACTTGGCCAGCGAAGGAATGCCGAAGGTGTGATGTACCAGCACTTTGTTGTAGCGCTGAGCCACACCCATGGCGGACAAAATCGCGCCCGTGGCGTAAGGCCCCATCAGCAGATCCACCTTGTCGGACGTCACCAATTGCTCATACAGCGTGCGTGCCAGCTCGGGCTTGGACTGATCGTCCTTCACCGTCCAGTCGACCTTGCGGCCCAGCAATCCACCGCGGGCATTGAGTTGCTCGACGTAAATTTCACCGACCAATTTATGCGTCAAGGCCGTCGCCGACAGCGGGCCTGTCAAAGCCAGCGTGCTGCCGATGCGAATCGGACCTGGCGCCTGCGCCTGCAGCGCGGCAGTGAATGTCAAGGCTGCCCCTACGGCAGTCACGGCGACCAAAATTCTTCTTGTCATTTTCATGGTTTGTCTCCTGTTTATTTATGTAGGACCGCGGAAAAATATAAGTAAATTTGAAAAAATCTTAGTCGATCTTTGCCCCTGAGCGCATCACCAAGTCAGCCCACTGGATGATTTCAGTCCAGCCAAAGTTGGCGAGTTCATCAGGCTTCATGCTGCGCAACGCCAAGCCTCGCATGCCGAGCTTCGCGTGGTGTGCGCAATCAGGTCACAGGACAACTCTGAAACCCGAACCATCTTCGCCTCTGCATTTGATATGCAGTTGGCTGAGAGGGGGGCAGTCGCCGTGCCGATTTTCAAAATGAATCCCTTTGCAGGAGCGCAAACCACTCAGGCCGAAGGCACGAGCTTGAAGTCGTAGTAAGCCGTGTGATAGGACGTGCCCATGACGCGGCCGTCCGGTGCCGTGCCCGCCGGATGAGCCTCAAAATCAACGATCAGGCTGTTGCGCACACCGAAGACCGCATCGGAATCCAGGAATGGGCTGTCAGAGACAAACAAGTGCGTGATCAGGCGCTCGTAGCCGGGCGCACTGAGCATGGTGTGCATGTGCCCGGGCCGGTTCGGATGCCGACCCATGCGGCGCAGCATACCGCCGACCGGACCGTCATCGGGCACGGGGTAGTAAGCCGGTTTGATCGACCAGAAACGGTAGTGTCCGTCTGCATCGGTGTGAAAGCGCGCGCGCAGGGCCATCAGCGCATCCGGGCCTTTTTGCAAGTCGTAAAAGCCATCGCCATCGCCAGACCAGACGTCGAGCGTGCAGTTGGCAACCGGTTGGCCTGCGGTGTCGGTGACACGACCGTGGTAATAAGCCGGTGTGCCAGAGCTGTCGCCCGTGATGTCCGCACCCAAGGCCAGCTCAGGTGCGCCTTCCCAGAAAAACGGGCCGAGCACCGTGGCCTCAGTGGCTTTCAGCACGGTCGGTTTGGCTTTCAACGCAGCAGCTGCACCCTTGGCCTGCTCGATGCCGACCACCGCCATGGAGACACCCAGCGTGTCTGACAGCAAAATGAATTCTTGGCGCTTCTCGTCGCACATCTGGCCAGACGCGGTCAGAAATTCGATGGTCCCCATCCATTCGTCAGGCGTCAGTTGGACCTCCTGAACAAAGGAATGGACGTGTTTGACCAGGGATGTCATGACCTGCTTGAACCGCGGGTCCTTGCAATCCGCCATGCGGTCAATCACCGCTTGCGCCAAGTCTTTGACTTCAAGTTCTGCCATGCTATTTCTCCATTTTTAAATTACATCACTGCGAGAGTCATCACAAAATTACATCACTGAAAGCACTGTCAAAAACTTCGTCACTGCGAGCGCAGTCACAAACTTCGTCGCTGCGAGCGCAGCGCGGCAGTCCATGAGCCCGAATTCGCAGCCATGGATGGCCGCGCTGCGCTCGCCATGACAAATAGCCTGCGCTCGCCATGACGAATAGCCGCCACAACCTTGCGGCTTAAAGAACGCTGCAGGCTTGCTCAAAGCTCAGACGTGGGTTGCGGTCAAACAGCTTGCTGTTGTCGCCAAAACCCAGGTTGATCAGGAAGTTGGCCTGCAGACGTCCGTCAGCGAAAAACTCGGCATTGACCTTGGCCAGATCGACACCGCTCATCGGTCCGCAATCCAAGCCGACAGCCCGTGCGGCGATCATGAAATAAGCGCCGCTCAAGGTGCTGTTGCGAACACCCGTGCCATCGGCCATCGGCTTGTTGCCTTCGAACATTTCTTTGGCACCGGGGTTGTGCCAGACCACGGGCATGTGCTCGAAAAAACGCGTGTCGGTGGCGACAATGACGGTGACCGGCGCGACCTTGGTTTTTTCGACATTGCCTGGCGACAGCGCCGGAATCAGACGTTGGCGTGACTCAGGCGAGTTCAAGAAGATATAGCGCGCGGGTTGCGTGTTCATCGAGGTCGCGCCCATCTTGGCGATGTCATAAGCCTGTTGCAGCAACTCGACAGGCACCGGTTTGTCGATAAAACCATTGGCGGTGCGAGCTTTGAAAAAAAGTTGATCGAGGCTGGCTTCGGAAATTCGCATGGGATGGGTTCTTTGAAAAGTTGAAGGAAAAAGGGAAAAGGGAAAGAGGAGATTACAAATTTACTCGGGCTTGATGTCAAGATCGCGCGTCAACTTGGTCCAACGGTCGACGTCGCGCTTGACCAGCGCCCGTGTTTCGGCGGGGTTCAAGGCCAGCGGCCGACCTCCCGCTTTGCGAAAAATATCAATCACATCGGGTGCGGCTATGACCTTGGCCAACTCTGTGCGGAGCATGGTAGCAACATCCGCAGGGGTTTTGGCCGGTATGAAAAGACCGAACCAGGACTCCAGTTCGAGCGCGGCCACGCCGGTTTCAGTGATGGTCGGCACTGTCGGGTGACCCGCCAATCGGGCACTTCCAGAGACTGCCAACGCTTTCACATTGCCCGCATCAACCTGCACACGGGCGGTCGGCGACAGGTCAAAAAACACATCGACGCGGCCGCCCAACAGGTCTTGGTAGGCGGCCTGCGCGCCACGGTAAGGCACGTGTACCAGCTCGACGCCAGCCAGGTGCCAGAGGGCGGCGGCCAGCACGTGCTGACCAGAACCGTTGCCCGCCGACGCATAGGTCAGCTTGCCGGGGTGGGTCTTGGCATGTGCCACCAAGTCTTTCAAAGCGTTGAAGGGTAAATCTTTGCGCGCCATCAAGGTGTAGCTGTAGGCCACCGCCAAACCCACGGGCTCAAAATCACGCAGGCTGTCGTAGGGCAAGTTGCGGTACAAGCCGGGGTTGATGGCGAGGTTGGAGACCGAACCGACCAGCAGTGTGTAACCGTCAGGCGCCGCTTTGGCCACCGCATCGGTGCCAATCAGGGTGCCCGAGCCGGGGCGATTTTCAACCACCACCGGCTGCGCCAATTGCTTGCCCAACTTGTCAGCCAACAGGCGGCCGACAAAGTCAAAACCGCCGCCCGGCGGCTGCGGCACCACCACCTTCAGCGGCTTGTTCGGGAACACTTGTGCAACCGCTGGCACGGTTGCCAGCGAAGTCAAGGTCAGCGCCGCCAGCAGCGTCTTGACCACCGCTAAGCTGACGCTGCATGTCAGGGCAGGACGGGTCATATCGTTGTCTCCTGTTGATTTATTTCTATCACGGCACAAACCCAGGACAGTTCAGCGCTCTAGCGCACCACCTGCCAACCAGCGTGCGCCACGCTGGTAAAGCTCTTGCACCACCGGGCCCTTCAGCATCGGCATGTCGAGCTTGACGGTGTAACCAATGCGCGTCTGGATGTAGGCGAGGTGGCGATAGCCTTCCGGAAAGCCCGCCAACGCCTCTTGATCCAAGGACAAGGTAGCCGATGAGTCGACCGGATCAATGCGATCTTTTTCGTAAATCGGTTGGCGGTGCAGCAGCTTCCACTGCCCTTCGTGGCGCTCCACAAAGTCATAAAAACGACCGGTGCAGACCACATCGCACAGCACCGGGCCGTTAGCACCTTCGACCATGCCGCGCTGCGAAATCGTCATTTTGGTTTGCGCAATAGCGCGATCACCCGCCACTTCGACGGCCGAGCCACCCAAAAAATGCAGAATGCTGACGCCCTTGCTCCAACCCTCTTGCGTGACACGAATGAACTCCTGAAACGAGCCCTGAAACCAAGTCGCCATCATGACGCCCTCGGGATGCCAGACGGTCGCAAAACGCGCCCAGTCACCGGCATCGCGCCACACCGCCCAACGCTCCACCATCTGACGTATTTCTAACTCACTCTTCATGTCATCGTTCATGCATATCTCCGTTGTCTAAAGGTTGGGGTCTGTGGCGACGACAAACGCTGGCAGACTGGCGTAATCAACTTGATGCCGCGCGGTGCGGATGTCGGCCAGTTCACGCTTGACGCGCTGGTGTTCAGGGTGCACGGCATAGCCATCGAGCGCCGCTTGGTTTTCAAATTCTGAATACAACACAACATCGCAGGCGTAATCAATCCGGCTCGAATCTACGCCAATTTCGAGGTGCAGCAAACCGGGAATACGCCCACGCAGTGACTCAAAGCTGCGTTGCAGCTGCGCGATGCAGTCGCGTTTTTCCGCGGGCGTCTCGCCGCGAAGATTCCACATGACGATGTGTTTGATCACATAATTCTCCAGAGTCAAGGCACTCAGGCTGCGGGCGGAAAGCCAACACGCTGCGGCCACAAATTGGCAAAACCATGGACTTCGCGACTTGCATACAAACCGGCCACATTGAACGGTTCACCGGCCAACCAGGCATCGGCTGCTGCGCGCGATTCAAAGTCAATCGCCAACACGCTGCCGAGCATGGTCTCATCATCGACGGCCAGCAGCGGGCCGGCAAAGGCGATGCGATCCGCCACCGCAGCGAGGTAAATTTTGTGTTCAGGTCGAACGCGCTGCCGCAGCGCGGCACCGTCAGGTTTATCGAGCAGGTGAAAGATGTAGATCATGGTGTAAGGGGTTCAAAACGAAATCAAAATCAAGGTTAAAAATACCGTCGGGTTGCTGCACCCAATCGGCCACCAGCGACTGACGCACGCCAAACACCGCGTCAGACTCTAAGTAAGGATCACCTTTGCGAAAGACATGCGTGGTAAGCGTTTCGTAGCCATCGGCTTTGATCATGAAATGCAGATGCGCCGGACGCCAAGGATGACGCCGCGTGGCTTTCAGCAATTCGCCAACCGGGCCGTCGCTGGGAATCGGGTAAGGCTCAGCGACGATGCTGCGAAAGTGAAATCCACCCTCAGCGTCGGAGCGCAGCACGCCGCGCGCCCGATGCTCCGCCAGATCGGCATATTGAACATCATAATTTCCCGCGGCGTCGGCCTGCCAAACCTCGATCACAGCGTTGGGCACAACCTCGCCACCCAGCCCGAGCACGCGACCGCGCACCAGGCACGGCTGACCCACGGCGCCATTGGAGACATCCGCACCCAACGCATAGTGCGGCGAACCCTCCACGTGAAAGGGGCCGACCACCGTGGCTTCGGTGCAACCTTGCGGTTTGTCGTTGTTCATGGCCACCGTCAACATCGACAGACCCAGCACATCGCTGAGCAAAATGAACTCTTGCCGTTGGTCGCCGCACTTTTGACCGGTGGCGGTGAGGAACTCAATGCCCTGCGCCCACTCAGCTTCAGTCAGTCGGGTCTCACGGGCAAAGGCGTGCAGGTGCTGAACGAGGTTGGTCACCACCTCCTTGAGCCGGGGCTCAGGGGTCTGCGCAAACCGGGCGATCACGGCTTGGGTAATGGTGTCCTGGTTCAAATTGCGCACGCAGTCTCCGTCGGGTTGGCTAGGCTTTGGATGAATATAGTGGGCCAACGCCCGATCTGAAAGCAGACTGGCGCAAATGACTTTTTCATACGGCGCAAGAAAGCCCGGCGGTCTGCGCCACAATGCAGGCCAAGAACCGAGGGGTCGGTGACAACGGAGACGCAGCGTGGATCGCTGGACTGAAATAGAACTTTTTGTACAGGTGGCCGAAACTGGCAGCCTGAGCCGAGCGGCCGAAGCCTTGGAATTGTCCAATGCGGCGGCCAGTCGGCATTTGTCGGCACTCGAAGAGCGGCTGGGAGCGCGGCTGGTTGAGCGCAACACGCGTCGGCTTTACCTGACCGACACCGGCCAGGAATTTTTCAGGCGTGCCAAAACGATTTTGGCGGAACTCAAGGATGCCGAATCGGCCGTCAACGCCACTGCGCTTGACCCGACTGGCGTGCTGCGCATCACGGCGTCGCTGTCGTTTTCGGTTCACCATGTGGCACCGCTGCTGCGCGAATACACCCAGCGCTACCCCAACGTGCAGGTGCATGTGGAGTCGGCGAATCGCTACCTCGACATCATCGACAACAACATCGACGTCGCTATCCGCACCCGCGAGTCGGAGCCGGATTCAAATATCACCATCCGACGTGTCGCCGAAACCCGTCGCATCATGGCGGCTTCGCCACGTTACCTGTCGCAGCATGGTTTCCCGAAAACCCTCGACGATTTGCATCAGCACAAGATGCTGATGTACACCTACGCCAACAATCCGAGTGAGTTGCGTTTCACCCGTGGCGACGAGACCTGCACAGTCACGATCAAAGGCCTGCTTGAGTCGAACGATGGTCAAATTTTGCGTGCGGCAGCACTCGACGGCATGGGCATTTTGGTGCAGCCCACCTACATTCTTTACGAAGACATCGTCGCAGGCCGACTGGTGCCGGTGCTCGATGACTGGGACTTGCCGCACTTGAACATCAACCTGGCCTACCCGAGCCGCAAGCATCTGTCGGCCAAAGTTCGTACCTTCATCGACTTCATGGTTGAGCACTTCGAGAAGATGGATTACGAACGCAAATGGACGGGCCGGTTTTAGTCAGGACGCCGACCGTCAAAGGCGTTTTGCAGTAACTGCCGCAGCGCTACCCGCTCAAGTGGCCGCGGATTGGGGTACTGATTCTGCATGGCAATGTCGCACGCCTTGTCGAGGTCAGCCTCTTTCACACCGAGCGCACTCAAAGATACGGCTGCACCGTTATCTCGCGCCAAGTCGAATACCGCTGCAGCCGCGCTGCGCGCACCATGACGACCCCCGCCTGCCGAGCCAGCACCATTCAAAGCTTCTGCGATCGTCGTCATCGCCTGTGGCGCATTCGGCGCGTTGTAAGCCAGCGCATGGGGCAACACAATGGTGTGGGTTTCCGCATGCGGCAAATTGAAAGTGCCGCCCAGCGTGTGGCACAACTTGTGGTGCAAAGCCATGCCAACGTTGTTCAAGACCAAACCGCACAGCCATGCGCCATACAGCGCATCGCTGCGAGCCGCAAGATCCGAGGATGACTGGCGAATCAAGGGCAGCGAACGAGCCAGCGCGGCAATGCCTTCACGGGCCATCACGTCCATCACCGGATTGCTGTCGAGGCAGTACAGACCCTCGGCTGCATGCGCAATGGCGTTGATGCCACTGGTCACGCTCAGGCTCACGGGAAGCGTGAGCGTCAGCTCCGGATCGTAAATCACCGTGCGCGGCAAAACGCGGGGATCGCGGCCGGTTTTCTTCAAGCCGTTTTCGGTGATACCGTAAACCTCAGTCATCTCCGAGCCGGCATAAGTCGTTGGAATGGCCACAATCGGCAAGCCCGAATCCAGCGCGATGGCCTTGCCCAGACCCGTGGTCGAACCGCCGCCGATGGCGACCGCGCAATCAGCGCCCAGCTGACGCGCCAAGGCTCTGACTTCTTGGGCTGTTTCGATCGGCACATGCATCACGGCGCGGTCAAAAATACCGGCCGCGCGCGCGCCGAGCAAGTTCGCCACTTGTTCCGCCGAAGCGCGTTGCTCTGGCGTGCACAGGACCAATGCTTTTCTTGCACCGAGAGCTTCAATTTCCGCGCCGAGCTGGTTCAGCGAGCCAGGTCCAAAAACTACTTTTCCGGCTTGACCGCGGTAGACAAAACTTTTCATGGAATCTTTCATTCTTGAGGCGTCAGGCCAGCACTGCGCTCGACCGTCCGGATGATGGCGGCATAGTCCAGCAGGCCGTCCCCTTGCGCCATGGCGGCGTGCATCAGTTGATGCGTGAGCGATGTTTGCGGCAAGGGCGCATGCACGGCTGCACCGGCATCCAGAATCAGATCAAGGTCCTTGGTCATCTGTTCGACGGTGAAGGTGGGTGTGTAATCGCGCAACCCGAGTTGCACCGACTTGGCCTTGAGGATGGGCGATGCCACGGCGCTGGCACTCAAGACTTGCCACATGTCTTGCCATTGCAAACCGCCCTTTTGACCCAGCGTCAGCCCCTCAGACAGCATGGCGCTGGTCTGCGCAATCATCAGGTTGACCACCAGCTTCATGAGCCGGGCCTCTTCCGCTTGACCCAGATAAAAATGATGTGGTCCAAGCTGCTGCAGCAGCGGCAGCACTTGGTCATAAGCGGCCCGTGGACCGGACGCCATGACAGTGAGCTGCGCCGCTTCGGCCATTTTGTTGTTGCCCGACACCGTCACCCTCAGGTAAATGATGCCAGCGGCAACACATACGTTAGCGACTTGTGCAGACGCTTTTTGCGAGACGGTGCTGGTGTCGATATACATGCAACCCCTGCGCGCCTGTGCGGCCACCTGTGCACTGACGGCCAGCAAAGCCGCATCGTTCGGTAGGGATGAAAAAACCACGTCAGCTGCGGCCAAGGCTTGCGCCGCGTCATTCGCCACGTCCAGCCCTTGCGCGCTGGCCAATTGCTGCCGCTCAACACTCGGGTCACTGACCGTCACGGCGTGACCAGCGGCATGTAGATGCCCGGCCATCGGCAAACCCATCTTGCCGACACCCAGAAAATGAATGACCATTTTTTGAAAAACCGTGCTCATGCTGCGCTTTGCACTTCCGGCGCCAGCCCGCCCACCGTGCCCGCCATGAACTGGCTGTGCTCCATTCCCAGCAAGCGATTCCAACGCTGTTGTCCCATGGTCAAGCCAATGAAAAAGCCCAGTTCGACAATTTCATCCTTGTTGAAATGGTCGTACAGACCTTGCCACAAGTCATCTGTCGGCTCGAGCCCCCAGGTGATGGCTTCGGCCAGGCGCAGTGCGGCTTTTTGTCGAAGCGTGAAGCGCGTTGCCTTGTCGAAGTCCAGCAAGTCTTTGACGTGGTCTTCCAGCAGCCCTTCGGCCTGCGCCTTGACTGAGCGCTGGTTGCCACAGTAATTGCAATTCACCGCCTGGGACACATACAAGCGGCACAACTCTTTGATGGCATGCTCACACACGCCGTTCACAAAAGTGTCGTTCCAAGCGTTGGTGAAGGCCCAAAAAACCTTGGGCACGTTGGCCCGAATGGCGTGACTTTCGGGGCGAGGCGCACCGTCGCGGGCCGCACGCTGAAACTCAGCCAGCATGGCCGGGTCGGTGATGGCGGCGGGGTCGATGTAAGGGATGCGTGGTGATGGACTCATCAAAAATTCCTTGGTCTGGGTGAAGAACTCAGGCTGCGGCCATCTGCAGGGCTGCGTCGTAGTGGGAAAGGTCCAGGTAACGATCCAGCGCCGGTGGCACACCGCCCCACATGCCTTCCATCTCGGCACGAATCGACAATACCGTTTGAAAACCAGGGCGACTGAATGCGGCGTCAGGCGCGAGACCGGAGCCCGGCGTCACCAGCGCGTCGTAAGTCCCCAAGGCCGCGCCGGCAGAAAGCTGGAATTTATCTTGCAGAAAAACAACCATAGCGGCCCTGTTGGCCGGGTTCATCACCTGTCGCTGGCCTTGGATGTAAGCCGCCAGATAGCGTCTCAGCACATCGACATTCTCGGCAGCCCAATGACGCTGCACAAACGCACCGGTCGCTTGGTAAGGACCGAGCAGACTGAACTGGCTGCCAAGGCTTTTCAAACCTTTTTCGCGCACTGTGAAAGAAAACGGCGGGTTGATCATGCCAGCCGCCAGTTGCGGGTCGGCCACCATGGCCGCAGAACGCGGTCCGGTGCCACCGGCCAGCTTGACGCCGTAGTCACGGTTTTCCAGCAGACCGTGGTTCTTCAAAATTTTCTTGGCCGCCAACGCGTAAGCGGTGCCCGGTGCGTCGACCGCCAGCAGCTTGCCGCGCAGGTCGGCGATGGTGTTGATTTCAGCGCGCACCATCAAATCGTTCATGCCGGCATCGCCGCCACACACAATCACCACGTCTTGCCCAGCCGACTCGACCATGGCCACAGCGTTGTCCACCGCGGCGTGCGCAATCTCGAATTGACCGGCGGCCAGACCAGCGCGCTGAGCGTCGGAGTTCGGCGTGTTCTGCACCTCGATGGTCAATTGGCGACGGGCGAAGTAACCTTCGGCCATGGCCACCATCAGCGACAAATTGCTGGAGGTGTTGAAGATGTTGACGCGCAGCAACGTCGGTTCAGCTGACGGTGAAGGTTTGCCGGCCATCAGCGGGGATCGGCCAGTGCCGCCTGCAGCAAGGCATCTGCGCTGAGCGGCATTTGACGCATGCGCAGGCCCAGCGCATCGGCCACGGCGTTGGCAATCGCGGCAGCCACCGGCCCGTGCGTGGCTTCGCCAGCACCCAATGATTTGTCGCCGGGCCGGCTGACGAGTTGCACATCCACTTTCGGCACCTCAGAAAAACGCAAGATCGGATAGTCCGTCCAGCTGCGGCTGGTGACACGTGTCCGGTCAAACTGCACGGCTTCTTTGAGAACCCAGCTAACGGTCTGAATAGCACCGCCTTCAATCTGATTCCGGACACCATCGGGGTTCACCACCAAACCAACGTCTGCGGCAATCCACAGCTGTTCAACACGCACCTCGGCCTCAGCATGAACCGCCGCCACCACCGCGCAATAAGCACTGGTGTTTTTATAGCGGGCATAGGCGATGCCCAAACCACTCCCTTCGCGGCGCTCACCGGCATGGCGGTTCGGCCAATCGGCCATCGCCGCCGCCGCGTTGAGTACGGCACGTCCTCGTTCATCGCTGAGGTGTCGCAGACGAAACGCCAGCGGATCAACACCGAGCTGTTCAGCCATTTCATCCAAAAAAGACTCGACCGCAAAGACATTGCAATGCGCACCCAAGGAGCGCAACGATGACGTGCGCAGCGGCATGGTCAGCGCGCGATGACAATGGGTCCGCCACTGCGCAAAGTCATACGATGGCAGCGCGTTACGCTCAGCGCCACCGCCATTGGCCAGTGGCATGTTGATAGCGACCTGACGTGGAAATGGTTTTTCAAGCAAGGCTGCCGCATGCAACACGGGCGTGCTGGAACGGCCGGGGCGCATGCTGTGGCCGTTCGACCAAACGTCGTGCTGCCAGTCGCTGATGCGACCATCGGCATCGACCACAGCTTGCAGATCAACCGCCATGGCCGCGCCGAAAGGGGCGCAGGTCAATTCGTCTTCACGGGTCCATTGCAGCTGGACCGGACGGCCCGGCACGGCTCGTGCCAGCAGCACGGCGTCGCAGGCTGCGTCGTCAGCACCGTTATGGCCATAGCAGCCGGCACCGGGCACATGCTGTATTGCAATCTGCGCTGCGGGTAAATCCAGCATCATGGCCAGATCAGGCCGCAGGTTGTAAATCCCTTGGCTGTGGGTCCAGACTTCAACATCCGTGATCTCACCGCTGGCGTTGGCCGTACAGCGCGCCAACGCGCACGATGGCCCGATGGAGGCATGCGCTAAAAATGGCCGCGCATAAGACGCCTTGAATGTCTGAGCGCCAGCGGCCTGTCTTGAAGCCATTGAAGCTGTCAGACTCGGGCCCGGCGTGTCGGATTTTTTCTCCCCATAGAGCTTGCTTTCAACCGGTTGCGTGCGTAAAAATTCGGGCACTGCATGCATGTCAGGCAAGGTCGCAGGTTCATCCCATCGGGCCGCTGCAGCGAGCTTTTTCAAAGCCTGCACGGCGGCGTAATCCGTCTTAGCGATAACGCCAATGAAACTGCCATCTCGCACGGTGCTCACCACGTCGGGCATGGCGTTGATCGCCTCAAGCGCCACCTCGAGCAACACAGCGCCCGGTGACGGCGGATGTGCGACGCGGCCATACAACTGGCCAGGCAGCACCACGTCATGAATGAAATCCGGCAGCCCCAGCACCTTGCCCGGCATATCCAGACGCGGCACAGGCTGACCGGTCAAGGTGTGCTCGGCCACGGATTTTGGCTTGACATTGCCAGTGGCTTCTGTGTCCAGCAAAGCGTCGTCAGCGAGAGTCCCATAACTTCCGATCACTTGGTCTGTGCTGCTGACGAATTCACCGTCCAGCACGCGAAGCCCAGCCCGCTGACTCGGCGTCAAACCGCGTTGCTTCGCCGCCAGATCCAGGTAAATTGCACGGGCTTCAGCGCAGGCTTGGCGCAAAGCGCTGCCCGAGTCTTGCACCGACATGCTGCCGGCCGTCATGCCTTCGTTCGGGCCTTGCACAGTGCTGGCGCGCTCCATGCGGATGCGCCCCACAGAAACGTCCAGTTCTTCAGCGGCAATTTGCGCCAGCACGGTGCTGATGCCCTGCCCCAGATCGACCTTGCCGGTGCGCACGGTGACGCGGCCATCGGCGTGAAAAGCCAGCCACTGTGACAAACGGCGATTGGTCTGCAAACTACCCGGCAACACAAGCGGTGTTTTCGATGTGCTTTCGCTCATGTTTGAGCTCATGCTGCTACGCCGGTAGACGCCGCCTTGAGCACGGCACGAACCATGCGGTTGTGCGCGCCACAGCGGCACAGATGGGGGTCAAGCGCCTCGCGAACCTGCGCCTCACTCGGCTGCGGGCATTTGCCCAACAAAGCGGCCGCACTGACCAGAATGCCCGACACGCAATACCCGCACTGCGCAGCTTGCTCGTCGATGAAGGCTTGCTGCAAGGCGTGCAAGGCATCCGGTTGCCCGAGCCCTTCTATGGTGATCACCGCTTTGTTGTCAGCAGCCCAGAGCGGCGTGTCACAAGCCGGAACTGAGACACCGTCCAGCATCACATGACAAGCGCCGCACTGAGATTGTCCGCAGCCCAGTCGCGTGCCCTTGAGTCCGAGTTCTTCGCGTAACACGTAGACCAGCGGCGTGTTGTCATCGGCCTCAATGGACGTCACCTGACCGTTGATCTTCAGCTTAAAAGTGCGCAGCGTCGTCGGATGGTCTTGGTTCACTTGGGTGCGGCTTTCATCACAGCGCCCAGAGTGATGAACTCTTCTTTGATGTAGGCGTCAAATTGTTCAGGTTTCATGGGCATGGATTCTGCACCCAACTTGGCCATCCGTTCTTTGACTGCAGGCTGCTCGAGGATCTTGGCGATTTCGGCGTTGAGCTTGTTGACCACGGTGCGCGGCGTCTTGGCCGGTGCCAACAAGCCGATCCAGAAGTCGAACACAAAACCTGGCAGACCGGCTTCGGCCACGGTCGGCACATCAGGCATGGCCCCCGAGCGCTTCGCGGTACTGACGGCCAAGGCGCGCATTCGCCCGTCACGGATCGTCGAAATGGATGCCAGCACCGGCGTGAACATGAAGTCAACCCGGCCCGAACTGGTTTCAACAATGGTCTCCGGTGTCCCCTTGAACGGAATATGCGTGATTTGAATACCCGCCACGCTGCGGAATTTTTCGGCATTCACGTGCGTGGCGCTACCGACGCCGGCCGAGGCATAGTTGAGCGAGTCTGGCTTGGACTTGGCGGCAGCGATCAGGTCTTTCACCGTCTTGAACGGGCTGCCGGAACCGACCACCAACACATTGGGCAAAGAGGCCAGCGGGGAGATACCGGCAAAGTCTGCCACGGTGTCGTAAGTCAGGCCGGGGTACAAAGTGGGGTTGACCACGTGGCCTGTCGACACCACCAACAATGTGTAGCCATCGGGTTCGCTTTTAGCCACCTGTGCTGACCCCAATGTGCCGCCGGCACCGGGCCGGTTGTCAACGATCACCGATTGCCCAAGACTTGCGCTCAGTCGTTCACCGACGACGCGTGCCATGATGTCGGTCGCGCTGCCCGCCGTGAAAGGCACGACAATTTTGATGGTCTTGTTCGGGTAGTCAGCGCCCGCTGGTTGCGCACTGACGGTAGCAACTGACAAGACCGCTGCACAGGCGATTAAAAAGCGTTTCATGGATTTGTCTCCTGAAAATTGAAAGGCCTGCGGTCTGCGCCGCTTGAATAAAAATCAGCCGGGACTCAATGCACCAAGCCCAGCCCAAGCGCCAAAGCGATTTTTTCGCCTGACTGCTGTAAAGCGCGCAAATGCGGTTGCAGGTCAACGCCTAACAACTGGCCGCCGCGTTTTTTCCATTGACCCGCCACCATGACGCTGTCGATGTTGGCCAGCGAGGTTTGCATGACGACTGAATTCACAACGTCGTGCACCGGCTGCATGTTGAGATCGGTCGCGCGAATCATCACCAGATCAGCCTGCTTGCCACTGGCCAGCGAGCCGATGCGGTCCGCCTGGTTGAGCATGCGCGCACCTTCAATCGTGACCCATGACAAGGCTTCACGCGTGGTGACGGTAGACGTGCTTGGAACGCTGCCGTGCTGCTCGCGGTGGGCGGCGTTGTCGAGAGAGCGCTGCATACCGAGGGCCACACGGGCCTGCACCAGCATCTCGCCGCTGATGGCGCTTTCCAGGTCGACCCCCAGCGAGGGCGCACGACCCAAAGCGCGCAGACGTCCGGTGATTGGGTAGCCATGGCCTTGCGTCATTTCACTTTCGGGCGCGGCAGAAAAACTCATGCCGAGTGCGCAAAATCGCTTCAATTGGTCATCACTCAAGGCGTGACCGTGAACGATGTTGATGTGGTCGCCGAGCAGTCCGGCCGCCTCTAGTTTTTCCCAACCGTCTGGCGTACGGGCTGGCCCACCACCTTGGTGCAACGACGCAATCAACCCAAGTTCCTTGGCCATGGCGAAGTCGTGCATGGCAACCTCCAGCGTCGAATAATGTGGGCCCAATACCGCGGCCTGAACACTCAACAACGGGCGGCCCTGATGCACTTTGAGCAAACGCTCGATCTCAGCCCGCGGATGCGGCACTTCCCAAAATGGCGTCTGCCCTGGCAGTGGATCCGGCTTGGGGGTGCCATGAAAAAAGGCAGCCCGAATACCCGAGGCCAACAAACCGGCAATCGCCGCGTCATTCGACTGCGGTGTCGGGTTGTTGTGGCACCAATCGGCCAGCGTGGTGGTGCCGCAATTGAGTTGGTTCAGCGCCCCGACCAGCGTGGCAATGTACAAGTCTTGCGGTTCGAAAACGGTCGCCAGACCGGCGTGCATCTTGCGGAAATATTCGAGCAAGGTCCAGTTCGACGCCAGACCGCGCAGTGCCGTCTGCCAAGTATGCATATGCGCATTCACCAGCCCAGGAATGACGATGTAGCCGCTGCCATCAATCACCTCGGCGTCATCCACATGGATGCGCGGCGCAATCTCCGTGAGCGTCTCTCCCGTGATGAGAATGTCGCCTTGCGGCAAATCGCCCTGCGCATCCATCGTGATGATGGACGCACCGCGGATTAGACTTCGCTTCGCTTGTGTGGGCTGGGCGACCATGGCTCAGGACTCCAGACCGTCGCTCATCTTCACGTTTTCCGACTTCAGCACCAAGCCGGCATCGGCGGCAGTTTCTTGCAACAGCACGGCAAAATCAACCTCCTCATGACCGCGTCCGACCATGCGCGAGACCGACTCGCGCGTAGCGGCCGCTGCCGGCATGGCGACCCCGTAGACACGTGCAGCCGCCAAGCCCAAGTCCATGTCTTTCAGCAACAGTTTGGGCGTGAAAGTAACTTGGTCAAACGTCAGATTCGTCAACACCGGTGTTTTGTACCGGGTGTACATCGAACCCAGCACGGAGTCGTTGATGCTCTCAAGAAAAACATGGCGCGGGATACCGGCTTTTTCAGCCAACACCGTGATCTCGCACAGGTTTTGAATGACGACACCGAACATCGTGTTGTGTGCGATTTTCCAGATGCGCGCCAATTCGCCCTCGCCGACCCACATGACCTTGCGCGCCATCGCCTGCAGACAAGGTTCGATTTCTACGTACAAAGCTTTCGGGCCTGAGGCCACCTGCAGCAATTTGCCGGCCTTAGCGACCTTGGCATTGCCGGACACCGGACTGCACAAATAACCCACGCCCATGGCTTCCAGCCGTTGACGGACCTCCGCCGAACCCTCTTGGGAAATGGAGGAGCTGTCGATCACCACCTTGGGTTTGACCGTTCCGGCCACCAAACCACCCTCCCCAAACAACACTTCCTTCAGGTCATTTGTGGTCGACACCATGGTGAAAACGAAATCGCAGTGGGCCAAGTCTTGCTTGGTGCCGACGATGGTGGCGCCGTATTCAACCAGTGGAGCAGCTTTAGAGGCCGTGCGGTTCCAGACACTGACCTTGTACCCCGCCTTCAGCAACCGCTTAGACATGGCCTCGCCCATGCGACCCAAACCAATCCATCCAATTTGCTTGTCCATTGTGTTTCCTTGTTGCCTTTTTGAACTATGCGTAGTGTGTCGCAGAGCCTAGTCAGTCACAAGAAAACCAGCGGAAATCAGTTTTTCCATGGGTGGAAAAACAGCCGTCTGCCGAAACTTATTCGAGCGTTGCCCCCGAGGTCCGGACGATGTCGGCCCATTGAGCGCTTTCTTTTTTGATTCGCGCGGCGTAGTCGACCGGTCCACCCAATAGCGGCACGGCACCCTCCACGCCCAGTCGGGACTGAAATTCAGCTGTGGCTGCGATCTTCAAAATCTGTACGGCCAGTTCTTTGACCACCGCGTCGGGTGTGCCCCGAGGTGCCAGCAAACCATAGGTGAGCGTGCTTTCAAAATCGGCCAGTGCGCTGATGCCTGACTCTGCGATGGTCGGGACATCCGGCATCGATGGGTTGCGTTTGGCACTGGTCACGGCGATGGCGCGCAAGCGTCCACTGGCGACCAAAGCCAAGGCAGGCGGAATCACACTGAACA
>CANFJF010000039.1 GCA_947447355.1 Comamonadaceae bacterium
GCCACGGCCGCAAGGACGCGCCCAAGCGCTGGGGCGGCAATGTGTTTTTGCAGGTGATTGACCCAGAACTGTTCGCCGGCCGTGAAGCGTTCACCGAGCAGATGGATCACCTGTCAGAGCGCTGCCGCACCAACAAGCCAATTCACGCTGACAAGCCCGTGCGCTTGCCCGGCGACCAAGCGGCTGCTGGTATCGACAAAGCCCAGCGCCAAGGTCTTGCGTATGACCGCCAGACATGGCAAGGTCTGGCTGAGTGGGCCGACAAACTCAAGGTGGCGCTGCCGGCTCCGGTTTGAATCATTGCGAGCTCACAACACCCACATCACCGCACAAAAGTCCCCACATATGACCCAAAAAACCTACGAAGAACTGCGCAGCGCGCGCTGGATGGCACCCGACGATGTGCGCTCTTTTGGCCACCGTTCACGCGTGATGCAACTGGGTTACGGCCCGGAAGACTGGGTTGGCAAACCCATGATCGCGATCATCAACACTTGGAGCGACATCGGCACTTGCCACGGTCACTTCAAGCAACGCGTCGAAGACGTCAAGCGCGGCATCTTGCAAGCCGGTGGTTTTCCCATTGAGCTGCCGGCGATTTCATTGTCGGAGTCGATCGTCAAGCCGACCACCATGTTTTACCGGAACCTGCTGGCCATCGAGACCGAGGAGCTGCTGCGCAGCCACCCGATCGACGGCGCGGTGCTGATGGGCGGCTGTGACAAGACCACGCCCGGCCTGATCATGGGTGCGCTCAGCGCGGGTTACCCTTTCATTTACATGCCTGCCGGCCCGATGCAAAGCGGCAACTGGAAAGGCCAAGTACTGGGCTCGGGTTCAGACACCTGGAAGTACTGGGACGAGCGACGCGCCGGCAAGATCACGGCCAAGCAGTGGATTGAAGTTGAAGGCGGTATCGCCCGCAGCCACGGCCACTGCATGACGATGGGCACGGCCAGCACCATGACCGGCATTGCGGAGGCGTGTGGCTTCACGCTGCCAGGTGCCTCATCGATTCCGGCGACCGACTCCAACCATGTGCGCATGGCCGCCGATTGCGGTCGGCGCATTGTCGACATGGTCTGGGAAGACCTGACACCGGCCAAGCTGCTCAGCCGTGCCTCGTTTGAAAACGCCATCACCGTGGCGATGGCCATGGGCTGCTCGACCAACGCCATCATCCACTTGGTGGCGATGTCGCGCCGCGCCGGTGAGCACTGCGCTGTGGGCTTAGAAGACTTTGACACGGCCAGCCGCAAGGTGCCCGTGATTGCCAACATCCGACCCAGTGGCGACACCTACCTGATGGCCGACTTCTATTTTGCGGGCGGCATGCGCGCCATGATGCATGTGCTGAAGGACCATTTGCAGCTTGACGCCATGACAGTCACAGGCCAAACCATTGGCGTGAATTTGGAAGGCGCCGAGGTCTACAACAAGGACGTTATCCGGCCGCTGTCGAACCCGATTTATGCCGAAGGCGCACTCGCCGTTCTCAAGGGCAACCTCGCGCCCGATGGTTGCGTCATCAAGCCCAGCGCCTGCGCGCCACACTTCTTCAAACACACCGGCCCTGCGCTGGTGTTTGACGACTACCCGAGCATGAAAAAAGCCATTGACGACCCGGACCTCGACGTCACCGCAGACCACGTCATGATCTTGCGCAATGCTGGCCCCCAAGGCGGCCCGGGCATGCCGGAATGGGGCATGCTGCCGATCCCCACCAAGCTGGTCAAGCAAGGCGTGAAAGACATGCTGCGCATCTCAGACGCCCGCATGAGCGGCACCAGCTACGGCGCCTGCATCCTGCATGTGTCGCCGGAGGCGTACATCGGCGGCACGCTGGCGCTCGTCAAAACAGGCGACCTTATCAGCGTCGATGTACCGGCCCGAACGATTCACCTTGAGGTCAGCGACGCTGAATTGGCCGCGCGCAAAGCGGCGTGGGTACAACCGCCAAAACGCTTTGCACGCGGCTACGGCTGGATGTTCAGCCAACACATCATGCAAGCTAATCAAGGTTGTGACTTTGACTACCTCGAAACCTCGTTTGGCGCGCCCGTCGGTGAGCCTGAGATTTACTGATTCCCTTATATAAAAATAGACACAGAGGAACACAACATGGCTCTCAGCAACAGTACCCGCGACAAACTCAAAACCGTCAGCACCGCCACCCTGTGCAGTGCGCTCTTCAAGCGCGGTCTGCGCAACCAGTTCATTCAGAACGTGCACCCGCTCAATGCCCATCTGCCAAACATGGTCGGTGAGGCTTTCACGCTGCGCTACATTCCGGCCCGTGAAGACCTGAACCCGATGACGGTATTTCAAAACCCGAACCATCCGCAGCGCGTGGCGATTGAGCAATGCCCGCCCGGCGCCGTGATGGTCTTTGACAGCCGCAAAGACGCGCGGGCCGCGTCAGCCGGTTCGATCTTGATCACGCGCTTGATGGTGCGCGGTGTCGCTGGTGCGGTGACGGACGGCGGTTTTCGAGACTCTCCAGAGATCGCCGCCCTGCCCTTTCCCACTTACCACCAGCGGCCATCAGCGCCGACCAATCTGACGCTGCATCAAGCGCTGGACATCAACGTGCCGATTGGCTGCGGTGACGTGGCTGTGTTCCCAGGTGACGTGATCGTCGGTGACAAAGAAGGTGTCTTCGTGATCCCCGCTCACCTGGCCGACGAAGTGGCCGACGACGCTGTCGAGATGACCGCGTTTGAAGACTTCGTGACCGAAGAAGTCCTCAGAGGCCGGGCCACGATTGGCCTGTACCCACCGACCGAGCAAAAGTCGAAAGACGACTTTGCGGTTTGGCGCAAAGCCAAAGGCCGCTAAATCTAATTAGATCAAAGCGGTTGCGGTAAGACAAGACCAGCCGCGAGTGCTGCCGGCCGCAGCGACTCCATCAGCCCACCAGCCAAAGGGACGCCCTCAGCGGCAGCTTGCCGCTGGCGCGTCATGGCATGATCACCGGGCAAGCGCACTTTGTGGCCGTGATCAAAAGCACCTACAGGCAGCAGCGAACCGCCACCGCTGACCACCGCGGTCGGGTCGTCGCTGGGTTGACCGTCAGCATCCATCGCCCATTTGCCTGGGAAGCGTTTGCCGCGCGCCACCAATTGACGAGCGCTGTTGAGCGTCATGATGGAGGAACTGACGTCAAGCAAAATCGGATCACCGTGCGTCGGGATGCCCGCCGCAATCGGGTTCGGTGAAAAGAGTGGCTCGGTGCCACCAAACGGTGCCACGCCGCGTGCCGCCGGAGACGAGCAGATCAGTTGCACCCACAAGCCGCGCTCCGTCAGTCGCGGCAGGTAGACCGCAAGTGCCCCGGTGTGGTGGCTGTTAGCGATCGCTACTGTGACCACGCGTATGTCACCGGTGATGCACATGACGCCGCTTTTCGCAGCTTCCAGATACCAGGGGCCGCTAAAGCCAAGCCGTTAGTGCTGTGGCCGATGCTGTCTGACGTGATCAAGGAATCGGCAATCGCCTCGGCTTTGCCCGCATCCATGCCCGTGGCGCTGAACAGCGAGACAACAAAACGGGTGAGCTCAGGCAGCGCATAACGCGGCAAAATATCGAGGTTTCTTTTCATTCGCAGAACCGTAACCCGACAGCAAGCATTGATCAGTACAGCGGCTGGACCCGCGAGCAACATGCACTGATGCAAGGTTTTGTCGGCTATTCCCCGAGCAGGCACCAACGATGAGGTAAATTCAGCGCAAGGTTTACCTATGACAGAAAAAATCATCCCCATCGCGGACATCCGCTACGCCAGCCGTGTGCCTCATGTGCCGGCCCACTTCCAAACGCCCACCGGCTTGCTGGCCGACACTTTGGGCAGACCCCTGCGCGACTTGCGCATCAGCGTGACCGACCGCTGCAACTTTCGTTGCAGCTATTGCATGCCGCGCGAGGTCTTCGACAAGGATTACGCCTTTTTGCCACAAACCTCGCTGCTGAGCTTTGAGGAAATCGCGCGTCTGGCACGGATTTTTGTGGCACACGGTGTCGAAAAAATCCGCTTGACCGGCGGTGAGCCACTGCTGCGAAAAAACCTCGAAGTGCTGATCGAGATGCTGGCCAAGATCAAAACGACCAGTGGTCAGCCGCTAGACATCACATTGACAACCAATGCCTCCTTACTGGCCAAAAAGGCCCAAAGCCTGAAAGACGCCGGACTGCAGCGCGTCACCGTCAGCCTGGACGGGCTGGACGACGCGATTTTCCGGCGCATGAATGACGTCGATTTTCCGGTCGCCGATGTGCTCAAGGGCATCGAAGCGGCGCAGCGTGTTGGCTTGGCACCGATCAAGGTCAACATGGTCGTCAAGCGCGGCACCAACGACGCCGAAATCTTGCCCATGGCACGCCACTTTCGCAACTCAGGCGTGGTGCTGCGCTTCATCGAGTACATGGACGTCGGTGCTACCAACGGCTGGCGCATGGACGAAGTGTTGCCCTCAGCCCAAGTGATTGAACGCTTGCAAACCGAGTTCCCTTTACTGGCCGTGAACCCCAACTACGCCGGCGAAACCGCCGAGCGCTGGCGCTACGCAGACGGCGGCGGAGAAGTCGGCGTGATCAGCAGCGTGACACACGCTTTTTGCGGCGACTGCAACCGGGCCCGACTGTCCACCGAGGGCAAGCTCTTTTTATGCCTGTTCGCCAGTCAAGGGCAAGACCTCCGCGCCTTGCTCCGCGGCGACTTTTCGGACGAAAAAATCGGTGGTGCGGTTGGCCATATCTGGCAGTCGCGCACCGACCGGTATTCAGAAATGCGTGCAGCGCTGCCAGCAGACGCTTCGCCACCGGACACCGGACGGCGGGTTGAGATGAGTTACATCGGCGGATAACCAGTTTAAAAACATGATTGATATTTCAGAAATCACCGGTGTCATCTTGGCTGGTGGGCGCGGTTCGCGCATGGGTGGCGTTGACAAGGGTTTACAAAATTTCAATGGCGTACCGCTGGCTTTGCACACGCAGTTGCGGCTGAGTCCGCAGGTAGGTGAGCTTTTGATCAATGCCAACCGGAACTTGGCGGCGTACGAATCGTTTGGTGTGCCGGTCTGGCCGGATGCTGCCAGTTTGGGGGACTTCGCCGGGCCGCTGGCAGGTTTTTTGACGGGCTTGGAGCGCTGCGAAACCGCTTTCATGATGACCGTGCCCTGCGACACACCCTTGTTCCCGCACGACATCGTGGCCCGACTTGCGGCTGCGCTCGAAGTCGAGGACGCTGACATTGCCATGGCGGCTGCGCGTGAAGAAGATGGACAGCTGCGCGCTCAACCCGTGTTTTGCTTGATGCGCTCTGAACTGCTCGAAAGCGTGGTTAAGTTCACCCACGGCGGCGGCCGCAAAATCGACGCGTGGACAGCGCTGCACAAAACCGTGCTGGTGCCATTTGAATTGCCAGGTGATGACCCCAAAGCGTTCTTCAACGCCAATACGCTGGCCGAATTGCACCAGCTCGAAAGCCGCTGAGCCATCTCAACCTTCTTTCTTTCTCGCCCATGAAAACCATTGCGCAGATTGCCGCCGAGCTTCAAGGCTACGACCCTCAGGCGCTGCCCGCCAACGCGGTACTCGACTTCTTGCAGCGGTTGGTGACACCCGTGACCGAGAGCAGCAACCTGCCGCTGTTTGACGCGCTGGGCAAGGTGCTGTCTGCCGATGTGATTTCCCCGATGGACGTGCCGCCTCACGACAACTCGGCGATGGACGGTTATGCCTTTGATGGCAGCCAGCTGCAAGCCGATGTCCCGCTACAACTCAAAGTCGTTGGCACGGCGCTGGCAGGCAAAGCTTGGGTCGGCACGGCGGGCCTGGGTGACTGCGTGAAGATCATGACCGGGGCCATCATGCCGGCCGGCTTTGACACAGTCGTGCCCCAAGAAATAGTCACTCAGCTGGATGGTGAAACCGCTGTTGTAGTGATCCCGCCTAGCATGCTCAAGCCCGGTGACAACCGGCGTTTTCGCGGTGAAGACTTGGCGCAAGGCCACCCGGCACTCCTCAAAGGCCAAGTCGTCACGCCGGCCCGACTCGGTCTTGCCGCATCGCTGGGTTTGCCTAGCCTGCCCTGCTGGCGACCCTTGCGGGTGGCTTATTTTTCCACCGGCGACGAGATTCTGTCGTTGGGTGAGCTGCCACGTGAAGGTGCCGTCTATGACAGCAACCGTTACACCACCTTCGGCCTGCTCAAGCGGCTAGGCTGCGAGGTGATCGACATGGGCGTGGTCAAAGACGATCCCGCCCTGCTGGAAACAGCCTTCCGAACAGCGGCGGCACAAGCCGACGCGATCATCACCAGCGGCGGTGTCAGCGTCGGCGAAGCCGACTACACCAAGGCGATGATGAAAAAGCTCGGTGATGTGGCCTTCTGGCGCATTGCTATGCGACCCGGTCGGCCAATGGCCGTGGGCCGTATTGCGGCAAATAAAAACGAAAAAGCGGGTGCCGTGCTGTTCGGCCTGCCCGGCAATCCGGTCGCCGTGATGGTGACTTTTCTGGCTTTTGTACGCCCTGCTTTGCTGCAGATGATGGGTTGTACTGACAGCGCACCGCCGCGGCTCAAAGCCCATAGCCAAGAAACGATACGCAAAAAAGCTGGCCGTACCGAATACCAACGCGGTTGGGTTTCAACGGCGGCAGATGGCTCGTTACAAGTAAGCACCACAGGCAACCAAGGCTCGGGCGTGCTGAGCTCCATGGCCGAAGCCAACGGTCTCATCATGCTGTACCACGACCAGGGCAACGTCGCCATGGGCGACCTGCTAGACGTGATGATGTTTGACGGCGCGATCTAGTCGCGCAGGCCCAACCTTGATGACATGCCGGCGTACGCCGGCAAGAGGCCCTGTGGCTTAGCTCTGCCACATAGCTCTGGCTTTAAGGCAATCAGGAAACCTGAAAAAACCTCAAACAGCTTGAGCGCATCTTCTTTGTCGTTGGAAAGGGGGCCTCAAGTCAAATGAAGTAACAAGAATATTCGCGAACGTTTTTATACTTAGTCGACTTTGGGCAAAGCTCAACCATTAAAATAAATACTTTGCTGCAGCCAGCTGCGTAAAATCCAAGACCTGTGAGCTGAAGCTCCGGGCCCACTACGTAACCGTAACGCGAGACTTGAGTTTTATGAACAGCTCTTATTATTCGTTGGCATTGAGCGTGGCAGTGATCTTCTTAGGATTAGCCGGCTGTGGCGAAAAGAAATCGATCGAAAATGCGCCCCCAAAGGCAGCAACACAGGCTGCCCCACAAGCCCCTACACAGGCCTCCACGCAGGGCGCTTCGCCGAGTGCACCGGTACCCACCACACCAACATCGACACCCAGCGCCCCCCCTGTTTCAGTAACGACGGCAAGAGCCGAAACACGGGACATGGCGATCAACCTCAAAGCCAGCGGAAGTGTGTTCCCTTTGGCCAGTGTGGACATCAAAGCCCAGACGAGTTCCGTGGTAACCAAGTTACACATCCGCGACGGCGATTTCGTCCGCGCTGGTCAGCCATTGTTTTCTTTAGATGCACGTGCAGACGAAGCTAACTTGGCCAAGGCCCGAGCACAGTTGGCCAAAGATCAAGCCACCTTGGCAGATGCGCAACGGCAATATAAGCGTGCACAAGAGTTGAAGGCGCAAAATTTCGTGGCCCAGAGTGCACTCGACAGCGCTCAAACCGCCGTTGAATCCGCCAACGCCACCCTCGCTGCCGACCAAGCAGCCATAGACGCGGCACGCGTGGCAGTTTCCTATGGGCAAATCAACTCACCCCTGAGTGGGCGCGCCGGAGCGTTGACTGTCACTGTCGGTACGGCGCTGCAAAGCAACATCACCTCGTTGGTCACCGTGACCCAACTCGATCCCATCTCGGTCAACTTTAATCTTCCCCAGCGCAATCTGGCCGACGCGATTGCAGCGCTCAAAAGTGGCGGCGCTAAAGTGACGGCCACTTTGGCTGACAACGGCGGCAGCTTTCAAGGGCGACTCAGCTTTGTCGACAATGCGGTGGACCCATCCTCGGGAACCGTCAAAGCACGCGCCCTGTTTGCGAACAAGGACGGTCGCTTGTGGCCCGGCGCGTTTGTAGAAATTTCACAAACCATCAGCACCTTGAAAGACACCGTTGTCGTGCCACAGGCGGCCCTGATTCAATCGGCCCGCGGAACCATTGTTTACGTCGTGGAAGATGGCAAAGCGATTCTTAAGCCGGTCAAGCAGATCAGCAGCCAGAGCGGTGAAGCGGCGATCACGGGCATCAACGCGGGTGATTCTGTGGTCGTGGACGGCAAACAAAACCTGCGTCCTGGTGCACTGGTGGTGGAGCGGCCCAAGGAGAGCAAAACGGGCGCAGCGGCCCCCTTGGCCGCGCCCAGCTTGGCGGCCGCGTCCGCCCCGTTAGCCGCTTCTCCTCGTAGCAAGCCATGAATTTCTCAGAAATTTTTACCCGCCGTCCGGTGATGACGGTGCTGCTGAACCTGTCCATCGTCGGCGCAGGTATTTTGGGTCTGCGCAATATTCCGATTGCGGCATTGCCGAGCTACGACACGCCTGTGATCAACGTCTCGGCCATTTTGCCCGGCGCCAACCCTGAGACCATGGCCAGTTCGGTGGCCTTGCCACTGGAAAAACAGTTTCAGACGGTGTCGGGGCTTAAAACCATCAGCTCGAGCAGCATTTTGGGCAACACGTCCCTGACCTTGGAATTTGAGCAAGGGCGCAATATCGACGCGGCCGCTGTCGACGTGCAGGCGGCTCTGCTGCGCGCGCAAAAGACGCTACCGCTTGAAATGACCACGCCGCCGTCCTACCGCAAGGTCAACCCGGCAGATGCCCCGGTGCTGCTGATTGCGCTGACCTCGCCCTCGCTGTCGCCGTCGGACTTGCAGGACTATGCCGAGCACCTGATTTCCCCGAGTTTTTCCACGATTGAAGGCGTGGCTCAGGTCACTATTTATGGCGCTAAACGATTTGCCGTGCGGGTGCGCGTCAAACCTGGTGCCATGGTGGCGGCCAACATCAGCCTGGATGAAATAAGTGCGGCCCTCAACGCGGCCAACGTGAATACACCTGTCGGTACCCTGGACGGTCCCAA
Organism: Comamonadaceae bacterium; assembly: GCA_947447355.1. Lineage (GTDB taxonomy): Bacteria > Pseudomonadota > Gammaproteobacteria > Burkholderiales > Burkholderiaceae_C > Polaromonas. The sequence goes on from CANFJF010000039.1 coordinate 9,104, forward strand.
GCAAACCCTGGTGTTGCAAGCCAACAAGCAGCTCCAAACGGCCTCAGACTTTGGCAATCTCGTGATCAGTGCCAAAGGTGGCGTGGCGTTGCGCCTCAAAGACATCGCCACGGTTGAAAACAGCGTGGAAACGTTGAAGAGTTGGGCCACGTTCGATGGTGAAAATTCGATCACCATTGCCATCCAACGCCAACCTGGTGCCAACACGGTGCGCTTGGTCGACGCTTTGCGCGCCGTCATGCCGGCAATGGAAGCGCAAATGCCCCAGTCGGTCAAAATGACGCCCATCAACGACCGTTCAGTCTCGGTGCGTGAAGCATTGCACGACGTCTCACTCACACTGATCGGCACGATCGTGCTGGTGGTACTGGTGATATTTTTGTTTTTGCGCCGCTTTGTCGCCACGGCTATTCCGGCCTTGTCGCTGCCCATTTCACTCATGGGCGCCGTAGCGCTGCTCTGGGGTTTCTCTTACAGCCTCGACAATATTTCGTTGTTAGGGCTGACGTTGGCGGTCGGCTTGGTGGTGGACGATGCCATTGTGGTGCTGGAAAATATCATCCGCCATGTGGAAAACGGCGAAGAACCTTTTCATGCCGCCATTGTGGGTGCACGGGAGGTTGGCTTCACGATTGTGTCGATTTCCACATCATTGATCGCTGTATTCATCCCCATCTTTTTCATGCCAGGCGTGATTGGCCTGTTGTTCCATGAGTTTGCCGTGGTCGTCGGGTTGGCGATTATCGTTTCGGCTTTTGTGTCATTGACCCTGGTGCCCATGCTGGCCGGGCGCTTTCTAACCGACGACGCGCACAAAAAAGCACCCGGCGCGCTGGTGCGGATGTTCGAGCGTGGATTTAATGCCATGTTGAGCGGCTACAGCCGACTGCTGGATGTCGCGCTGGGCCATCGCAAAACAATTTTGCTCTTGGCCGCGAGCACCTTTGTGGCCACCTTCTGGCTGGTGAACATCATTCCCAAAGGTTTCTTTCCCGAAGAAGATATTGGTCAAATCCAAATCACGACCGAGGCCAGTGAGGACATTTCCTTCTCGGCCATGGTGGCCCTGCAAGAGCGCGCGGCGGCCATCATTCGCGCAGACGCCAACGTCAACGCCGTGAGTTCGTTCAATGGCGGCATCAATGCGCAAAACTCTGGGCGCATGTTTATCAGTCTCAAGCCCGCGGGTCAGCGCCTTCCCATGAAACAAGTCATCGAAGGACTGCGCAAAAAGGTGCGCACAGTCGCCGGCATCAACGTCTTCATGCGCCCGGTGCAAAACTTACAGCTCGGTGGACGCGCCAGCAAAGCGCAGTTTCAGTACATCCTGCAAAGCGTCAAGGCTGATGAGCTCAATGTCTGGGCCAGCAAGCTTCAAGATCGGTTGCGGTCCGACCCGCTGTTTCGTGACGTGACCAGCGATGCTCAACTGCGTGCGCTTCAGGCCCAGCTCCACATCGACCGCGACCGTGCCAACACACTGGGTGTGTCAGTGCAAGCCATCCGCTCGGCGCTGTTCAGTGCCTTCGGCGAGCGCCAAGTTTCTACCATTTTTCTGCCGACGGACAGTTACCAAGTCATCATGGAAGTGGCACCCGCCGATAAGCTTGACGAATCGGCACTTGCGGGAATTTACGTTCGCGCCAACACGGGTGCGCTAGTGGCGCTGTCTAGCTTTACCACTGTCGAGCGCAGTGTAGGCGCCACCTCCATCAACCACGTGGGGCAATTGCAAGCAGTGACGGTCTCCTTCAACCTTGCTCCGGGAGGCGCCTTGGGCGACGCCACAGCAAAAATCGATGCCGCACGCGAAGCCATACAGATGCCAAGCAGCGTCATCACGTCCTACGGCGGCGACGCCGCCGTCTTCAAAAGCTCGCAAGGCAGTCAAATGGTGCTCGTGATTGCCGCATTGCTGGTGATTTACGTGCTGCTAGGTGTGTTGTACGAGAGCTATATCCATCCGATCACGATTTTGGCTGGCCTCCCATCGGCGGCCGTCGGCGCGCTAGCCACACTGATGTTGTTTGGCCAGGACTTGACGCTGATTGCAACCATCGGCATCGTGCTCCTGATCGGTATCGTCAAGAAAAACGCCATCATGATGATCGACTTCGCCATAGACGCCCAGAGGCATCAGGGCATGACCCCGCATGAAGCCATACGCACAGCCTGCGTGCTGCGCTTTCGCCCCATCATGATGACCACTTTGGCCGCATTGATGGGCGCACTGCCCATTGCGTTTGGCATCGGCGCCGGTGCGGAGTTGCGTCAACCCCTGGGCTTGGCGGTGGTGGGGGGCCTCATATTTTCACAGGCCATCACGCTTTTCATCACGCCAGTGCTTTACTTGCTGATGGACCGTTTCAGCGGCCGCGGGCCCGACATTCGAGCTGCCTGAGGTGTCAGAGCACTGGGGCGTTATCCCAGTGGGCGCCGCGATTAAGCCGCGTTTTTTGTGCTCGAGGTGGCAGACCGATTCGCAGCCAAGGCCATGTCGACACCTTTATTCGCCAAGGTGTCGGCGCGCTCGTTACCGGGATCTCCGGCATGACCCTTGACCCAGCGCCAATCAATCCGATGACCACTTGAGGCCACCAGCGCATCAAGACGTTGCCATAGATCAACGTTTTTCACCGGCGCCTTGGCCGCTGTGCGCCAGCCACGCGCTTTCCAACCGTGAATCCACTCGGTGATGCCCTTGCGGACATATTCGCTGTCCAGATACAGAATGACTTGGCAGGGTCGCTTGAGCGCTGACAAGGCCTCAATGACCGCCATGATTTCCATGCGGTTATTGGTGGTTCCAAGCTCACCACCAAACAACTCCTTGACCGTGCCGCCTGAAGTCAACATGGCGCCCCAACCGCCGGGGCCAGGGTTGCCTTTGCAGGCGCCATCGGTATAAATCACCACCGGCGCGGCCGGGGTCTGGATGTCTGTCATGAGCGAGATTTGTCGGTTAAAGAGAGAGAAGTTGGCTGCGATGAACGGGGGTCAGATGAACTCACTGAAGCATCCGCTCTGGCAGGACGACGGTTAGCAACCACAGCGGGTGCAGGCACTCGAGCAGAACGATCTTTCCAAGAAGGCTCCAACAGCCGCATGCCTCGAACACGCTTGGTCGCCACCAAAAAATAGACCGCGCCGAAAATCGGCCACCAGCGCGCACCAGCCGCATCCATCCAAGTGAAACGACCGAGCCAACGCGCATTATCAATGGCCGGCCGGTAGCATCCAAATTGAGCCGATTCAACTTCAAAGCTGAGCAGTCGCAGCCAGTCTCGCAAGCGCCAGTGGCCGATGAACTGACCGTGTTCAGGTAAAAACAAGTTGCCAAAACCCAGCCGCTTGCACAGATGGGCGCGTTGTTGCCGCAAGCCCCACAAACTGGCCGGATTCAAACCACTGATGACCACGCGCCCCTCCGGCACCAACACACGCTCGACCTCACGCAGCGTGGCATGTGGGTCATGGCTCAGTTCCAATGTGTGTGGCAGAACGACTAAGTCCAAGCTATTGGCGGGAAAAGGCAAAGCAGCAGAATGCGTTAAAAGTGCGACAGCCCGGGAACTCTGGGGTGACTTTCGGCTCAGATTCAAACTTCCTTCCTGAGCGTTTACAGTCGTGCTTTGCATTGAGTCGAGCGCCAGCCACTGATGTGGCATTCGGTTGCTGCGCAAAGTGTCCATTTCTTGCAAACCCAACTGCAAGGCGTGGAAGCCAAAGATATCAGCGACCGCCTCATCGAAACGTTCACGCTCCCACGCCAGCAAGTATTCACCGGGCGGTGTTTTCAACCAATCCGTCAAACCTATAATTTCTGAGCTCATCAAAACCAATGCATGTGTATTCTCAATTTTTTCTGATTGAATGGCGGTCGAAGTCAAGACCGATGCAGCGCTTTCATTCAGTGGCTGATTCTAGTCATGCCTTGACGCTCAGCGAGGCGTCTAGATGATCTTGCAATTTGACCTTTCAAAGCGCTGCCCAAAGGCACTGAAAACGACTCTCTCATGATATTCATTCAACCCACTGCATTGTCTTATTCATGGCGCAATGCCAGCAGATCCCTAGACAGCCTGCGCGTCCAGCGCGCCATCGTTTCAGTCCTTTTTTTGACTGGCACTTTGGTCGTGCTGTCGGGCTGTGCCACCCCGGGACAGATGGAATCACAGGGCAAGGTCTCCGGTCCGATCATGGCCAGCAGCATGCTAGCCAATCAATCCGAGGCAGTAAAGACCGCGCAGGCCCGCAACAACAAAACCACAACCGGTCCATCGGTCGCGCCCAGTACACCCTTGACATCGATCGATTCGTTGGCCGATGTAACGCAATCCGTGGCCTCGCTGGAAGCACCGGTCGAGCTGTGGGACCGGATTCGTCGGGGCTATCGCATGCCGGATTTGCAAAACGATTTGGTCACTGACCGCGAGATTTGGTACAGCAGTCGGCCAGACTACATCCAGCGCATGACCGCGCGCTCAAGCAAATATCTGTTTCACATCGTTGAAGAACTCGAGCGCCGCAACATGCCGACCGAACTGGCTCTGCTGCCGTTCATTGAGAGCGCCTTCAATCCGCAAGCAGTTTCCAGCGCTAAGGCCGCGGGTATGTGGCAGTTCATGCCAGCAACCGGGACTTATTTCGACCTCAAGCAAAACATCTTTCGGGACGACCGGCGCGACGTGCTGGCATCAACCCGCGCGGCGCTGGATTACCTGCAGAAACTCAACACCCTGTTCGGCGACTGGCACTTGGCACTGGCCGCCTATAACTGGGGCGAAGGCAATGTCGGAAAAGCCATTGCACGCAACAAGAGAGCCGGTCTAGGGACTGGCTACGCTGACCTGAATATGCCGGCAGAAACCCGTTTGTACGTGCCCAAGCTACAAGCCGTGAAAAATATTGTCGCCAATCCTGACATCTTCAAGACCGAACTGCCGCTGATTGAAAACCATCCTTACTTTCAGGAAGTGGCGATCTCCCGCGACATCGATGTAGCGCTTGCAGCAAAGCTCGCCGATGTCAATCTGGCAGACTTTAAAGCTCTGAATCCCTCCGCTCATCGGCCGGTTATTTTGGCCGCAGGCACGCCACAAATTTTGCTGCCCTGGGACAGCGCCAAAGTGTTTCAGCGCAACTTTGAAGCCTACACATTAGGCCAGTACGCCAGCTGGACAACTTGGGCCGTGCCCACCACCATGGCGGCCAGCGAAGCTGCCCGCCGCACTGGCATGTCTGAGAGCGACATGCGCTCCGTCAACAGCATTCCACCGCGCATGCTGGTGAAGGCCGGCTCCACACTGCTGGTGCCCCGCTCTGCCCAAGTTATCAATGACGTGACCAGCCATGTGGCGGAGAACGGGCAGATGAGTCTAGCCCCCGAAATTGTCACGCGGCGCGTCAACGTCAAAGCCCGCAAAGGTGAAACGGTGGCGACCCTGGCACGACGTTACAACGTCAGCACTCTTGAAGTCGCCGACTGGAATCAGGTCACAGCCCACAGCAGCTTCAAGCTCGGGCAGTCGGTAGTGCTGTTTCTACCGGTCAAGGCCAAGTCGGCCAGCTATCGTTCGGCCAAGCTGAAAGCCATCAAACGGGTACCACGGAAATAACGTCTCTAGGCACCCTGCGAACGCCTGTACCGCTGCACATGAGCGGCGTTACAACGGCATTTTTTCCAACGCTTTCTTTTACAGTTCAACGTCAAAACACCATGCGCAAAAAATTTATAACCTTCTTTGCCGTCGTCGTCACACTTTTTATAGGCGCCTGCAAAGATCAAGCAAACCCACCCACAGCAACACAAGCCAGTGCTTCGCCAGTGTCGATCAATGCAATACAAGCAGAGGCCAAAGGTTTCAGCGTCGGCGTCCCCATGAGCGCCCGCACGGTGTATGTCTTTTTTGACCCGCAATGCCCGCACTGCACGGCACTCTGGGAAGCAGCCAAACCACTGAAAAATCAAATCCGTTTTTTGTGGATTCCAGTCGGCATTCTCAATCCGTCAAGCACCGCACAAGGGGCCACGATATTGGCCACATCAGATCCTGAGGTCGCCATGGATACCCACGAGGCGTCCATGCGCGCCAATGCAGGTGGCATCAGCGCCACACGCGACATTGACATTCAAAAAGCTGCTGTGAACCAAAATACCCAGTTGCTGACCCGCTTTGGCTTTGCCTCGATTCCCACCATCGTGACAACACATGCTCAAACGGGTGCAACTATCACCCATGAAGGCTCGATGGAAACAGCGCTACTAGCAAGCTTTTTGGGATTGCAGCTTCCTGCGGCAAGCAGCGCAGCGGCTGCAACCGTCAAGCCTTGAACCTCTCTTTGGCCCGGCGTGCAAAAGCATTGGTGAACGTCTTGGCCAAGTCCATCTTGTCAGCCTTGATATCTGGCGAGAAGCTGGCGAGTGCCCGCAAGGCAGTACGTGGGCCGTTTTCGGGCATCATTCCGTCGATAGCGATCGATTCCCGCACCTGATCAAACGACGCCAGATACAAGGCCCGGTCGCCGAGCAAGTACGACTCCGGCACAGTCTTGAGAATGTCTCCGGGACCCGCGGTTTGGAGCCACTTCAAGCCATGAACAATGGCATTCGTCAAGGCTTGGCAAGTGTTTGGATTTTTCTGGATAAAGTCGCCTGCGCTGTAAAGACAGGTCGAAGGCATCGGGCCGCCAAAAACATCGATCGTCCCTTTCAGTGTGCGGGTCTCCGCGATGATCTTGACATCGCCTTTTTGCTCCAGCATCGTCATCACCGGGTCGGTGTGGCTGATGGCATCAATCTGCCCAGAACGCCATGCCGCCAGCGCGCTTGACGTCGATGGCAGCTCGATAAAAGTCACATCGCTTGGTTTCACGTCAAAGCGCGCCAACACCAAGCCGGCTGTGAAGTAACTCGCAGAGCCGAGCATCGCGACCCCAATCTTGCGACCCTTGAGATTCGCCACGTTTTTATAGTGGGGCATGTTGCGGACTGACACGCCAAAAGCGATCTTGGGAGTCCGCGCCTGCATCACAAAGGACTGAAACCATTGATTTTTAAACTGCAGTTCGATGGTTTTGACAAAAGTCCCAGAACAGACATCAGCAGCGCCACTGACGACCGCCTGTGAAGCAGCTGCGTCCGTTCCAAAGTCATTGATCTCCAAGTCAAGACCTTCTGCCTTGAAATACCCGAGCTGTTCCGAAATCGTCAAGGGTAAATAGCCAAGAGACGCCTTGCCGCCGACAGCCATGACGATCCTCGTTCGCTCCGGCTTGCGCCTATTGGACTGTGCTTGTAAGACAGGCATGACCATAGAGGTGGCCAGTAAAAGCCCTGCTTTACCCAAATATCGGCGGGAAATCCCGTCTGGTCGCGTCATGCGCACGCCTCATAAATTCTTGATCTTGCAGGCTAGCGTAACGAGTCCAGAAAAAACCCGCATCGGGATGATCCCGTGCGGGTTTGTACTCAAGCTGTCGACGACTAGCGTCAGATTTGGCCAGCGATCTGCCCAGCTAGCACTTCTGGATTAGCGAAATCCAGCGAACAACAGCGCGACATTGGCGAGCAAAGCCAGCATCCAAATCACGCTGCGCAGGTTGGCCTTGTTGGCCACATACGCAGCCACATACGCCAACCGCAGCACAACATAAACCACCGCCAGCACATCAACACGCCCCTGTGATGCCTGTAGCTGATGCGCAATGATGACGGCCGCAAAAAAGAAAGGCAATGCCTCGAAGGTGTTGGCTTGGGCGTTGTTAGCCCGCGCCCGCCAGTCGGTCTGGCGCTGCAGCCAGCTGCGGGGGGCGGCGTTGTCGTAACCACCCTCACCCGGTGGCGAGCGCATCATGCCGGACTTGGCGATGCCAGCGCAGACAATGGGCAGCAAGGCCATCACCAGTACACACCAGTAGGCAATAGTGAAATTTGGAAACATGATATTTAACGCCTTTCAGCCCTATTTAACGTCTGTCTACAAGGGCATGGGCGATGGTGCCCAAATCGACATATTCGAGTTCGCTGCCCACCGGCACACCACGCGCCAGCCGCGTGACCTGTACACCGCGGCTTTTTAAAGCCTGCGCAATCACGTGAGCGGTGGCCTCGCCTTCTGCTGTGAAATTGGTTGCCAAAATCACCTCTTGAACCTCACGCTCATTCGCTGGCAAGTGTTCGCCCTGGACATCTCTGGGGACGACGCGGTCAAAGAGTTTTTTCAGCCCAATCTCATTTGGTCCAACACCGTCAAGCGGACTCAACTTGCCCATCAACACGAAGTACAAACCGTGGTAAGCCAACGTGCGTTCAAGCGCTGCCTGATCTGCAGGCGTTTCCACCACACACAATTGACTGCGGTCGCGCTGCGGGTTTTGACACGTGATGCAGACCGCCTGCTCGGTCAGCGTGTTGCACAGCGCGCAATGCTTCACGCTGTTCACGGCATGTTCGAGCGCCTTGGCAATTTGCAGAGCACCAGGCTTGTCGTTTTGCAGTAAATGAAATGCCATGCGCGCGGCCGACTTCAAACCCACGCCAGGCAATTTGCGTAAGGCCTGCGTCAAACCCTCAAGCGCATTCGATTCAGCCATGGGCAAGCGGCCTGAACCAGATGCACAAGATCGGCATCAAAGGCCGCCGATGATTCATCAGAAAGGCAGCTTCATGCCACCGGGCAGAGCCGGCATACCGGCGGTTATCTTGCCCATTTTTTCCTGGCTCAGGTCTTCAGCCTTGCGCACAGCGGCGTTGAAAGCCGCTGCCACCAAGTCTTCCAGCATGTCTTTGTCGTCTGGCACCAGCAAGCTGGCATCGATCTCGACACGCTTGACATCGTGCTTACAGGTCATTGTGACCTTGACCAAACCGGCGCCCGCATCGGCGGTGACTTCAATGAAGGCCAGCTCATCCTGTGCTTTTTTCAGGTTGTCCTGCATGGCTTGCGCCTGCTTCATGAGACCGGCGAGTTGTCCTTTGTTAAACATGTTTTGATTCCTTGATAAATGGAGATGAGATTGATGGCTTAAATGTGTGTCTGGATCATATCGGCTTGGCCGATGTTGATGTCGGCGTCGGGGCCAGCGGACGGATGCTGCCGGGCACAACGCGGGCACCCCATTGGCGCACCATGTCTTGCACAAAGGGATCATTTTCAATGACTTCTTCGGCTTGCCGCTGACGCTCCGTCTGGGCCGCGGTGTTGCGGCGCGCTGGCGTGTCGGTCACAGTACTAACGTCGACCATCAATTGAGTGAGTGCCGGCGTAACAGGCGCATCGGGCAGAGTCAGAAGACTGTGAATGGCTTGCAGCAGCTTGTCGCAAGCGCCAGCATTGTTGAGCGACTGGCGCTCGACACGCAAAACCCAAATGCCATCGACCTGCGACTGCAATTCAGATTGCAAGGCCAACTCGCGCACCAACGCAGTGATCAACTCAGCGCTGATCAGCCCTTGCACCAGCGCAGCCCAATGATCACCGAGCCGCGAAGGCGTGACACTTTCCGCGACAACGCTGATGTCACTGATCAGCGGGGTCTGGGACACCTCGACGGAATTTGCTGGCTCAGGCTCTGGCTCGGCCATCTCCGCCACAAAAGTAACGGGAGCCGGCGCTGGCTCAACCACAGAGCGTAGCGGCACTGGCAACGTCACAGCGGTTGGCGGCGCCAAAGCCACCGGCAACGACGCTGGAACCGCAACCGGAGCACCCACCGCCCGAAGCGGTTCAGACTGCGGCTTTTTTGGGGGCTCGACGGCATCCCTCGATGGCGATTCACCGACAGCGCGTTTGAAAGGCAGCAGCCGCAATAACACCATGGTCAGTGCGGCATATTCATCAGGGGCCAGCCCCAACTCACCACGACCGTGCAGGCACAAGCTATAAAGCAGTTGCGTTTCATCGGCCGGTAGCAACTGGGCCAGACGCGCAGTTTCGGACACATCAGGGTCGCTGTCATCGTCACTCGCGCCGATGCCGGGCACCGCCTGTAGCACCGCCATGCGTTGCAGCACACTGGTCATTTCTTCCAGCGTGGAGGCCGCGCTCAAGCCATTCAAGCGCAACACCTCCGACATTTCAACAATACTTTTGCCATCGCCACGCGCCAAGGCGTCGAGCAGTTGGTAAACATAGCTGCGGTCAACGCTGCCAAGCATTTGCCGCACGCCCGCTTCGACCAGCGTGCCAGAGCCAAAGGCAATCGCCTGGTCGGTGAGCGACAGCGCATCGCGCATGGAACCGCGTGCGGCGCGGGCCAGCAAGCGCAGCGCCTGCGGCTCGGCCGCGACGTCCTCGGCGGCCAGCACCTGAATCAAATGCTCCAAAATAGTTTCAGGCGCCATCGGTCGCAAATTGAATTGGAGGCAACGCGACAGCACCGTGGCCGGCACTTTTTGGGGATCAGTCGTAGCGAGCACGAACTTCAGGTAAGCCGGCGGCTCTTCCAGCGTTTTCAACATGGCATTGAAAGCCGTGTTGGTGAGCATGTGAACCTCGTCAATCATGAAGACTTTGAAGCGGCCAACAACGGGTTTGTAGACCGCTTGCTCCAGCAACTGGGCAATCTCGTCAACGCCGCGATTCGAGGCCGCATCGAGCTCGGTGTAATCAACAAAACGGCCGCTGTCGATGTCGGTGCACGCCTCGCAAACACCGCAAGGTGTTGCCGTGATATCACCGGTCCCATCAGGGCCTGTGCAGTTCAGCGACTTGGCCAGAATCCGCGACACCGTGGTCTTGCCGACACCGCGCGTTCCGGTGAACAGATACGCATGATGCAGGCGCTGCGTGCCCAAGGCATTGCTTAAAGCCTGAACCACATGCGACTGCCCGACCATTTCCGAAAAATTCTTGGGGCGGTATTTACGAGCAAGGACGAGGTAGGACATCGCAGCATTCTAAAGTGCCCGAAAAATCACCCTGCTGATGAGCAGGTTGGTCTTTGCGCGCGCGGCAAGTCCATTACAATTCAAAGTGACGGGCCTCCCCGCATGGTGAAGCGGCCAACCGGGTCAGATGGGGAACCAAGCAGCCCTAACTGTGGAGCCAGTGCCGGGGTCGGGCTCGTCACCTTTTTCAAACAGAGTGAGCATTCATGAGGCTTCCCAGATAGGAAGCCTAAAAAGAAGGCACTTTTGTAACACCTGCCTGTAACACCTAGGTGTCACATTGATAGTCCAACGTGGAGCCGGTATTGCAGGATTGACAGGGCTATTTCAACGCGGCAGTTGCCACTACATTCAGGTAGTTTGACCGCTGAATCATCCGCCCCAAAAAATATAAGAACGTTAGGTTCGTTCACTTGCTTAGACATTGCACGTATAGGGACGCGCTATTCGAGATGGAAAGATCAAGCGGGCCCAAGTCTTCTATAGGGCCGTGCAAAAACCGCTCCCTATAGATCAGTCAACTTTCCAGACAGTGGCTAAGCCTTCTAGAAGACCAAGCCCTGCAGCTACCAATACTCAATTGATCACCGGGTCAAATTAGCGTCAGCAGCAGCATGGAGGAGACACAGACCATTCAAGCAACGAAGATAGCGACCGTCCCATCACCCACGGAAGGTCTTCTTTACTGATGAAGTGCAGTGTCTCTGTGAAATGGGTCACGGCCTCCCTGTACGTGCAAGGAAGACGCGAAACGTCGGACCCCCAAAGCATTCTTTTAGGGCCAAAGGATTGGTAGATCGCTTCTAAGTAGCCATTGAAATTTCGATATGGATAAGGCGCATTGCTGTAGCACGGCACTGCCGACGTTTTGATCGCAACGTTAGAACGACGCGCCAGCGGCAGCACCTTCTTCAAGTCCTCACCACATTCAGCATCCCGGTGCTGGCTGTGCATTCCAAGGTGATCAACTATCAACGTCAGATTCGGGTAACGGCTGGCGATGCGATCAATGTCTTCCATTCGACCCGGTGCCAGCAGCATCACAGGTATTCGGTAGCTCTCGCAGCGGGTCCAAAAGTCGTCAAGGATACCGTCAGTCAACCAGCTCGCCCACTGCGGCTTGTGAAAAGTCATGCGGATGCCCGCCATGTGCGGTTGATCGCGCCATGTAGGAAGTTGGGCTAAAGCCCCTGGAGCAGTCGGGTCAAAGCGGCCCATCACTAAAAATCGACCGGGGTACTTGGCAGCCGTCTCGAGTGCGAACAGGTTGCTGTCACCCACAGGCGAGGGCGGCACGATGATCGCGCGGTTCACGCCTGCTGCGTTCATCATGCCGGTCATCTCCAACCCGTTGATCGGCTCAGCTCGGTGAGGACGTGCGCCGGGCACCGCCACAAAACTAGGTGTGCCTTGATTTTCAGAGGGCCATGGGCGGTCCGGGCGATGGGCCTCCCAAACATGGACCTGAGCATCGGTGATGATCATGCGCGCAGTCTTATTTAACGGAAGTACAGATCAATGGCATTACGGTCCATCACCCGGCGGTTTCGGGCGTCCGGCACCGCCTCGCCATACCAGTCCAGAGTGCTTTGGTACGTCGTGGATTCAGCCCCAACGAATGGACAGTCGCTGGCCCAAAGTAAACGCTCGTAGCCCACTTGGCGGGCCATCTCACGAGCCAGCCCAACTGAGTGCGGGCCGAGCCTATAGCCGGCGGAGAGCTTGACCCAGGTGTTCCCTTTCTGAACCGCGCGAACAGTCGCTTGAAAGCCCTCGCATTTTTCGAGCAACTTTGGATCAGGCCGCGCAATGTGGTCAATGACAATCTTGACGCCCGATTTCAAAAGAGCAGGAAGCACTAAGGGAATGCGAGGTCCATCCAGATGAAGATGAACATGCCAGTTCAGGTCGGCAAGCCGCCAAAGAAAGCGTCGGTACTCCCAACTGTCAAGATCTGGAAGTTGGGGCATGCTGATGAAAGGTAGCCGCACACCCACAATACCGTCACGAGCGAGTTGATCCAGTTCGTGCCGCCCGACTGTGGGCTCAAGAATCACTGTGCCTCGCCAGAGCGGCCGCGAACGCAGAGACTTGACCACATAATCGTTGCAATCTGCCCAAGGACTGGCTGCTGCAATGACGCAAAATTTGACGCCGTGGGTATCAAGCGTTGACTCTAGCTTCTCAGCTGTGAAATCGTAGTCTGGGGCGTGCCGGGGATCAGGCATCAGGGGCATTGAGCGCTTAAAAATATGCACATGGGTGTCGATCAGCGGGGCATCTGGCAACTGTGATCGGGTAGTCGGGATAATGCTCATACGAATCAGACCTTGAGCTTGGCAAGCTGAATCACCTGAGCCCACTTACGTCGATCCCGTTCAAATACATCCGCCATCTCCGCCGACGAACTGGTACGAGGCTCGACGCCAAGATCCAGCAGGCGCTTGCGCATGTCGGGGCTGGCAATAACTTCGCGCAAGGCTTTTCCGATGGCCTCGACGACAGCAACTGGCGTCCCTTTTGGGGCATACAACGCGTTCCAACCGGTGACTTCGTAGTCAGGCACACCGGCCTCTTTCACGGTCGGAACGTTGGGCAACCAAGTGGTTCTGGATGGCCCAGTCGTCGCCAAAGCGCGCAACACACCACTCTCAATACCGCCGCGCAAGGCAGCATAGGACTCGAAGCCGACGTCAATGTCACCGCGTTGCAGCGCCAATTGCACCTCGCCAGACGTCTTAAAGGGCACCAAGGTAGCGTTAAGCCGGGTGACCGATTTGAAGAGTTCGGCCGACAAGTGCTGGGTACTGCCGGGATTGATAGTTCCAAAGGTCAGTTGCCTGCGGCCACCTTCAAGCACCAATGCGCGCAGGTCGGTGAATTGACTGTCTTTACCCACCAATAAATTGAGGTCGAAGTAAGCGAGTGACGAGATCGGTACAAAGTCTGCCTGCGGGTCAAATGGCAACTTGAGTAGAGACTTGGAAATGGCCGTGCCATTGCTGAACAAAATCAGATGATGACCATCAGCAGGAGCTGACGAAATCACGCTGGCGGCGACCACACCACCAGCGCCTGGTCGGTTCTCGACAAGCACAGGTTGAGCGAATTTCTCGGCTAGTTTTTGCCCTGCGAGTCGAGTCGAGATGTCTGCCAGACCCCCCGGACCAAACGGAACGACGATACGGATTGTCTGCGATGGAAACGCTGCCTGGGCACTTGTGACACCAGGCCAGGCCATAGAACCAAGGGATACCCCTAGAGCTGTACGCAAGATCTGTCGCCGGTCGGGCAGTTTGGCTGGGTTGTCGGAGCGGGTGTGTTCTGGCAAAGGCATGGGGGAGGTCTCCGAATTTGAGTTTGTACTCAAAGTCTAGTGAGACCATAGCCCACATGGCAAGTGAATATTATTTGCGTCTCGCTGCTATGCATTTATGAAACGGCTATGGCCGCATGCTCCTGAATAAGAGCCACGAAGGTATCCGCTATCAAGCGCGGGGCACCCATTAAAGGCACGCCCTCTGGCGTCAGCAAGACAAGCATGCGACCAATTTCGGGCTTACACAAAGGCACCACGGCCAGTCCGTCTTGCGGCGAAACGGCCAGTGCAGGCACTACGGTCAGCCCTAAGCCTGCGCGCACCATTTGCAGGGCCATCGCCGTGCGCTGAGTTTCATAGACCCATTTCAAACGTTCGCGGAAGGGGCCCAGAGTTTCATCAATCGTGGCACTGTTACCGGATGGCAGACTGATGCGAATCAGACTCTCGGATTCCAGCGTAGACCAGTCGACAGAGGGCAGCCTCGCCAGCGCGTGTTCTCGCGGACAAACCAGGACAAATCGCTCGCGGGCTACAGGTTCCATCCGCAGGCCAGCAGGGGCACTTTGCTCCAATGTCAGACCAAATGCACATGAGCCAGCTTGCACCAGTTCCACGATTTCGCCAGGCGAGCTGTCAAACACGCGAATCCGAACGCCAGGCAGCAGCGCTTCTACCCGGTGCAAAGCATGCACCAATACGCCGGCGGCGACCGTTGGGAGGCAAGCCAGCGTGACCCAGGCTGGTGCAACCTGCCCGCTTGTACGCGCGACCGCCAAAGACTCCTCGAGTTGTATCACTGACTGCCGCGCTCGTGGCAGCATGGCCTCTCCGGCTTGGGTGAGCGTTGCGCCGCGCGAAGTGCGCACTATCAGCTCTACCCCTAGACTTTCTTCAAGCTTTCGCATGCGGTGGCTGACAGCCGCTTGGGTCAGGTGTAGCCGGGCTGCAGCAAGCCCGAAGGTTCCGCATTCGGCAACGGCCAGAAAAGCCTGAATGCCCAGAAAATCAATATGCACTTTATGTCTCCGTTGGCGCGAGTCGAATTATGTACGGGCGGTCAGCACATTAGAAACTTTCATTGGTGCAGAGTTTCCAGCTCTGGTTTACTCACAAACAATGCACCTGATGTAGAACCCAGAAGGAGATAGATTCCATGCAAATAAAAAATATACGACGTAGCCTGCTCACTGGGTGCGCCGGAATACTTGGGGCCATGGCTATCACAGCCCACGCCGCTTACCCTGATCGCCCCATACGACTAATTGTCCCCTTCTCTGCAGGCGGCACCGTTGACGCAGTAGCCCGAACCTTGGGGGCGCAGTTGAGCCATGTGATGAATACCCCAGTGCTCATCGAAAACGTGCCTGGTGCCGGCGGCGCGCTGGCTACGCAGCGAGTGATCAGGTCGGCACCCGATGGCTACACATTACTGTTCACCACCCCAAACCACACGATCAATCCCGCGCTGAATGACAAAATTGGCTTCGACACCGCCCGCGACTTAACAGCTATCTCTCTCGTTGCCCAGATTCCGGAGCTGCTCATTGCGAACGCCAGCCAGCCTTATTCAGATTTCGCTGGCTTCGTGAAGTACGCCACGTCCAATCCGGGGAAGCTGAACTACGCATCCGCTGGCAACGGTACCCTACCGCACATCACCATGGAATTGCTGCAGCAAAAACTAGGCTTGCAAATGACTCACGTCCCCTACAAGGGTGCGGCACCGGCACTCAACGATGTGCTGTCGGGCGTTGTGGCACTGAAGTACGACACCATCGCCACATCGTCTGGCCATATCCGCAATGGACGCATCAAACCCTTGGCCATCGCCAGTCTTAAGCGCTCTCCGCTAATGCCGGATGTACCGACCATCTCTGAGTCTGGACTTCCAGGCTACCAGGGCATCCTCTGGATGGGTGTGTTGGCCCCGGCCGGCACGCCTCGCGATATTGTCGACATGATGAATCGCAGCTTGCGAACGACACTGCGAGATCCGGGCGTACTGAAACAACTAGAGGCCAATGGCGTCGAGACCGTCGGCAACACGCCGACAGAATTTGAAAAGTTAATCGACACCGAGTTACGCCAATGGGCGGATCTGGTCAAAAGTTCAAACATCAAGGCTTACTGAAACCATGACAGCTAACTCAGAAAGTCAGGTCGCGACACCACCCATCACGCCACCACCTGATCCAATCACGCGCAAGCCGACATTAAAAGCGCCGCTAGGGGCCATCGACTGCCATGTACATTTGTTCGGACCCTCAAGCCAATGGCCTTTTCACCCCGGTAGCCGATACACGTCCCTTGATGCGCTACCAGAGACACAGATCGCGATGCAGGATACGCTCGGTTTGGCGGGCTCGGTCGTGGTTAGCGGCGGTGGCTACGGACAAGACACACAACATCTTGAGGAAATATTGACCCGATTTCCTAAGCGCTTTCGCGGTGTCGCACTGTTGCCGGATGACGTGACGCGTGATCATGTCGCTAGGCTCGATCGTTTGGGTGTCCGAGGTGCACGCTTTGTCAGTGCAGGTCACCGGGGCGCCCTTCCTCGCTTGTCAAAACGCGTGATCGACTTGGTAGCGGACTTTGGCTGGCACGTTCAGTTTTACCCAGCCGGCGATGATCTGCTTGCCCATGAACAGGAACTGCTGTCCCTGCCAGTCCCTGTGGTCTTGGACCATTTCGCAGCGGTGCCTGCAACTGGAGGCACCTCACAGCCCGCTTTCCAATGCCTACTGCGCATGCTGTCGACTGGCCGTGTCTGGGTAAAACTCTCTGGTCCCATGCGCTGCTCGCCTAGCGACATGCCTTACAGCGACGTCACACCTCTGGCATTCGCCCTGGTAGCCCATGCACCTGAACGGCTGCTTTGGGGCAGCGATTGGCCACACGTCAACATGGTGGGCCGTCATATGCCTAACGACGGTGACCTCTTCGACTTACTGGGTGAATGGGTGCCCGATGAAGAGACACGTCGCCGCATTCTGGTCGATCACCCTCGAGAAATCTACGGGTTTAATCAATGACGGTAATATGAATTGTTCGAGCAGCAGCCTCCAAAGCGGCAACATTTCTGACATGTCAATTACCGCGTTGCTTGCCGCTGCTCGTGAGTCCCTTGTCGGTGGTTTTTTGGATGAGATGAATTGGGTTTGTGGGAGCTGCTTCAAAGAGCAGCAGCTCCGCGGGCAGAAATCGACTCTGCTGTTGGCATGATCAGCTTTGGCGAAGACTACTAAACAAAAAGAGGCAAGGAAAGCTAACAGCTGCCGACTTTACCCATCTCAGATCTCTACACGCTCCGCATCGTAAGTGAAGAGCCAGTCGTAGCGGTCGCTGATTGCCTGAGACTGCCATTCCCGGGAAACGAAGGCTTCAGCATCGTCTGGATCTGCGAGTGCCGGGTTATGGAAGCGCGAGGTATTTTCTGCAGCACCCTTCACCATGCGGTGTGCGCGTGGGCGACGTACCTCATCGTAACGCCCCAACGCAGTCGGCACGTCGGCATATTTCTCGAGGCAGCGCGCGAGCACCACCGCATCCTCGATCGTATGCACCGCACCTTGGGCGAGAAACGGCAGAGTCGTGTGACAGGCATCGCCGAGCAGCGTGGCTCGGCCCTTGCTCCAAGTGGTAAGTAGGCGGCGTCCGCAAAGGGCCCATTTGGTCACCGACGGTGCGTGCTCCAGCATAGTATGGATGTCCTCGTGCCAACTAGCGAAAGCAGTTGTGCATTCCTTGAGCGTAGCTGGCGAACTCCACTGCGCGGATGCCCAAGTGGCGCCCTCCAAAGTACCGACGAAATTCATGGTCTTGCCGCTCTGCACCGGGTAGTGAACAATGTGGCCACCGGGGCCGACCCAATTGACCGCCACGCTGCGGTGGAAGCGCTCGGGCAGCGCATCCATCGGGATCAGGGTGCGCCACGCCACCATGCCAGAGAATAAGGTTTCGTCCGCGCCAAACAGCGCGGGACGTATCTTGGTGTGTGCACCATCTGCGCCGATCAAAATATCACCCAGAATCTTTCGGCCGTCGGCCAGCTCAAGTGTTACCCCATCTGCATTCTGGCTCATGCCGATGCTGCGCGCGCCGAGGTGAATTGCGTCGGGCTTCAGGCGCCGTACTTCGTCACCAAGCACGCGCAACAGTTCGGGGCGAAAAACGGTCATATAGGGGAAACCATACTTGCGTACGGCTTCTGCACCGAGATCGAACAACTTCCAAGTCCGACCAGTGTTCCACAGGCGGATTTCTTTGGCATCGGCGTTGCACGATAGCTTCTGCAACGCATCGAACACCCCCAATGCTTGCAGTGCGCGGTTGCCGTTGGGACTGATCTGAATACCTGCACCGATTTCGCGTAGTTCACCAGCTTGCTCATAGACTTCTACGTCTAAGCCACGCTTCAACAGTGCGATTGCCGCCGCTAAGCCGCCGATGCCACCACCAGCAATCAGTATTTTGAGTTTTTTCATCATTTAATTCTTTAAAGTTGCAGAGTGATGCACTGTTGCACTTGGCACGACGGCAGGAAGAGTGCCCACATACGTTTGATGTGACGATTCGTCAATCTTTTCGGTAGACGCCGAGCTTACGCAGCACCCGCTCCTCGCTGACCTCCAAAAAAATGGAGTCCTCGTACGCTTGGATTTCGTACGGAGTTCAACTAGGCACCGCCATGACATCGCCGCGAGACCACTCCACGCTGATGTCACCGGCACGCGCCACCCCACGCCCACTCGTGGCTGCGAAGATGCGGTGCGCGGCACCGCCGTCCATAACGAAGCCCGTTCTTATGCCAGCCCGGTGTCATGTTCAGGGATGAAAGCACTGGATACAGTTCGTCGAGGTTGGTCGTCGACAGCAATTGTTCAATGGTAGATAGGCCCGTGGGGTATTCCTTGTTTAGCATTTGATCCGCACCAAGTCGTAGGGCTGCCCAAACACGACGTTGGCCCCGCGTGTGCACTGGACGACGGGAATGGACATACGGCCGACATAGGCGACTTGGGTGACATCGATAGTCACCACGTCATCTGCGACAACCCGACCGACCCCATCCGGTGTGCCAGTGGCTATCAGACCTCGGAAATAAAGCGTTGAGGGCGATGAGGCGATCGACACCATCTGTTGGATGTTCACGATCAGATCACGAGTGTTGGCCTGCTGGCGCCACTCGCCATTAACGGCGGGCAAACACAGGCCGAATCATTGAATCTCGATTCCAGCGGTCTGGATCACGCGTGCCCAGCCTTCATATTCGGATTTAAGTCGTGCGGCCATGACTTCGGGCGAGCCCGAATCAGCCATGATGTTCATTTTGGCCAAGCGCTGACGAAACTCTGGTTTGCTCATGATGGTTTGAACCGCTGAGTTGAGCTTTGCAACGATAGGGTCAGGCGTGGCCGCAGGCGCAAAAAGACCCCACCATGAGCCGAGGTCGAGCTCAGGCAGTGATCTGTTCAATGCTTCCGAGAAAGTAGGGACTGCCGGCAAGAGCGATGAGCGTGTCTTGCCAGTAATGGCAAGGGCGCGCACACGGCCATCCTGAATTTGGCCGACCGTACTGCTCAAGCCAGTGATGACCATAGAAATTTGCCCTCCCATAAGGTCAGTCAACGCCGGCCCCGTACCCTTGTAAGGCACTTGCTGGATATTCACTCCAGCGGCTAGCTTGAGTACCTCTCCGGCCAAGTGAGTCAAGTTACCACTGCCTGCCGTCCCGTTACTTAGCTTGTTCGGGTTGGCGCGCGCGTACTCAATTAGCTCACCGAGAGTCTTGGCCGGGACGCTAGGATGGATCACAAGAACTAACGGAGCCAATGCCAATGGTGCAACAGCCTTGAGATCCTTGAGGGGATTAAAAGGCATGGAGCGCATGAGACTTGGATTGGTCGCGAGCGTGAGATCACCCATCAGTAGCGTATATCCATCGGACTGGGCATTTACGACCTCCCGGCCGCCAATATTGCCATTTGCACCTGCTCTGTTTTCAATAACAATTGGCTGACCAAGTGCTGTAGCCAACTCGGGCGCGATCTGACGCGCGAGGATATCAGTAGGCCCACCCGGGGCATAACCGACGACTAAGCGAATAGGCCGACTGGGATAAGGGTCTAGGGCCTGCGCGAACACTGGCAAAGCAACGAGCCACAAAAGCATGGTGCTAACTAAGCCCAGCCACAAGCCCTTGTTGATAAGTTTCACTTTTATCATTTTTTGTCTCCTAATGATGTGGTGGGCACCATAGGTGCAATATTCGTGCGGTGCCAACACAGAGGTATCAATCCAGTTTTGCACCCGATGTCTTGACCATGTTTGACCAGTTCGCCATATCGTCCTTGAGGAAGGTACCGTACTCGGCTAGAACAGGCCCACCAGCCTCCAAACCCATGCTCGTGAGCCTTTCGCGAAAGTCTGCTGAATCAGTAATTTTTTGCATTTCGGCGGCGAGTCGTTTGACGATGGCGCTGGGTGTCGCCGCAGGCACCAGCAGGCCTGACCATGTCGTGAACTTGAAGTCCTTCAGACCGGACTCTCCGAGGGTGGGAACGTCCTTGAGCACAGGCACGCGTTTTTGGCTGTCTACCGCCAGCGCTTTAAGTTTGCCCGAGCGGATGTGCTGCAGAGTCGGGGAAATTCCATTAAACATGAGGTGTACCTGCCCACCTAACAAATCGCTAACCGCAGGGGCACTCCCCCGGTAGGGAATGTGTATTGCGGTTATGCCCGCAGCGCGTTTGAACATTTCCATTTCAATGTGCTGCGAACTGCCATTGCCAACAGATGCGTAGGAGAGTTTTCCTGGGTTTTTCTTCGCATATGCAATTAGTTCCTGCACGTTCCGCGCAGGCATCGCCGAATTGGCGACGAGCACGAACGGGTGCAGTGACGCATTCGCCACGGGAAGAAAATCCCGCTCCGTGTCATAAGGCAGGTTGTCCACGAGGCTTTTATTGATCGAGAAAGCGCTTGAAGTCAGCAGCACCGTATAGCCATCGGGTTCGGCCTTGGCCACAAAGTTGGTGCCTATTACGGTCCCACCGCCGGCACGGTTGTCAATGATCACCGTCTGACCCAAGGCTGCGCCTAGTCTCTCCGCAACGGCCCGCGCCACGATGTCGGTTCCGCCGCCCGCAGGGAATGGCACAACCATACGAATGGGGCGTTGAGGATAGTCAGCCTGGGCTTGAGCGGCGGTACCGGCCAAGACACCCAGCGCAGCGATCAGAGTTGCAATTTTGAAGAACTTTATTGACATGGACTACATCCTTGTTAGAGATTCATTTGGCAGTTTCTTCTCTGAAGAAACCCAGCGTCTTTTGCACCGGCTCATCCGAAACCTGCAGCAGGCGCGTATTTGTATCTGCGATGAATTGGTGAAACTTCCAGATAGGCACGGCAACAAGATCACCACGCTGGCATGCAAAGGACTCACCATCGACTTGAAGTCTCCCGCCGCCAGTGATGACGGCAAACATGCGTGAAGCCGAGTCGCGGCGCATGGGCATACTTGCTTTGGCTTGAAGCTGGTGCACGGTTAAAGCGATGGTGCGCATGGAAGGGGTTGCGAGCCTAACCGACCGGACACCTTCCACGTCCGGCGCAGAGTCCAACAGCGCCTGCTGATCGGCCGCGCTGAAGCGCAGCAGCGATGTGACCGGGGCCTCTTCGACCGCCTGGAAATGCTCGGGATGGGGCTCAAAGAACATCGACTCCAATCTGTGGACTAGGGGGACGTCCAGAAAGTCGATCCAGCAAGCATCATGTTTTCCATTGTTGAAGTGGCTGTGCCAAGTCCATCCTGGAGTCAGCAGCACATCGCCTGGCTCCATGGGGAGTTGCACACCATCAACAACGGTGTAAACCTCTTCCTGTGCGTCTAAGATTAGGCGCAAGGCGTTCGGCGTATGACGGTGTGCTCGGGCATGTTCGCCAGGGCATAACATCTGATAGGCTGAGACCAAATTAGGGAGTGAGGCATAGTCGTTATCCCCGACAGGGTTGAACATCAGCAGGTTGCGGCGTTCGGCCTGTTCGGTGCCAATCCAACGTGCGGCCTGATCAATGAGGTTGCGAGCTTCAGCATATCGCCACTGGCGCGGGGTGTATGGCGTGTGCGGTTCCTGCCAAAGTGATGGGCGCGCCTTGTGCCAGCCGGGCGTGTAATGCTTGTGGTTCAGTACGGGGTAGAGTTGCTCTAGGCTTTGCACGATGTCAGCGTCCCCAATGCCTTGTCTTGTGTTGTTCATGGTTGGCATTCAGCTGGCACGCACGAAGTCGTAAGTTTTTTCAAACACTACATTGGATCCGCGCGTCCCCTGCATCACCGGGATTGACATGCGTCCGACGTTTTCGATTTCTATGGTCACTATGTCACCATCGCGCACAGGACCAACACCCGCTGGAGTTCCCGTGGCGATCAAGTCACCAGGGTACAAGGTCGACGCGGATGAAGCGACGGCGACCATCTGAGGAATGTTAACGATGAGATCTCGGGTATTGGCTTGTTGACGAAGCTCGTCATTTACCCACAACTTCATATTGATGTCGGCGTGATTAGGTACCTCATCGGCTGTCACGATCCACGGCCCAACTGGAGTGAAAGTGTCGTAAGACTTGCGAAAAACACGCTCTTCCTTACCGCGCACAGTCATGTCCAGCAGGCAGGCATAGCCAAAGACATAGTCCATTGCCCGCTCGGGGCTGATCTCACGCCCTTCTTTGCCAATGATCAGCGCGATCTCGCATTCATGGTGAATCTCGCGGCCAGATAAGGCCGGCAGTTCAATCTTGTCTCCCGCCCCGCAGAGCGACGAATTCGATTTGAGGAAATAGCCTTGGATGTTGGCCAAGCCTTCAGAGGCCATCTCTTTAGCGTGGTCATGGTAGTTGACGGGATAGGCCATCAACTTGTTAGGCCAAGGCACTGGCGTTTGTAGATGAACGGAGGCAAGATGAACCGACGGGCCATCGACCATGTAACGCAAGATGGCGGGACGCAAAGTTTCAAAATCGCGGATAACGCGGCACATACCGCTTGGTGGCCAGGCTTGGGGATCTTCGCCCACAAGGTTGGTGATATCGAACACGCGGTCGGCTTTAACGATCCCGACGCGGCCACCATTGAATCGGATAATTTTCATGTAGATAGGTCCTAGTTTGGTTGGCGGTCAAGCAGGGATACAAAAGCCTGCGACCACATCCCAGATGCTATTCGGATCTGCCGCAATTGTGTTACCGCGCCAGCACACCGTGCCGTCGGGCCTGACTAGTACGAGTGCTTTTTCATAAAGTGCGCGCGCGCGTTCATTCAACTCAATGCGTTTGAAGGGGATGCCTCTTGTGGATGCCGCTTGTTCGAGTGCATCGGTGTCTGCTGCTCCCGGAAGGGCCGCCATCACATAGCATGAGCCATCAAACAAATCTAAGGTGGACTTGCCAGGCTCCAGCCAGACATGTGGGGCACGGCAACCAGGCCACGTTGATTGGGTGACGATGCGCGGATCATCAGGTGGTTCCGGAGTCTGGTCGGGCACGATCACGAAGGAGTCGGCATAACGGTAACCTAGATGCAAGCCTGCCGTGTTGAACTGCTTGGATGTCTGACGCAGCCGGCGCCCAAACTGTTTGCGCAGTGCATCGGCCTGAGGGCCCTCCTCTTCTAGTCCTACCGGGGTCACATGCATCATCGCGTCGATGCGGTCGGCGTTCGACGCCGCGGCTATGGTGTTGCGTACACCCACGGGTCTGCGCTCCCATTCGTAGCTATCCAGCAGGTATGGGCCAGCCCAGCCCTTCAGCGCAGCCGCTAGTTTCCATCCCAAATCGAATGCGTCGGCAATACCCGTGTTCATGCCTATCCCGCCCGTGGGGCAGAACAGATGGGCGGAGTCACCGACCAGGAATACATTGCCATCGCGGTAGCGATCAGCGACCGACTGGTGGTGTGACCACTGCATAACTTGTAAGATTTCAAAGGGAAAGTCCGAACCCATAGCATCGCGGATCTGCTCATGCGGATCGCGTTCGTGGCCTTCTTGCTCGCCGTCCATGATGTAGTTCTGGTAGTTCCAAGTTTCTCCACCATTGATATTGGTGAAGACACCGAACGCACCGGGACGAAAGATGAAGTACAGGTTCGCCCAACCAGCAGTAGTGGCATGTTCGAGGAACGCCTTGCTGCGGAACAAATAACTCACATTGCGTCTCATAGCTCCGCGGCCGGTGTGTGGAATACCCAGCGTTGTGCGCACGTTGCTGCGACCACCATCGCAGGCCGCGAGGAACCTAGATCGCACCTCGGTTTCTATTCCATTGGAAAGGTCGCGAATAACCGAAGTCACGCCATCTTCATCTTGCGTAAACGAGACAAACTCCCAGCCATAGCGCACATCAGCCACATCCTGCTTCTGCACCCAGCTCTTGACGATGGGCTCTAGCGTATGCTGGCCAATCTGTACTTTGTAGTAAGGAGTCCAAGCCGATTCGGGCACATCCGTGCGCATTTCTTTGTGCGCAGCCATGTAGTCGTTGGGCGAAGAACTGTCATGTGCGAAGAGGAGCTTGCCGGAAAGCCTCGTTGCAAAAACGATGCGGTAACCACGCTCACGCGGCAGGCTTTTGCTAACGATCTCCGTGTCTAGGCCGAGGCGGCGGTAATACTCCATGGAGCGTGACCCGAGAAGGGTGGCCTTTGGGTGCGATGTTGGCTCTGTGCGGACTTCCACCACCATACAACGTATGCCCTTGAAGCTTAAGTCCGCCGCTAGCGCCAAGCCTGCGGGGCCACCGCCAACGATCAATACAGGTACTTCCAATTTATCCATGTTCGCCAATCCTTTTGGCACGTGCTTAGTCCGTGCCTAGAACTACCTAAAAAATACCAATTATCAAAAAAGAACATCGTTCCATTAATGAAGAATGCAATTCTATAATAGCTTTTTAGGTTGGCGTCATTTCTTTCTATGGCGCTAACAAATTGGGCAAATTTGGAGTTCAGATGTCAGATGAAGAAAAGAAAGACAAAGGTGTGGCTACTCTGGAAAGAGCACTGGCCATTCTTGGGACATTTGAAGCGAGCACGACACAATCGCTTGCGGATATCTCGCGACGCACCGGGCTCTACAAGAGCACGCTGCTGCGCCTACTGGGCACCTTGGAGAAGTTTGGCTACGTTGGTCAGCTCCGTGACGGTGGTTATCACGTAGGAGTAGCGGCTTTGCATCTGGGCAGTCTGTACCAGCGGTGGGTAAGTCCCGCTGAACTAATCAACCCTGTATTGCGTTCACTGGTGGAAAAGACGGGAGAGAGCGCATCCTTTAATGTGCAAGAAGGAGCATTACGTGTATGTGTCTATCGGGTCGATTCCCCGCAAAAAATCCGTGACCATGTTCGTGTGGGAGACGTGCTCCCATTGGAACGGGGTGCAGCTGGGAAGGTGATGCTGGCCTTTGGTGATGAGCGATCCAATGCTCAATGGGAGTCTTTGAGAAGTCGTTGTTTCTGCCTGACCAAAGGCGAAATCGAAACAGATACCGCAGCGGTTGCGGCACCTGTTTTTACGGCAAATGGTGTCTTAGAAGGGGCGCTAGCCATCACGGGGCCAAAGTTCCGATTCTCCGACTCACAGGTTCACACGATGCGGCCTGCATTGTTGAGTGCGGCCTTGTCTCTCAGCCGAGAGCTTGGCGGACAAACTTTACAGTTAGAGGCCGCGATACACCGATTGAAAGAGGAGTTAGATTAGGAAGGGCGGATTCAAA
>CANFJF010000040.1 GCA_947447355.1 Comamonadaceae bacterium
CGCGTTGGCGGATCTTGCTCGCTACGAAATCGGACAGCAACGTATTGAGTTGCCTATCTCTTGTGTAATCATGGAAATTCCCAACCCAAATGCCAAAACCGGGTTCGCTGTAGAGCCTATCCCAAAAAGCCTCCCTCTCCTTTGCCGGGACGTCCATCCCGCGCCGGGGATCGGCTTTATGCACAAAACCAAGTGCGCTCTCGCCACAGCGTTTGAAAATATCAGGATAGGACGCCTTGATAGCTTTCTGCTGAGCCGGTGTGATCGGCGTGTTGTGAAGTGGGGCGGCCCAGTTTGGCCTGCGCTGATACACGGTCAAGTGAGCCGCCGTCTTGGCGACCTCTTGGATGGTCTGGATGCCGGTCGCTCCAGTTCCAATAACAGCGACACGCTTGCCTTCAAAGCTGACAGGTTCACGCGGCCACTTTGCCGTGTGACAAGAAACGCCTCCGAACCGCTCAATCCCTTCTATACGAGGCAAGGTCGGCACGGATAGCACACCGATGGCCGTGATAAGAAACCGGGCGGTCATCCGCTCACCGCTTTGGAGAAGCAAGTTCCAAGAACGAGTTTCTTCCTGCCACTCAGCAGAGGTCAGCTTTCGTTTAAAAAGAATATCTCGCCGCAAATCGAATTTATCGGCAACATGACCAGCGTAACGTAGCGTCTCAGGTTGCGGGGCGAAATGCTCTGACCAATTCCACTCATCGAGCAACTCCTTTGAGAACGAGAACCCATAGCTATAGCTTTCGGAATCAAAGCGCGCGCCAGGATAGCGGTTCCAGTACCAAGTCCCGCCAACATCGCTACCAGCCTCGATGACACGCACAGTCATACCGAGTTCACGAACACGATGAAGCTGGTAGAGGCCCGCCATACCGGCACCGATGATGATCACGTCAAAATCGGCAGTTGTCGATGCGCCGCTTCCAAGTGTGGTGGTTTGTGTCATTGAGGTCTGTTGCGTACTGCGGGGATCAGACAGCGGCCCATAAAGGTTCGGGGTTGAGTCGTGCGATGTGCATCTTCATGGATTCGTTTCAAGCCATTGAGTTATTGCGTCACGTCAGACCAAAGGTTATCATTAAAACATATATATAAATAAAATTTTTACGTACATATATTTTTGTCGATACTGAAGATCTATCCCACAGTTTGAAAAAATGGTGATGCAGCATGGACCCGACCAAACAATCACGCCAGTCAACCGCGGCCACAACCACTGCTGTCAAAGCCAAACAACCCAGGCCAAGTCAGGATCAGGCCGCAATTGAAGCGGCTGACAACGAGCGCATCCGCGCGACACTGACTGGAGACATGGGGTCACTTAAAACGCTTTACGCGGAGGACCTGATCTACGTTCACGCGTCTGGCGTGAAGGACACGCGAGACAGTCTGATGACGAAAGTCCGCGATGGCCCAACCCGCTACCGCGACCTACGACGGGAAGAAACGCACGTCCGCATTTACGGGGACACTGGTGTTTTAAACGGAAGTTTCGCTGCTGATGTCATCATGGATGGCGTCGATCGTAGTTTTCTGGCGTCATTCATGAGCATTTGGATCAGGTCAGGCTCGGGCTGGGTCATGGTGGCTTGGCAAGCGACGATGGACGCTGACATCTAAGCGGCCTAAGCGCCCACCGATGAAGACTGAATCAAAGAGATGATCGAGTTTTAGCGTGCGCTTTTGATGGGACGCTGCCGGGGTATGCTTTGATCGCGGCCTTTAAATGATGCGCTATCGATTCTTCGTTCTCATCCAGCCGATCGATAGGCCCGCCAATGCCTATCACTAAATTCGCACCATTGACGGCCCCTGGCAGAGGCGCGGCAATAACACCTGCGCCGGGTGTATTGGTTCCCCGCGAATACACGTAGCCCTGTTCGCGGACCTGCTTGACCTGCTCCATCACACTGTCTATTGTGATGGGCTCAAAAAGGCCGGTCTTGTCGAGTTTGCTATCGGTTCGCTGCACTAGACGTTTGATGGCAGCGTCATTTTGTGTACTGAGCAGCGCCCAACCGGTGCCCGACATACAAAGGGGTCGGCGCGTGCCCGGCGAAATGTAAAACTGAATTGGCATGCGGCTCTGGCTGACACGCACATACTGAGCAAAAATATCATTTTGAACGGCGAGAATAACCGTCTCACCTGTGCGCACTGACAGCGCATCCATCAGCGCAATTATTTCAGCTCCACCGAAAGAAGATTCGTAAATCCAATCCCCCAGCATGGCAACGCGAATAGTCATCGAATACGCACGTGAACGGCTGTCGTAGCTAAGGTAGCCGAGTTCAGCAATGCTCTTGACAAGGACCGATGTACTCGAGAGCGGATAACCATAACGTTCGGCGATATCGCGCACGCTCAAGGGATGTCGCGCTTCACGAAAAAATTCAAGGATCTCGAACACCCTTCCGGCACTCTTGATCACTGGGCTTACCATAAATTTCCTAAGGTCTGAGACAACTCGATGGCATATCCGATTAATTCATGTCAACCTTATTTGCCAACAAGACGTCGCATTTTACCCAAGGTTGAAAGAGACTCGCGCATGCAACACGCGAGCCAAGATCAAGTTGACCGTCAATGCGGCAAACGCACAGCACGTATCCATGACATCATGCGCGCGCAGGTATGGCTCAAGCCTCACCGGCAGTTGAACCTTCCATGTCGTACGGCACAGAGGCCCTCCTCGCAACAGCACGAAGTTGTTCAAGTAACGATTCCGGCATTGGGATTCCGTCCACTACACGCCTTGAGCGGCACTCGCGCTCGGGGTCCCCAGCGACCAGCACGGGTTCATCCGGATGACTGCGCGGCATTCCATGCAACGTGTCGATGATGGCATCCAGGTCCTCTTCAAATGCCCCCTTTTGTCGAAAAGCCGTCGGGGCGATAGCCATGCAGAAATGACCAATGTTGTCAGGCACATTGCCACCCTGCGTTTTGTTGCGTAACGGAGAAAAAGAACCGCCAGCCAAAGTGCTGCCGAGAATCTGAGCCAGCATCGCCAACCCATAACCCTTATGGCCGCCAGTCTCCGTGCCCCCTCCTAAAGGTAGTAGGCCACCACTCACTTGCTCAACGCAGAGTTTCAGGCCAAGTTCAGGATCGGTGACGAACTGTCCCTGCCCATCGACCACCCAACCTATCGGCAATGGTTTTTCGTTCAGTGCATAAACCTTAACTTTGTTGACCGCAACGGTCGAGGTAGCCATATCCAACAGAAACGGGGGGTGTCTTGCCGCGGGAGCTGCAAATGCGATCGGGTTGGTCCCTAACATGGGCACCGAACCACGGGTAGGAATCACAGTGACAGTGCGCGCCGAAGATGTGATGATTCCCAGTAGACCGCGCGAGGCCGCCATTTCGGCATAAATTCCAGCGGCGCCAAAGTGATGCGAGTTGTAAACGCTGACGACACCTATGCCGTTTAGTGTTGCCTTGTCGCAAGCCATCGCCATAGCGCGGCGGGCGATGGGATGACCGATGCCAGCATCCGCGTTGATTAATGCGAGGACTGAGGTGTCGCGCTCGACAGTTGCCTGCGGTCGCATGTTGAGCGTCCCCGCGGCCACCATCTGCTCGTACATGGGCAACATCGAAACGCCGTGCGAATCTATGCCGCGCAGGTCAGTTTCTACGAGGATATCGGCGACGACGGCAGCATCTTCTTTGCTCATGCCCCACGCACAAAATATTCTGGCGACTTGCTGCAGGAGCGCGGCGGAATGAATATGCATGCAAATCTCCAGTGAGACGGTTAAGTTGCGACAATTTTCCGGTCAAGATATGATCAAATAATATCAGAGTATCTAATATTTTTATACATATGTATAATTAAAAGCTATCCGATTTTATATGTACAGCTCATCAACCGCACCCCAAGTGCCCCTCACCCTTGTCTTGGCAGGATTTGGTGAAGTTGGCCAGTCTTATGCACGGTCATTGCTTCAAAAAGGTGTCAACCTGCGCATTTACCATCCCAATCCCAGTGAACAAACCAAAGAAGCAGCGGCAGCACATGGCTTGGTCATATGCAACGCAGCATTGGCCGCATTCAAAGAGGCAGACATCGTCATGTCGGTCGCGCCAGGCCAAGCAGCACTGCAGATCGCCGCAACCGCAGTCGGCGTCCTGAAACCTGGTGCATTGTTTGCCGACTTAACAAGCGCAGCACCATCAACTATTCGTGAATCATCTGCACTTTTTGCGGCAGACGCCTACATCGACGTCGCCATCATGGGCGCGGTATCCATTCACGGTCTGCGCACACCCTTGCTGGCCTCGGGCGCGGGTGCACATCGTCTGGCAGCGGATTTAAAGCCACTGGGTTTTCAAATCGAGTCATTGCCAAATAGCGCCAATGGTGATGCAACTTCTCTGAAAATTTTACGCAGCATTTTTACCAAAGGCATGGACGCAGTCGTGATGGAGTGCATGCTCGCGGCTGAAGCGGCGGGTCTGCGAGAACTGCTGTTGCAGCAACTGGCTGACCTCGACCTGTCCACAACCCGCGAGCTCATTGAAATGTTTGTCAGAACGCACGTGCCTGCGGCGGCGCGGCGGCAACACGAAGCCCACGCGGCCACCAGCCAACTGAACGATCTTGGCATTGATCCCTTCGTCACCAAAGCCGTGCAACAGCGCTACGAGCATACCGTCTCGCTGATGGGAAAAGATGCTCGGAACCCGACAGTCCCATCGGGTGGAACCATCTTTGATACCGTCCTGCCGTGGATGCTACAGGCCGAACGCGCCAAAAAAATCTAACCGCCAAGGTGGAAGCGTTGGGCAACTACTTCTGGCTGACCAAGTTAGGGAGCCAATGCACGATCTCAGGGATGAACACGATGATCACCAACAAGGCCGTGAGCGGGAAGAAAAACGGAACGATGGAGCGAAAAACTTCCTCCAAAGTAGCGTCAGGCACCACGCCCTTGACCGCAAAAACGTTGATGCCGACAGGCGGTGTCAATGCGCCAAGCTCAATGCAAAAAGTAAGGTAAATGCCCAGCAGGATCAAATCGATCTTGTAATAAGCCGCAATAGGCAACAAAACCGGAATGGTCAGAACAAGAATGGAAGCGCCATCCAGAAAACATCCCAGCAATAAATAGACAGGGATCAACACCAGCAGGATACCGGTGGCCGACAAAGGCAGCGAGCTCACCAGCTCCACGGCGTTACTCGCAATGCTGGTCATGCCAATGTAGGTGCTGAATATCAAACCGCCCACCAAGATAAGAAGAATCATTGCGGACGTCTCTGCGGTCCTTTTTGCTGCGCTCCACAACAGCGCCGCACTCAAATTGCGCTGAAAAACGCCAATGACCAATGTCACCACCACACCGGCAGCAGCAGACTCGGTCACCGTGGCGACCCCGAGATAGATACTGGCCAAGATCGCCACTGCAACAGACAGCAAGGGCCAGACACCCACCAGAGAATGAAATTTATCAGCCCAACTGGAAGGCAGAACGTCCCGCCCGGACGGGAATTGATCCCTGCGAAACACGTACAGGGCCAGGATGGTGAGAATGATCACCAGCATTTGCAGCAGGCCAGGCACAACGCCCGCAGTGAAAAGCTTCACCACAGAGGTCTCGGCAAGCATTCCATAAAGTACCAACGTCAGGCTGGGCGGAATCGTAGATGCCAGCAAACCGGCGCTGGTGACAATCCCCATGCTGACCGACTTGCTGTAGCCAGCCTTGCGCATCTCAGGAACGGCCAGACTGCCAAATATCACACAAGAAGAAATACTCGAGCCCGAGGCCGCCGCAAAAACACCAGCCGCCGATGTAGTCGCAACACCCAGCCCACCAGGCATTCTTCCAAACCATCGCCCGGCAGCTTTAAAAGTACCGGTGATGATGCCCGTCTGTTCCGCAATAAAACCAAAGAACAAGAACAAGGGAATGGACAACAACACATAAGTGGCAATGATGCGGTGCGGCAGCATCGCCATCATGCTGGCCGCTGAGGTCCAGTCGGACACCATGGTGATCCCCACGATGCCGGCCACGACCAGCGAATAGGCAATAGGCACCCCCACAGTGAGCAGCACCAGCAACAGAAGGATCGGTAGGTATTCCATCAGCGAACCTCCACAGCAGTTGAGTTCTTATTCAGCAGGGAAGAGCTTGCACCCTCAAAAAGCATGGACAGCAGCTGCTCAACCATCCGGATGGCCATCAAAAAACTGCCCACGCCGATGAATCCGTAGGGAAGCCAAGTCGGAATGACCCCAAAGCCACCGTAAACCCAACCCATCCTCGCCGCCTCAGCGGCATACTCGATGTTCTTCCAACCAATCAAGAAGAAACCGAAAGCGCCAACGACGACATGCAGGCACGCCATGATCAGTCTGCCCATGGGGGGCAAACGATCGTAGAGCACTTCAACAGCGACATGCCCGCGAGCGGCCTGAATAGACGAAATACTGAGAAAGACCGTGCCGACCATCAACACAAGTGCTGTGTCATAGGCCCACCCCAGCGCCTGATTCAACGCATAGCGCCCGACGACATCAACCGCGGTCACCAGCAATATCGCCACCACGCACAACGCGGCTATCGCCAACATCAGACGTTCTACCGCGGAGAGCAGAGAATTCATACTCAAAAGTATTAAGGGGGATCGTGAGCGCTGTCGATCGGTCATATGAGCTCCTTTGTATTGAACTTTGTTCAGGTGAACCGACCCCACGCAGTGGTAGTCGGAATGAGGTCTTGGTCAGCGTTTCACTTCGTGATCGCCAAGTATTCGTCGTATACCTTTTTGCCATTGGCCCCCGTGGCCGTCAACCAGTTATCGATCACAGGCTTGGTGATCTGCTTGGCTTTTTGCAACTCTGCATCGGTGATGCGGTATATCGTGACGCCCTTCTTTTTAAACTGGTCAACGACCTCCTTGTCCTTGTCGCTCTGGCATGCTACCCAATCCGCCTCGACGTCGCGCGAAACCTTGGCCAGCGTGTCCTTGACCTCTTTGGACCAAGAGTTCCACTTTTGCGTCGAGGCACCCACGATCACCAAGGTGTGCGTGTATCCGCGCAATTCAACCACCTGCTCGGTGATGTCCATCAAACCCCAGCCCGGCATTGCGAAATATGTCTGCGTTGCCCCATCGATGATCCCGGTCTTCTGCGATGTGGCCCCCTCAACCGTTGACATAGTCACAATGGAGGCGCCCAGCGCTTCTATAGTTTTCCCCTCCCATCCATTGGCCCTCAGTTTCAGGCCCTTGAAGTCATCCAAACCACGCACTTTGTTTTTAGCCAGCGAAATTTGACGAGGCGTCGTGAGCAGGACCATCACGGGCTCAATGCCTTCTTTCCTGAAGTTCTCGCCCATCGTGCCCTGCATCAGTTTGTGCAAAATTTCAGCCCCTTTAGTTGGATCCGAAAATACGTAAGGTAACGAGCTGAAAGATGCTAAGTTCAATCGATCAGGCCAGTAATCCACTACGATCACCCCAATGTCGGCAACGCCTTTGCGCACGCCGTCGAGCATCTCGCTGCCACTGAGGACCTTGCCCCCACCCATGTAATTGATCTTGATCTTGTCCTTGGCCTCCTTATCCATCTTTCCAACCCAACGCTCCATAGAGCAGGTGTAAAAAACATTGGCTGGAGGCAAGAAATCAGCCACGCGAATGGTCACCGGTTGGGCTTGAACGATGACTGGCGCCAGAGCGGCGGCACAAGCGGTGAAGACCATTGCGCCCATGGTGGCGACTTTGCTGCATGTATTTTTCATTTGATTTCTTTCGAAGATGTAGTGAGAACGTCAGGCATGTTTAACTTGAACAACAACGAGATTAAGTTGTCATCGTTGAGACCTCCCTGTTGAGCGTTTCGAGAAAGCGTGCGGCGTTGGCACCATCGCAAATCCGATGATCAAACGTCAAGCTTGCCGGGAGCAGAGATCGGTTGACTGGCGCATCCTTTGAAATCCATGACAGACAAACATGCTTTATCCGTCCCAAGCCCAGTATTCCCACCTGCGGCGGATTCACAATGGGTGTAAAAAAGTCAATACCCAAAGGACCGAGATTGGTCACGGTGAATGTTCCGCCTGTCAGGTCCTCCGGGGCGTGTTTCCACGCAATAGCCAGCTGCGATTGAGCACGTTTGACCGCGCTGAGTTGTGCAATATCCATCGACTGAGCTTCACGTATAACGGGGACCAACAGACCACGCGGCGTGTCCGCCGCGACGCCGAGGTGGACACTGCGATAAGTACGATGCACCTCGCCATCGAAGGTGCCGTTAAGTTCCGGATGCGCTTGAAGCGACAGAACCGTGGCGCGCAATAGGCGGTCGACAATAGCGCCCGCTGAGTGACCCGCAAGTACCAATGCAGTGACCTCGATGTCCCGATGCAGCGTCACGGGAACACAGTTTTGATGCGCTTCACTCAACCGTCTTGCAACGACTCTTCGCGCTCCACGCAATGGTCGCTCGTCCAACAGGCCGGCGATCTCCGCCGGCCTGTTCAGGGTCACTTGACTATCGGCCATCGCGGCTACGCAGTCGGCTCAATGCGGCATACGACCGTACCGACTGTCGTGACGTCACCCTCAGACACCAGTATCTCGGTGACTGTTCCAGAAACCTCCGCTTCCATCTCCATCGTTGCTTTTTCTGATTCGATCTCAACCAGAACTTGACCGGCCTGGACCTTGTCACCCACGGCGACATGCCACTTGATGACGTCTACTTCAACTGTGGACATGCCCATCTTGGGAATCTTCATATCAGTCATGTGGTTTATTTCCGTTTGTAGTTGCAGACAATTCGAATGGCGGCGGCAAGTTGCTCCGGGTTGGGCAACACGGCCAGCTCGAGCGGTGCACTGAAAGGCATTGGGACATCTGCGCGCGTGACCCGTTTGATGGGCGCTTTCAGTTCATCGAAAATTCGCTCCGAAATGATCGCGCTGATTTCGGCCGCAAAGCCACAGGTTCTATTGGTGTCGTCATAAATGACAACCCGACCGGTTGAGCTGACCGCTTCGCACAATCCGTCGCGATCCAGAGGCAGTAAGCTCCGTGGATCCCATACCTTGACGCTGATGCCTTCAGCCTGCAGTCGCTCCGCAACGGCCAAGGCTTCGGGCACCGTGTTGCCCACCGCCACGACCGTGACGTCCGTCCCTTGGCGTTTCACATCGCCCACGCCGAGAGGCACGGTATACATCTCCTCTGGAACATCCCCGCGCTGCGCCAACAAACTGGCCGATGCCATGAAAAACACAGGGTCGTCCTCGCGAATGGCGGTGAGCATCATGCCCTTGGCTTCATAAGGCGTCGACGGCGCGACCAACTTGAAACCCGCGTGCAGCAGATAAGGGTAAGGACTGTCCGAATGCTGGCCAGCCTGCCCACCACGAGAACCGTTGACCATCACGGTGTAAGTTATTGGAAGCTTTGTTTGCCCGCCTAGCATCAGCGGGAGCTTAGCGGCCTGATTCACAAGTTGGTCAAAGGCAACGTAGATCAGCGAGGGCACTTGGAATTGAACGATAGGCCGCATCCCAGCCATCGCCGCACCGATTGCGAATCCGGCAAATGCCGCTTCAGAAATGGGCGTGTCTAAGACACGATCCGGTCCAAATGCTTCAAATAGACCCTTGGTTTCACCGCGGATGGCACCGCGAATGTCTTCTCCAATGATAAATGTGCTGCTGTCCCGAGCCATCTCCTGGTGGTAGGCCTCGTTCATCGCTTGCAGGAATCTCAAAGGGCGCATTATTCGACCCCCCTTGCTGGCAGGCCTGGGTAGGTCGTGGCGTACATATAGTCGAATGCCGTACAGGGGTCGGGCCATGGACCCGCGCGCGCAAACTCAACTGACTCCTCCAGTTCACGCTCAATCGAAAGATCTGCTGCGTCGCGCTCTGCGACAGTCCATTGCCCCTGTTCAACCATTCGGCGGCCCCAGTTTTCGATGGGATCCTTCAGCCGCCACTCGGCGACCTCGGCCTTGGTTCTGTAGCTGGTGTTCATAAAACGTTCTGCCGTTTGATGGCCGCAATATCGATAGGTACTGAACTCCAGAAAGCTCGGGCCGCCGCCATTACGGGCCTTTTCGACGGCCGCTGCTGTGGCTGCATAAACTGCTTCAACGTCCATCCCGTCAACGAGTTGGCCGGACATGCCATAGGCTGCGGCACGCTCGTGCGGTTGGACCTTACTGGCCTCCTTGATCGGCGTTGTGATGGCGTAGAGGTTGTTTTCGCACACAAACACCATCGGAAGATTCCAAACCGCGGCCAGGTTTAAAGATTCATGCAAGACGCCTTGATTGATGGCGCCATCGCCAAAGAACGGGACGGCGACAGTTGAAGACCCCGATGACTTGAAACGAAAGGCCGCGCCACAGGCAATCGGCGCACCGGCACCAACAATGCCGTTGGCCCCATAAATACCCAAACTCACATCGGCGATATGCATCGAACCGCCTCGCCCTTTGTTACACCCCGTGGTTCGGCCCATTAACTCCGCAAGCATGTGGCGCACCTTCGCGCCCTTGGCGATGATGTGTCCATGACCACGGTGTGTACTGGTGATGATGTCATCGGGCCTCAGTGCCGCACAAACTCCGGTTGCGACAGCCTCCTGGCCAACGTACTCATGACAGACACCGGCAATTTCGTTGTCGTCCACAAGCTTGACCACCGTCTCCTCAAACCGACGTATGAGCCGCATTCGCAAGTAGAGTTGTTTCGCTAACTCTGTATCAAGGTTCACCATAAATCACCTATTGAAGAAGTTCCCGATTTGACAGGGCTGAAAATGGACATCTTTATGCACCGGGCTGACCATAGAAGCGTGTTGGGTTGTCCGCCAAAACTCGCTTCTGCATTTCGGGATCAGGAACTGTCCGTGCGAACAAGTCGAGTAGCGCGCCCACGGTTGGGACTGCCTTCTCATCGTACAAACCGACGTGGGGCCAATCACTGCCCCATAAAACACGATCTGGTGCAGCTTCGACTAAAGCTTGGGCAAAAGTGATGGTGTCGGACCAATCAGACAATGAATCTGACAGACGGAATCCGCCTGACAGTTTGATCATGCAATCAGCGTTTCGCATGAGATGAAGCACAGCCTGAAAGGCCGGATTTTGCACGCCGGCTGAAGCCGGGCACCAACCCATATGGTCCATGACAAAAGGCACCTGCAACCGCAAAAGTCGATCGACCAGTGCGGGATAGTTTTCGCCTTTAACCCCCACCTGAATGTGCCACCCTAACTCGGCGCATCGTGCTGCCGTAGCTTCCAAATTAGTCAGACCGACGCCGCCACCAACGATATCCAGTATCCGAACCCCAACGACGCCAGCAAGCTTGAGTTTTTCCAGTTCCACGTCGCTCGTTTTGCTGTCAATGACAGCGATGCCACGCAACCTTGTCGGATGACTTTCCAGTGCGCTCACCAGCAATCTGTTGTCCGTCCCGTGGACGCTAACCTGAACCAAAAGGCCGAAGTCCAACCCCGCACAGTCGATCATGTTGATGAAATCATTGACGCTGGCCGCAGGTGGCGTGTAATGACGATCCACCACGAATGGGAACGATGGCGGGAGCCCGATAACGTGGGAATGCGTCTCCCAGGATCCTGCCG
This sequence comes from Comamonadaceae bacterium, assembly GCA_947447355.1. Lineage (GTDB taxonomy): Bacteria > Pseudomonadota > Gammaproteobacteria > Burkholderiales > Burkholderiaceae_C > Polaromonas. The sequence goes on from CANFJF010000040.1 coordinate 11,638, forward strand.
GGACAGTCAGCGAAGAAGGCGACGTTGGCGGCTTGGGTCCGAGGCAGTTGCGTGCAGTGCCATCATATTGAAACACTTCATTCCCCTCTAGTTGAAAGCGATCTACATCGACGATCACGTTAGCTCGGAATACCCGACACAGAGCAAGTCGAGCAACAACCATTGAACCTTCAATGCCCTTAATTTCTCAAAGAATATTAGCAGAAAATTCCAACCGACTGGAAAATTAAAAGATATATGTATTTTTTTAAGATGAAGTTTGCACTTATTTTATTCATCGAGACCACCATAAATGAACGGCAGAAAAGTCGCGAATAGCATCGACATGCCAAGACTAAAGCAGCAGACCTGCAGCCTTGGATCGCTACGTAAGGCGGAACAGAAACAAGGTGCACTGACGTCAGTAGAACAAGGTAGGACCTAAGACGATATTCATCGATGGCAAAAAGGTCTCGGTGCTAAATGAGGGCGATAAGCGTTATACCGGAACACGTCATATGAATATCGGAGCGAACAAACGGGACCCCAAGGGATGGTGAAAATCCTTCCCCCTTCAGTGGGCTGCTACAGCAGCGGTAGAAACAACTGAACCTCCAACCGAGGCACGCAGGAAGACTTCAGCGCAAATGCGCCGTGGCCTGCTCTTCCACCATGGCCTTGATCTCACGGGCCATCGGGTTACGCAATTCCTCCAGCACGTGAGCGACCAAGCCGATGGCACGCGCCATCACACCTACGCCGCGCACAATATTCCATGGCAAGCCAAGTTCACTGGCCACAGCGGCAATAGCACCGGTGGCATTGACCGGTAAATTTTTACCCAGACGCCGACCAGCTTCTTCTGCGACAGCGTTCATCAGCGCAACGTACTGGCCGGAAAAACCGTTGGCCTGGGCGATCTCAAACAGCTTAGGCGTGCGTGGATCGATGGGCTTGTGAATATGGTGACCAATTCCAGGCACGCTTTTTCCGAGCGCCATCTGTTGGTCCACAATCTGGCGCGCGAGGGCTGCAATATCGACGGCAACCTTCGTGTCTGGCAGCGCATCTTGCAGTAGGCGGGCAGCATCTTCCATGCTGCCGACAAACACGCTGCCTAGACCACTGAGGCCAGCACCCACGGCCGCCTGCATGGCCTCCGGTGCGCCCGCAATGGTCATGCGTGTGACGATGGCGCTGGGCGTCATGCCGTGCTCAACAAGACTCACGGCAATCGCATTGAAAACCGTCGATTCTTGCGGTGTGGGCAACCGGTCTGTCAGTTCAAGAAAAGCCATGTCGCCGAGAGACACCTTGCCGAGAATATCCTGGCAAAGATCCAAGCCCTTGACGGTGATCTTGTCCGTGGTGCTCCACGAAATATCCGTTCTGATCGATTTACGTTTAGTCATATTTTCAAACTTTCTTTGATGTGGACGGTTGCTTGTCTTGCGGTTCAACGGCAATGGAAATTTTGTGGGGAGCAGGTCACATCCAGAAACGCAATATAGCGCGGTACGTTGTGGGTGTCCAAAAGCTCACGACACCACGTAAACATCTCATCAACACTCATCCTGTCTTCCGGCTTGATCAAGATGGCCGCTGAATCGTAAACACAGGGAGGTGCGATGACAGCCATATCGAGTTCTGCTGCGACGATGCATTTGTTCGGTCTTTTGAGGATGTCTTTTTGCGTGCCGCTTAGAAAAATAACCATCGCTGTTCCGCTGTACTAGGTCGACCAGGTCGACCGTCATCAACGATGCAGCATTGTGCCTATACGCAATACAGATGATGGCCCAACAAAAAATGCAAGCCAAGGATAAATACTGGTTTGTGCTGTCGCAGAAAGGTCGTTTCGCGAATCGCCCACGACCTACACTGCACACACCCCGACTCGCGAACGCGCTGTCCAAACTTTGATGACGCTGACCGAAAACCTCCGACGACAGCGTGGACTCGCCTTGGATCAATAGCGCTTGTTGTGCCGGCACACTTCATCGAGTTTTTAAGACCCCATCCAAGTTCGCGTCGTGATGCGAATAACGTATCAACACGTCCTGCGGGAACCGCATTTTTGAATTCAATAAGTTTGACGACTGTCGCGATGCTAAAGTATAAAAATAAACAGTAAAAAAGGGAGACTCGTGCAATGAACCGTACAAATTTCAGACTTATTTGTGCTGCATGGCTGGCCGCAGCTTTCCTCAACACATCGGCGGCGGAGATCTACCCGAATCGTCCGGTCAGGATCGTCGTGCCGTTTGCTGCAGGGGGTGGCGGCGATTTCATCGTACGCGCTTGGTCTGACAAATTATCTGAGGTGCTCAAGCAGCCGGTCATCATCGATAACCGGGGCGGCGGTAACACGGCTGCTGGAACTGACTATGTTTCCAAGGCCACTCCTGACGGCTACACGCTTCTCTTCACGAGCACAGCCTTGTCAACCAATCCCACGCTGCTGCCGAATCTTGCTTTCAAAACGCCGGAGGACTTTGCGCCGATTGCTCTGGTGATCACCTACCCGTTTGGCATGGCCGTACGCACAACACTTGACGTGAACTCGATTCCGGAGCTGATTGCCTATGCCAAAAAGAACCCTGGCAAGCTCAGTGCAGGAACTTCGGGTGAGGGTTCAGCATCGCATCTGGCGGCGGAGCTGTTCAAGGATGCGACGGGCACCAGCATCATGACCGTCCCTTACCGCGGTGCGGGACTCGCCATGAATGATGTTGCCGCTGGCCACGTGGACATGATGTTCACCGGCATGTCGCAAATCAGACCTTTGGTAGAAAGCAAACGAGTCAAGGTCTTGGCCTCATCGGGACTCAAACGGCTGCATTCGGCCCCCGACGTGAAAACGATTGCGGAGCAAGGCGTCAAAGGCTTCAATGCCGTCGTCTGGTGGGGGCTGCTGGCACCGGCGGGCACGCCCAAAGAAGTGGTCGACAAAATGAACCTAGCACTGCGCACCAGCTTGGCCCACCCTGAAGTCGCCAAACGCCTTGAAGTCATTGATGGCGAGATTCACATCTCGACCCCCCAAGAATTCGACACCATGATTCGCGAGGAAATTGTGCGCTGGCGCAAGTTGCTCAAGCCAGTGGTGACCAAGCCGTGAACCCTGTTTCAAGTACTTTTCCAAGACCTTGCGGAACGAGCCAATGAATGTGACGTCATCCATTTTGAATACCCTGCTCCAGGCCCGTTACGGCACTGCCAAAGCGCTGGGCCACACGCTCAATCCGACCTTGGAAACCCTGCTGGAGCATCGCTCCGTTCGGAATTATCAAGACAAAGCCCTGGCACCCAACACGCTCGAATTACTGATCGCCGCAGCACAGTCAGCGTCGACCTCCTCCAATCTGCAATCCTGGAGTGTGGTCGCGATCGAAGATCCTGAACGCAAGGACAGGCTTGCGCGCATGGCCGGCAACCAAGAACATATCCGCGCATGCCCGCTGTTTCTGGTGTGGCTGGTCGACCTCGCGCGGCTTGATGCCGTGGGCGATCGACGCGGGCTTGCGCGCGACAGCCTGGATTATCTGGAGCTCCTCTTAGTGGGCATCATCGATGCGACGCTGGCTGCTCAAAATGCGGCGATTGCTGCTGAATCTTTGGGCCTCGGGATTGTTTACATCGGAGGCATGCGCAACCAACCAGAGGCCGTCGCGGCGGAACTGGGATTGCCGCCGCGCACGTTTGGTGTGTTCGGCATGTGCATCGGTCACCCGAATCCCGAACGACTCGCCTCGGTCAAGCCACGCCTGCCGCAACAGGCTGTTCTGCATCGGGAGCAATACAACGCCCAAGAGATCACCGCTTCGGTGGATGACTACATCGCAACCATGTCCAATTTTTACCAAAGTCAAGGCATGAAGACCAACGGCGATTGGGATCAGCACTCGCTGCATCGGGTGCGCGGCCCAGAGGCCATGGCCGGTCGAGACAGGCTGGCAGAGGCACTTAAAAAATGGAAGCTCGCATTGCGCTAAAAAAATATTTAGTTGCAAAAGTCCACGAGTTGGTTTAAATTCGCAACGATTATTCGGCGACTTGACCAATGCCTTCATGGACTACTTTCAGACACGTGCGACACAACTTTTAAAGATCCGCTACCCCATCATTCAAGCGGGAATGAGTTGGGCCTCTTCTAGCGCATCCTTGCCTGCCGCTGTGTCCAACGCCGGCGGTTTGGGGGTTTTGGCCGCAGGGCCCTTGTATGTTGAAGACTTCACTCGTGTGCTGGACGCTCTACGGGTTGCAACACCGCACCCGTTCGCGGTCAACATTCCGCTCTACAGACCGCATGCCGCGGAATTGTTGGATGCGATGCACGCCCGGCGTGTCCCTGTGGTCATGGCATCCCAAGGCGGGCCCAAAGCCCATCTCTCGAGATTTCATGACATTGGCAGCGTCTGGATTCAAGTGGTCTCTACCTTAGAGCACGCGCTAAAAGCGCAAGACGCAGGCGTGGACGCGATCGTCGTCGTCGGCACCGAGGCGGGCGGCCACCCCCCAGCCAACGGTGTCAGCACAATGGTCACGGTACGCCGCGTGCTGCAAGAAATTTCCATTCCGGTGATCGCCGGTGGCGGCGTTGCCGATGGCTGGGGCGTTGCCGCCCTGCTGGCCCTTGGCGCCGAAGCGGTGCAACTCGGCACCCGATTTTTACTGACCGAAGAAGCCACCCTGCACGCGGCCTACAAAGAAGCTGTTTTGGCAGCCGATGTAGCTGACACCGCGCTGATCGGCCAACGCAGTGGCCAGCCCGTGCGCGGTCTGCGTAACCAATTCGCACGCCAAGTTTTTCAAGCAGAAAACGACCACGTACCGGACGAGGCCTACGACGCCTTGTTCAAAAGCAGCACCCTCAAGCAGGCGGCACTTGAAGGCAATGTTGAATGGGGCAAGGTCGAAGCCGGTCAATCGGCTGGATTGATCCACCAGATCAAACCCGTCGCCAACGTCATGCATGACTTGATCCACGAGCTCGATTTAGCCACCCAACGAATGGCTCAGATGCGCAGTATCACGCCCTTATTCAACTGAAAGGACTCGCAAAATATGAATCCTCTGATCTCTGAAACCATCGACAAAGTTCGCGTCCTGACGCTGAACCGTCCCGACAAACACAATGCCCTCAACACGCTGTTAACGCAGCAATTGTTAGACGCACTGCGACAAACCGAGCACGACGACTCGGTCCATGCCGTGGTTCTCACCGGGGCCGGAAAGTCCTTTTGCGCAGGCGCCGACACCAGCGAATTTTCAAGCTTGGTGCCGGACAATCCGCAAGCGGTCATGCGCCGTGCCGACTTGACCACGGCCTTGCATCTGAGCTTTTCGCAAATCTCCAAACCCATCATCGCTGCCGTGCATGGCAACGCCTTGGGTGGCGGTGCTGGCTTGGCCATCGCCTGCGACATGGTCGTGATGGCCGACGACGTGCGCTTTGGCTACCCCGAGCTTCAGCACGGCATTGTGGCGGCAGTGGTGCTGGCCAACTTGGTGCGGCAAGTCGGCGCCAAGCAGGCCTTCGAACTGGTTGCGATGGCCCGCCCGATCAACGGTGCGCGCGCCCAAATTCTCGGTTTGGCCAACCAGGTCGTCCCGCAAGATCAGGTGCTGTCGAGCGCCCTTGAAATGGCCAACCGATTGGCCGGTTGGAGCCCGATCGCTATGGCCACCACCAAGCGGACCTTCCACAAGGCCTGCGATCTGTCGCTGGCGCAAGCCCTGGATGTGGGTCGCGACGCCAACGTGATGATGCGTGGTTTCAAAAAATCAACGGAGAAACACTGAGATGCGCCCGCTCGAAGGCGTCACCATTCTCGACCTATCACGGGTCTTGGCCGGTCCATTTGCCAGCATGATCCTGGCCGAACTGGGTGCTTCTGTGATCAAGGTAGAGCAGCCGGGACAAGGCGACGAAACGCGCAACTACGAACCCATCGTCAAGGGCGAAGGCGGTGATGTGTCGGCCTATTACATGGCCTTCAACCGCAGTAAAAAATCCATCACCGTGAACCTGCGCCACCCCGAAGGCCAGGCCTTGATCAAAGAGCTCGCAGGCACGGTCGATGTGGTGTTGGAGAATTTCCCCGTCGGCACTCTGCAAAAATATGGACTGCACTACGAGGCACTCGCAGTCCTGTACCCGGCCTTGATTTATGCGTCTTGCACCGGCTTTGGCATGACCGGACCGTACGCCCATCGCAAAGGCTACGACACCGTTTTTCAGGCGATGGGCGGCATCATGAGCCTGACGGGCGAACGCGGCGGTGGTCCGGTCAAACCCGGCTTACCCGTGGCCGATTTGACCTCAGGTTTGTGGATTGCGATTGGTATTTTGTCGGCACTGGCGGGACGCAAAACATCAGGTAAAGGCTGCCAACTGGACTTCTCCATGCTCGACGGCCAAGTGGGCTTGCTGTCACTGGCCGCGGCCCGATTCTTCACCTTGGGCGAGGTGCCCGAGCGCATGGGTACTGAACACCCCGGACGGATCCCGTCCGCGGCCTTTGTCTGCAGCGATGGCAAATGGGTGCAGATCACAGGTGCCGACCAACACTGGACGCCGCTGTGTCGCTTGCTCGGTTTGGAAGCTTGGGCCGACGACCCAGTGCTGGCCAAGAACGCGCAGCGCCTGGCTCGACGCGATGAAGTCATGGCGGGCCTTGCACGCGCCATTGCATTGCTAAGCCGCGATGAACTCTGCCGACGCTGCGATGCGGTTGGCGTTCCCGCCGGGCCGATCTTGAATGTGCAAGAAATTTTGAGCAACGAACATGTGGCTGCGCGAGGGATGGTGGACTCTTTTGAACATCCCCTGATCGGCAAATTTCCTTACTTGCGCCTGCCATTTCAGTTCAAAGGTTTTGATAACCCGACAGCTGAACGCCCCCCACTGCTCGGTGAGCAAACCGAGACCGTGTTACTTGAACGGCTAGGGCTGAGCGCCGAACGTGTCGCCCATCTGCGCCGTGAATCTGTCATCTGATGCTTTAACCCCCGAGGAGAAAATCAATGAAGTTATCGAACTGTCTGTGTGCCTTGCTCATGATCCAAGGTCTGTCAACAACGGTCCACGCGCAAGCGGTGAACTACCCGAGCAAACCGGTGGTGCTGGTCAATCCATACGCTGTCGGCGGTCCAACCGACCTGCTCGGACGGACCTTGGCCAAAGGGCTAACCGAACAACTGGGCCAGCAAGTATTGGTGGAAAACCGGGCCGGCGGTGGCGCCTCTATCGGGGCCGCATACGTGGCTAAAGCGGCACCTGATGGCTACACACTGTTGCTGGGCACCTCCGCTGCGCACGTGGTCACCCCGATGGCCACCTCGGTGCCGTACAACGGCATCAAGAGCTTCGAATTCATTGGCATTGTGGGTAGCGTACCCAACATCTTGACTGTTCACAACAGCATGAAACTGGAGACACTCAACGACTTTTTAGCCTTAGCCAAATCACAACCCGGCAAGTTGAGTTACGCATCGGCAGGGATGGGCAGTTCGCCACATATCGGGGCAGAACTGCTCAAGTTCCGAGCCGGCATTGACTTGATGCACATTCCATACCGGGGTGCGGCCCCTGCCATCACTGACTTGGTTGCCGGCACGGTGCCGGTGGGCATGCTAAATATCTCGGTGGTGCAAAACCACATTAAAAGCGGTTCACTCAAAGCCTTGGCTTATGCCAGCACCAAGCGCTCACCAAGTTTGCCCAATGTGCCGACCTTTGCCGAGGCTGGTTTGCCCAATTTTGTGTCGGGTAGTTGGTACAGCTTAGCCGCACCGGCAAACACACCCACGGCCGTCTTAGATCGTTTGGCAAAAGCATTGGCAAGTGTTCAAGCCAGCCCTGAATTTCAGGCTGCAGCAGCCCAGCAAAACGCCGAAATCTACAGCCTGAGTCGTGCTGAAACTCTGCGTTTTTTGCAGGACGACTACAAAACGATGCAAGATTTGATTAAAACAACAGGCATGAAATTGCTGGATTAAACACATGGACAACACATACACCACGATCAAGCTCAGTGTCCAAGACAACGTTGCTACGCTCACTCTGAACCGGCCCGAGAGTCGCAACGCCCTGAGCTTGGTCATGTGCCAAGAACTGATTCACGCCTGCCGCGCTTTATCGCAACAAACAGATGTGCATGTGGTTTTGATTGATGCCCTTGGAACCTCGTTTTGCGCGGGGGCGGATCTGAAAGAACGCCAGACCATGACCACCGCAGATCTGGTGGCACGCCGGGTGGAAGGCTTCACTGCCTACGCTGCCATTGAGGCCTTGCCTATGCCTGTGATCGCCGTTGTTCAAGGACCGGCATTTGGATCTGGTGGGGAAGTCATGGCGGCCTGCGATTTTGTGCTGGCCAGCACGCAAGCCTGTGTCAAATACCCGGAGGTTGGCTGGGGCACCATTGGCGCAACGCAACGACTGCCGCGCATTGTGGGGCGGCGCATGGCCAAAGAGCTGTTGTTCACCGGGCGCGTTGTCGATGCACAAGAAGCCCTGGCACTGGGCTTGGTCAATCATGTCTATGCCCCTGAAGAGTTACAAGTCAAAGCGCGCGCCATGGCAGAGGCGATTGCCAAATGCAACCCGTTGACCACACGCTTGACCAAGCGGAGCATCGACCAAGGACTCGACACCACACGTGAAGGCGCTTTGGGCGTGGAACTGTTGGCCATTCAAGAAAATCTGAAAGGTAGTGACTGGAAGACGGCCATTGCCAAGTTTGGCAAGACCAACGCCTGAACAAAACATGACCATGACGCCCTCCACCTTGGCCCAAGTGTTGGCCCAGACCTGCCAACAATTTGGCAGCCAAGAAGCCTACGTAGATCCCCAAGTCAGGCTGACTTGGGACGAACTCGAACAAGGTTCGCACAGCGTTGCTTGCGCGCTGATCGCCGCCGGCGTCCAGCGCGGCGATCACGTTGGTGTGCTGCTGGGCAACAACAGCACTTGGCTACAGGTGTTCTTTGCTTGCGCCAGCATTGGCGCGGTGACAGTGCCGGTGAACACCCGCTTCAAGGCTGAGGAATTACGGTTTTGCCTGCACCAAGCCGATGTGCGGGCCCTGGTCTTTGCAGATGACTTTTTGGGCATCGATTTCAAAGGCATGCTTCAGAACATTGAACCTGCCGTTAGCCATGGTTTGCCGGGTCAGCAACTGCCTTGTCTGCGCTTGGCGGTGATGGTGGGCAACAGCGACCTGCCTGCGGGTGCTGTGCCGTGGGCTGACTTCATCGCAGCCGGCCAGCGCGTGACGGCGCCAGAGCGTCAAGAACGCATGGCCAGCGTCAAAGCCGACGACTGCTTGTTGATTCAATACACCTCCGGCACCACGTCCTACCCCAAAGGCGTGATGCTTAGCCACTCGAACATGTTGTTGGACGCCAAGGCTGCAGCGACCCGCATCGGCGTGAAGTCATCTGACCGTTACTTCAGCATCCGACCGTTCTTTCATGTGGCCGGTTCAACGCTGTCGATTTTGGTCAGCCTGCAAACCGGCTGCTGCTTGCTGACTTTGGCCAAGTTCGATGTCGCCGAAAATTTGCGAGTATTAGACCGCGAAAAGTGCACCCTTATTTCAGGCAATGACACCATCTTTTTGTCGCTGATGGGGCACCCTGATTTTGATGCCGACAAACTCCACTTGCGCGGTGGTTGGGCGGCCGCAGGGCCCGAGGTGATGCAAAAAATCCATGACCTCATGCGCATCCCCTCCATTTGCAACGCCTACGGTCAATCAGAAGCTTCCCCCAATGTCTGGCTGTCGGCATGGGATGACCCCTTGCCATTGCGTGTGGCAGGATTCGCCCAACCCCATCCAGGCGTTGAAGTTCGGCTGGCCGATGCGACCACCAACTTGCCGACGCCACCTGGCGCACCCGGCGAGATTCAAGTGCGTGGCTGGAACGTGATGAAGGCCTATTACAAGATGCCTGAAGCCACGGCCAAAGCCTTCAGCGCCGATGGCTGGCTCAAGACCGGAGACTTGGGTGAATCGGATGGCTCCCAGCGTTTTCGCATGGTGGGCCGATTGAAAGATATTTACCGGGTTGGAGGTGAAAACGTCGCGCCTGCCGAAGTGGAAGAGGTCTTGCACGGCCACCCGAACGTCATGCAAGCTCAGGTGGTGGGGGTGCCAGATGCTCGTTTGGGAGAGGTCACTGGCGCTTTTGTATTGCTCAAAGACCACGGTGCAAGCACCACCCAAGAACTGATCGATTGGTGCAAGTCGCGATGCGCCAATTTCAAGGTGCCGCGGTATCTGGCCATTGTGGACAGCTTTGAGCATATCGGCATGACCGGCAGCTCCAAGGTACAGAAAAACAAATTGCGTGAACACGCCATCGCGCTGTGGAATCTATGACCACACTGACACCGACCTTGCCTGCAGTCACACGTGACGTTGTGTTGTGTGAATGCTTCGCCAGAGATGGCCTGCAACACGAGCCGGGCATGATGGCCACCGAAGACAAAGTGGCCTTGATTCAGCGCTTTGTCGAGATGGGCTTTGCGAGGGTTGAAGCGACTTCGTATTCGAACCCGAAAGTGATTCCGCAATTTTCAGATGCCAGCGAGTTGCTCAAGCAGCTGACCCGACAAGCAGGTGTTTTTTACAAAGCCACCTGCGCCAATGTGCGGGCTGTCGAACGAGCCCAGGCAGATGTAACGCTAGGCTACGGTGCCAATGAAATCAGCTTACTGGTGTCTGCCACAGACACGCACTCGCTTAAAAATTTAGCGCGCACACGGGATGACCAGTGGCTCAACATTGGCCACATGGTGGCCGCGGCACAACATAAGTTCAGACTCATTGGCACCATCTCCATGGCTTTTGGCTGCCCTTTTGAAGGGGCAGTCAACCCGGCTTCTGTGCTGATGGATGCAGAGAAATTCTTGCGTTTGGGCGTGCAACACATCACCTTAGCCGACACCACCGGCACTGCCACCCCCAAATCCACAGCGGCACTTTTTAGGCAGCTTCAAAGTGCCTTACCAGAAGTGACGGCCATTGCGCACTTTCACGACACACGGGGCACCGGCTTGGTGAATTACATGGCGGCCTTTGAAGCCGGTGTGCGCTATTTCGATTGCGCTTTTGGTGGCGTCGGCGGGCACCCCGTGAAAGTGAAATATGGCCAGGGCCATACCGGCAATGTGTGTACCGAAGACTTGGTCGATTTTTTTGAGGCGATGGGCGTGAAAACAGGCATCGACAGAGCGCAATTGCTGGACGTTGGTCAGCGTTGCGAAGACTTGCTCGCGCGCGAGCTCAGCAGCAGGGTGCTACGCTCTGGATTAAATCCTTTAAGCCCAGTTATTTGACACTCAAGTGGCTGAGAAAATTCCTTTTTTTGAATCGTCAGCACACCATGCCACTGCCTCCAAGTTCAGCGCCAGGACCGAACAATTTCAAAGAATTGTTTTCGTTCCGATTGAATGTCCTGACCCATCGCATGAGTCAATTGGCCGCGTTGGTCAATCAAGCAGCCTTCGACCTTGATCCACGCGAGTGGCGCATCCTGGGTTTACTGGGGACGACCGCCCCTTTGTCACTGCAAGCACTCGCCAATGAGGTCGCTGTCGACAAGAGTCAAGCCAGTCGAATCGTGACCGGTCTGATTGAGCGGGGATTTTTGCAACGCGATGCGAACGACGCGGATGGCCGGTCGATCCATTTGTCGTTGACGGCCAAGGGGAAAAATCTTTACCGAAAGGTCTTTCCGCAAGCCGTGCAGCGCAACGAAACCTTGTTGTCGGTCCTGAACGCCAAAGAGCGCAAGGTCTTTGAAGAAGCCGTGGAGAAACTGTCAGCCAAAGCCGTTGACATGCTGACGACTGCACACCGGCAAACCATGACGATCAAAAAATCAAAAAAACCAAAGACTGACCAATGACTGAGAAAAAATTAACCGGAAAAATAGCGCGCGAACGCATTCAGAAAATGAGCGTCCCACGGCCTGCCCCCGACTTGTTGGAAGGCTTTCGCAGTTTGGGCGATGCGTCCGGCATTTTGTCGGATGTGATGGACCAGTTGGGCATCACGGGCGTGATCGGTGCCAGCACCTTGAAACCCACCATGCCGTCCAAATGCATGGTTGGCGTGGCGCTCACCGTGCGCAATATGGTCCAGCGTGAACATGTCTACGAAACCGCCAAGACCAAGGTGAACCGCATGGCCGAGTTTGAAGCGCACAACCTCGCTCAAGCCGACGATGTGATTGTCATTCAAGGCGTACGGGGCATCTCCAACATGGGCGGTATTTCTGCCCACACAGGCAAGCGGCAAGGCGAAGTGGGCGCTATCGTCTCCGGAGGCATTCGCGATGTGAGTCATTCCCGATCCGTGGATTACCCGATATGGTCAACGGAGGTCACGCCACTCACTGGCAAATGGCGAATTGAAACCGTCGAAATCAATGGCGATGTCGAGATTGAAGGTGTCAGAGTCGCTTGCGGCGACCTTGTGCTGGCCGACAGCACCGGCGTGTGCTTTATTCCGATGGCGCGCGCTGCGGAGGTCCTGAAGCTGGCGAAAGAGGTTCACGCAGCGGAGGAACGCAAGTGCCGGGTGATTGACAACGGAACCCCTGTTGCTGATTTACCAACGAACGCCTGACGCCCACACGTCTTCCTACATGTTCTTGCGTCTGCGCTGACGCAGAGGGCGCCTGACCACGACTAGATTATGGTCAGGAGGTCTTAAGCATGGGCGTAGAACTCAAGCGTGATGTGGGGGGTCACAGGCCAATGCCTGAGGTGGTGCGTACTGAGGTGCGCATTCCTTCAGGCGATGCTTGGCTTTACGGTGACTTGGCGCTACCCGTTGGTGCCCATGGATTGGTTCTGTTTGCCCATGGCAGCGGCAGTGGCCGGCACAGCGCTCGGAATCGTCAGGTCGCGCAAGCATTGCAAAACGTTGGCATGGGCACCTTGCTGTTTGATCTATTGACGGCAGCAGAGGAACAAACCGATGTTCACACCGGCGAACACCGCTTCAATATGGCACTGCTAACAAAGCGCATGCAAGACGCCACGTTGTGGGTCACTGCGCAAGCTCAATTCAAAGCAATGCCCATCGGCTACTTCGGCGCTAGCACGGGCAGTGCTGCCGCGTTGATTGTTGCAGCCCGCTTGGGCGAGCGTGTATCTGCCGTGGTCTCGCGTGGCGGTCGACCAGATCTGGCCGGGCCGGTGGTTTTAGCTGCGCTGCAAGCGCCCACGCTGCTGATTGTGGGAGGCGCTGACCACGGCGTGATCGAACTCAACCAAGCAGCTTTGCAATTCATGCGTTGTGAAAAACAACTGTCGGTCGTGCAGCACGCAAGCCATCTTTTTGAAGAGACCGGAGCATTGGAAGAAGTCTCAGCACTGGCAGCCGGATGGTTCACAGACCATCTGCAAAAAACGGACCCTGCTCAAGCCGGCATGCGACGACAGGGGCACTCAACATAGACACATCGAAGGAGGTTTGGTGATGATGGCACGACCTTTTTACAGTGATCGCCACGGTGCGGGACGCACGCTGGCGAAGCTTCTCAGCCGCTACAAAGACCAGCCCAATGTGCTGGTTCTGGCCTTACCGCGTGGTGGTGTGGCTGTCGCGGCTGAAGTGGCTCAGGCGCTGCATGCGCCGCTGGATGTTTGTGTGGTTCGCAAGCTCGGTTTACCGGGCCACGAAGAGTTCGCCATGGGTGCGATTGCCAGCGGTGGTGTGCAGGTGATGAACCCACTCCCAGGCATCGCCGTCGCACCGGAAGCGATTAACGTAGTCTTAGCCAAAGAGCAAAAGGAGTTACTCCGGCGCGAGCAGTTGTACCGGGCGCAAAGGCCGCCGGTCAAGATCGCCGGACGCACGGTAATTTTGGTCGATGACGGACTGGCGACGGGATCCACCATGCGCGCGGCAGCCGTATCCGTGCGTCAACAGCACCCTAATCGAGTGGTGGTGGCCGTGCCTGTAGGGGCACGCGAGAGTTGCCAAAGTTTGCGCGACGTGGCTGACGAAATTGTTTGTCCGGCCATGCCGGAACCTTTTCAAGCCCTCAGCCTCTGGTATGACGTGATGACGCAAGCCAGCGACGACGAGGTCTGCACGCTGTTGCAAAAATCTTGGCGAGAACATGCATCCAAGATTCAATGCGCTGCGAAATCGACAGCGCATTCAGCTGAGCATTGAGCGATGCCGGTCAATTCACTTTTAAAGAATTCCAAGCACAGCAAAGATGCCCGCGAGGCCTTGCGCCTGCAACGCGTGATGGTGTGATGTATTGACCCGAAACTGAACGCCAAAGTCATTATTTTTTCATCCATCAGGCTCGGCAGTTTGATGCCATGCTGCACTAGGACCAAACCCATTCACTGGAGCCGCTTGACAAGGGCTTGGCGTGGATGGCATCGAGGCTAAGTCGGTGAAATACCGGAGGAGTCATGTCCTTCGGGCAGAAGAGTGTTCAGCCGCGATCTACCGGACTCTGTGGCATGCCCGCTTTAGCGCATGCGATTGTTTGCAAGCCGAAAGATCATCATCAAAGTGATCAGGCTGATCAGTATAAAAGACAGAAAAGACCAATTGGCGATAGAAAGACCCCAAAAAGTCCAATCAACCTTGCTGCAATCGCCGCTACCCTTGAAGATCATAGGAATCACGCGCTGCAAAGGGAAGGTTTCAATCATGCCGTAGAAGTCGCGCCCACAGGAGGCAACTTCAGGCGGAAACCATTGCAGCCAACTTTGGCGGGCAGCCACAAAAGCGCCGCAACCTGCGCTGAGAACCAAGAGGCCCGAGCCACTGATCAGAACCGCACGGCCTGAAAAGATGGCGGTCAATCCGGCAAGCAGAGCCACCGTCACCAGCGCGTAACGCTGAACAATGCACATTGGACAAGGTTCGAGCCCGACAACATGCTGCAAGTACAAACCAAAAGCCAGCATCGCAACAGACACCAAGCAGACCAGTGCCAGTACCCTGCGTGGCAATGCCGTGTTTTTCGTCAAAAACATGTTCATTTGTCGCCGATGGTTCAACTGAGTCAGTTCAGCTCTTGGGAAGTTTTTGTCAGAATGACTAACTGAGGGACACCTGGAAAAAGGCGTCCCTTAAAAGCTTATGCTGGCGGATTGCTGAGCAACTCGTCCAGCCCTTTGCAAGAAGGTGCGCAAACTGCTTGTGCTTTGCCCAGGACCTTGCGCGTCCCCATCATGGAGCGTGGACGATGCTTGCCGCACATGAAGCACGACATGGTCGCGCTGCCAAAGGAGGTTGTCGCCACGAAAGGCGAACCCGATACTTTAGATTTATATCGAAGACCGTCTGGAAGGACGGCCGTTTTTGTTTCAGATCTTGCCACTGGCGTTACCTTTTTCCGGTTGGCGCATAGCGCGTTCTATGACTTGTCTCGCCTGCTTTTGAGCTATCAGCGAACATCGATCGACGAGTTGCACTGCGAATGCTTATCGGTTAGCAGGAGCAGACCGATGACGTCGTTTTTTCTTTTCTTTGAAACTTATTTTACCGCTCAAAGGAACTAGATCTTTAAGGGAGACTACTTTGCCCTTTTGAAAGACGCATAAATGGGAACAAAAGAAGAGGCGTTTCTGCTTGAAAGATAATCATGCGCTGACTCTGATCAACAGTTCACCTGTCGGCTAGATCGACTTTTCAACGGCTTTCTTTTCAACAGCTCATACCGCGAAAGACAATTTATATGGCACGGATGGTTAACTGCATCAAACTCGGCACAGAAGCTGAAGGCTTAGATTTCCCGCCGTATCCCGGCCCATTGGGCAAACGCATCTGGGAAGAAGTCAGCAAAGCCGCTTGGGCTGAGTGGATGAAACAGCAGACCATGCTGGTCAATGAAAACCGACTGAACTTGGCTGATCTTCGTGCTCGTCAATACTTGGCACGACAAATGGAAAAGCACTTTTTTGGCGACGGCGCAGATGCTGTTGCGGGCTACGTCCCACCAGCCCCTTGATCTTTTGCTGACTGCACGGCAAATCTTTTTGCCAAGTTGCGGCTTGCCCGCAGCGTGGGCCGGGCAGCGGCAATGGCGGGTACTGGAGACCGGCTTTGGGCACGGCCAGAACTTTCTGCTCACTTGGCAGGCCTGGAAAACCGATCCGCAACGGCCACAACTGCTGCATGTCGTCTCGACTGATGAAGACCCGCTCAGTGCGAAAAATCTCTTGCGCGAGGCAGCCGTGCATCCGGACTTGTTACCGCTGGCCATACAACTGTGCGAACAGTGGTACGGCTTGCTTCCTGGTTTTCACCGCTTGGTGTTTGAAGGCGGACATGTACTGCTAACGCTTGGCATTGGTGACACAAAATTATTGCTCAAAGAACAGTTTTTTGAGGCCGACACGGTTTACCTTGGCGGCCGCAACACGCCGCACAACCCAAATTTCGGGGACCCGCACACGCTGAAAGCCGTCACCCGCTATTGCCGGCGTGGCACCCGTTTGGTCTGCCCAACAGCGGCGAGCAACGTGGTCGATAGCCTCACCAAAGCTGGCTTTGAAGTGCACAAGGCGCCCGGCACAATACCCCAGGCTGCCCCTTTGGAAGCTTGTTTCAACCCGCATTGGGAACCCAAGAAAGCTGCTCAACGCAACGCACCCAAGCCCCGCACGCCTAGCCGCTGCGTCGTCATTGGTGCGGGCCTGGCAGGCGCAGCCTGTGCCGCCAGCTTGGCTAGACGCGGGTGGCAAGTGACTGTACTAGACGCCCAAGAATCTGCGGCCGGTGGTGCCTCCTCCCTTCCTGTCGGCATGTTGGCCCCACATATGTCCCCCGACGACAGCTTGTTGTCTCGCTTGTCTCGAAATGGGTTACGCGCGACGTACCAAGTGGCAAAGGAACAGCTGTTGGCCGATGTTGACTGGCAAGCCAGCGGTGTGCTGCAGCGCCGGTTTGATGGCAGTGGCGGACTGCCCATCGATTGGCCTGAAGCCGGGGAACACTGGAGTCGACTTGCGGGACCTGCTGAACTCAGCGCCCTAGAAACGGCTATCGGCAGCACAAGAGCGCCCGCTCAGAGTGACGACATTCCGGCCCTCTGGCACGCAGCTGGCGGCTGGATCAAACCGGAACGCTTGGTCCGAGCGCTGTTGAGGACGCCGGGCATCGCGGCCCGCTACGGAGCCAAAATTGCAAGCTTGAAGCGCTCAACAAGTTCCAGCCCAAACGGATCATGGCACCTGTTGGACGCTGAAGAAAACTGCGTCGCCGAAGCTGAATTGGTGGTCTTGGCAGCAGGCTTTGAAAGTGCCGGCTTAATGCCATCCGAGTGCTTCATGCTGCAGGCGATTCGCGGCCAAGTGACGTGGGGGTTGGTCACAGATGCCAGCGCCATGCCGCCCTTTCCCGTTAACGGTCACGGTAGCTTTATTCCGGCCTTTTTAAATGACGATGGCAAGCGCAGCTGGCTGATGGGTGCAACTTTTGAGCGCGACAACCACCATGCCGACATCCAAGAGAAAGACCAGCAAGACATCTTCAAGCGACTCCAACAACTGTTGCCGGCAACGGCCAGGGCTTTGAAATATTCGTTTGATGCAGGCGAGACCCGAGCTTGGGCCGGTGTGCGCTGCGTGTCGCCAGACAGGTTGCCCATCGTTGGCCCTTTGGACGACGCCACGCTGCCCGGTTTGTGTGTGTGCACGGCTTTGGGCTCCAGAGGCCTGAGCTTTGCCGTGCTGTGCGGTGAAGTGCTGGCCGCCTGGCTGCACGCGGAACCACTGCCAATTGAAAAACGATTAGCGCAATCACTGCGAGCCAGTCGATATCGTTTTTCCGAATAAGCTTATGCGCATAAGTGAAGAAGAAAACTGTCGTTTGAATTTATATAGCGCTCTTTTATAGTTGCGACCTATGCATGATTTCGCGTTTATTTTTGCCGGCTTTGCTGTTGGACTGATCGTCGGTCTGACGGGCGTTGGCGGTGGTTCCTTGATGACGCCGCTGTTGATTTTTGGTTTCGGTATCAAGCCGCATCTGGCCATCGGCACTGATTTGCTGTTTGCGGCTTTCACCAAAATGGGTGGCACTGTTAGCTTGGCGCGCCAACGCGTTGTGCCTTGGCGTCTTGTTGGTGCACTCAGCATGGGAAGCATTCCGGCTTCGCTGATCACGCTTTATGTCCTTCGCGAGCTGGGCCCGGCCAACCCGGCCGTGCAAAAAGTCATGACGATGATGCTGGGTATTGCCTTGTTGTTCACGGCCTTCGCCACGCTTTACAAAGCCATTCAGGGTAAAAGAATCCCCCGCGAAATTGCCGGTGAAAAACTAGAAGAAGCCACACGACCACGCCACTGGAGTCTGCCGATTTTGTTTGGCATAGTGATAGGAACTTTGGTCACACTCACCTCCGTGGGCGCCGGGGCGATTGGTGTCACAGTCCTCATGTTGCTGTACCCGCTGCTGCCTTTGCCGCGCATTGTTGCGGCTGACATCGCTTACGCCGTGCCACTGACACTGGTGGCCGGCCTAGGCCACGCATCGCTCGGATCAGTCGACTGGCCGTTGCTTGGCAAACTGCTGGTCGGCTCACTGCCAGGCATTTGGCTAGGCTCGCAATTGGTGCACAAAACGCCAGACCGTATCATTCGATCCCTTTTATCTTTGCTGCTGGCCTACGCTGGCGCCAAACTGATCTCGATCTGAACTGCTTGAAAAACGCTCTCTGTCACCCTTTTGTGACCCTCTTTTAATTTTCAATCCGCTTATGTACCAATACACCGAATTTGACCGCCAGTTCGTCCGAGCGCGGGCTGACCAATACCGTGACCAACTCACGCGTTGGCAAGCCGGCGACTTGTCTGAAGACGAGTTCAAGCCATTGCGTTTGCAAAATGGCTGGTACGTGCAACGTTACGCGCCCATGCTGCGCGTGGCTGTGCCTTACGGCGAACTCTCCAGCGCGCAGGTGCGTGTCTTGGCCAAAATCGCCCGCGACTACGACCAACCCAATGCCGAGCTGTTCAAAGACGCCCAGGCCAAACAAGATTTGCTAGGTCCGGTCTTGACCGGCGGTTTGGCCATCAGCTCCAAGCTGACCGCCGGCTACGCCCACTTCACCACGCGCCAAAACATCCAGTACAACTGGATTCCGCTCGACAAGTCAGCCGACGTGATGGACCTGCTGGCCAGTGTCAACATGCACGGCATCCAGACCAGCGGCAACTGCATCCGCAACATCACCAGTGACGAACGTGCCGGCATTGCCGCTGACGAAATCGCTGACCCACGGCCGTTTGGCGAAATCCTGCGCCAATGGAGCACGCTGCACCCAGAGTTCGCTTATCTGCCGCGCAAGTTCAAGATCGCCATCAGCGGCGCCCGTGAAGACCGCGCCGCCACCGCCTGGCATGACGTCGGCCTGCATTTGATCCGCAACGCCGAAGGCGAGCTAGGCTTCAAAGTCTTGGTCGGTGGCGGCATGGGCCGCACCCCCATCATTGCCAGCGTCATCCGTGAATTTTTGCCTTGGCATCAGGTCATGAACTTCATCGAAGCCATCGTTCGCGTCTACAACCGCTATGGCCGCCGCGACAACATTTACAAGGCCCGCATCAAGATTCTGGTCAAAGCCGAAGGTCAGCGCTACATCGATGACGTCGAAGCTGAATACCTGCAAATCATGGACCATGACGGTGGTCCACACACCATCACGCAGGCCGAACTCGACCGCGTCACGGCCTGCTTCGTGCCGCCATCATTGAGCTGCGACCGGAAGAGCGCCGACGCCAAAATCGCCAATATTTTGCGAGCCGCAGCCGAAGACGACATCGAGTTTGGCCGGTGGCTCAAACAAAACGTCACCTCGCATAAAAACCCTGATTTGCGCGCTGTGACACTGTCATTCAAACGCCTCGGCCAAGCCCCTGGGGACGCCACAGCCGACCAACTCGACAAGGCCGCTGAATTGGCTGATGCCTTCAGCGCTGGTGAGTTGCGCGTCACGCACGACCAAAACTTGCTGCTGCCATGGGTCGCCTGCGACCAGTTGCCTGAGCTCTGGCGCGCCGCCCGCAAGGCCGGCTTCGCCCGCCCGAACATTCGCCTGCTGACCGACATGATCGCCTGCCCAGGCGGCGACTTTTGCTCGCTGGCCAATGCGCGCTCAATCCCGATTGCCGAAGCCATCACCGAGCGCTACCAAGACATGGATGAGCTGCACGACTTGGGCGAGATCGACCTGCACATCAGCGGTTGTATCAACTCGTGCGGCCATCACCACAGCGGCCACATCGGCATTTTGGGCGTCGACAAAGACGGATTGGAGTGGTATCAGGTGTCGCTGGGCGGCTCTGACGGATCTACCCTGAGCGGCGACTCGGTACCAGGCAAAGTCGTCGGCCCGTCGTTCACGGCGTCTGAAGTGCCCGAAGTCATTGAAGCGGTATTGGACACCTATCGCCAACACCGCGAGTCTGGCGAAACCTTCATTGCCACGCTGCGCCGCGTCGGCATGGACCCGTACAAGGCTGCGGCCAAGAGTGCGCGCATCCCTGTGGTCGAACAGGCGTGAAAGATATCACCATGAAATTACTCACCACCCACGACAACGCTGAAGACATCGACGCTCAACTCACTAGCACCGTTGTTCTAGGCAACGATGCAGACCCGATGGACCTGCCGCTGGACGGCGTCAAACGCATCGACCTGCACTTTCCGAAGTTCACCGACGGTCGCGCTTACAGCCAAGCTTTTTTGCTGCGTCGGCGACGTGAATTCGTCGGCGAAATTCGCGCCACCGGCGACGTCCTGGTCGACCAACTCGCCCAAATGGAACGCAGCGGCTTTACCGTAGCCGTCTTGCGTGCCGACCAGCCGCTGGAAGTCGCTCACCGCGTGTTGGCCAGTTACCCGGGTTACGGCGTGGGCCGCTATCAAGGTGACGCGGTGCAAGTCGCTCCTCACTTTGCATTGAAAGAAACTGAAGGTGCAAGCTCATGAGCGCAGTCTCCCTTTACGCCAAAGCATCGCCAGACTTCGACGCCAAGCTCACCGAAACCATCGCGCTACTCCAACGCGCAGCGCAAGAATTTTCGCCCTTGACGCAGGCCTCCAGTTTGGGCGCAGAAGACATGGTCATCACCCACTTGCTGGCTGAGCACCACATCGATTGCAGCATTTTTGTTTTAGAAACCGGCATGCTGCACCCGCAGACCGTGGCGATGATGGGCCGCATTGAGGCGCGCTACGCCCGCCCGGTGGATGCCTATCGCCCGGTGGCCGA
Organism: Comamonadaceae bacterium; assembly: GCA_947447355.1. GTDB lineage: Bacteria > Pseudomonadota > Gammaproteobacteria > Burkholderiales > Burkholderiaceae_C > Polaromonas. The sequence goes on from CANFJF010000040.1 coordinate 32,890, forward strand.
AGTCGCTGCTGAATTCGTCAGCACGCACGGTGACAAAGCCATGTACCAGAGCGTGGAGCTGCGCAAAGCCTGCTGCGGCATCCGCAAAATGGAGCCGTTGGGTCGTGCGCTGGCTGGCAAAAAAGGCTGGCTAACGGGCCTGCGCCGCGAGCAGTCGAACGCCCGTGCCGAAGTCCAGTTCATTGAACACGAGTTTGTCGGTGAGCCCGGCGCAAGGGCCAAAGTCAACCCACTGGCCCGCTGGACAGCCGGCGACGTTTGGCACTTTATCGGCATCAACAATATTCTGTACAACCCGCTGCACGACGAGTTTTTCCCGAGCATCGGTTGCGCACCCTGCACCCGCGCCGTCACGCTGGGCGAAGACATTCGCTCCGGCCGCTGGTGGTGGGAGCAGGAAAGCGCCAAAGAGTGTGGCCTGCATGTGTCTGACGGCGCTGAAGGTCAGTCCTCGTCCATTTCATCCATCATCCCCATCAAAGAGGTCTCCGCGTGAACGCTGTAGCCGAAGCCAACCTGTTGAGTCAAGCCCAACACCACCAGCACGCCCAGCTGAGCAATGCCCATCTCGACGCTTTGGAAGAAGAGGCGATCTTCATCCTGCGTGAAGTCGCCGCCGCTTTCGAGCGCCCAACCCTGCTTTTTTCCGGCGGCAAAGACTCGCTGGTGCTCCTCAAATGCGCTGAGAAAGCCTTTGTCGACAGCACCCGTGGCGGCCACATTCCGTACCCGCTGCTGATGATCGACACCGGCCACAACTTCCCTGAAGTGACGGCTTTTCGCGACTACCGGGCCCAGCAGCTCGGCGCTAATTTGATTGTCCGCAACGTCGAAGACTCGATGAAGCGCGGCACCGTTCGGCTGGCGCATCCAGACGAGCCGCGCAATGTGCACCAGTCGGTCACGCTGCTGGAAGCGATTGAAGAGTTTCGTTTTGACGCCCTGATCGGTGGCGCCCGCCGTGACGAAGAAAAAGCCCGCGCCAAGGAGCGGATTTTTTCGCACCGTGACGCCTTCGGCCAATGGCAACCCAAAGCCCAACGGCCAGAGCTGTGGAACCTGTTCAACACGCGCTTGCAACCGGGCGAGCACTTTCGCGTGTTCCCGATTTCCAACTGGACTGAACTCGACGTCTGGCAATACATTGAGCGTGAGCAGATCGAACTGCCATCGCTGTATTACGCGCACCAACGCAACGTGGTGGAACGCAAAGGTCTGCTGGTGCCAGTGACCGAGCTCACACCCTTGAAAGCCGGTGAAACCGCGGTCGAAAAAACCGTGCGCTTTCGCACCTTGGGCGACATCACCTGCACTTGCCCGGTCGAAAGTCCCGCAGCCAACCCAGCCGAAGTGGTGCTTGAAACGCTGACGGCCGACGTCAGCGAGCGCGGCTCTACCCGCATGGACGACAAGACATCTGACGCCTCGATGGAGAAGCGCAAAAAAGAGGGATATTTCTGATGAGCACGATTCTTCAAACCTGCAGCCCAGAAGCTGACAACGCCGAGCAAGACACACGCGCAGCCCTGCGCTTTGTCACCTGCGGCAGTGTCGATGACGGCAAAAGCACCTTGATTGGTCGCCTGTTGGTCGACTCCCGCGCCGTGCTGCAAGACCAACTGGCCAGCGTGCAGCGCAGCGGCAAGGTCGACTTGGCTCTGCTGACCGATGGCTTGCAAGCTGAGCGCGAGCAAGGCATCACGATTGACGTGGCCTACCGCTACTTCAACACCGTCGCCCGCAAATTCATCATTGCCGATGCGCCCGGCCA
>CANFJF010000041.1 GCA_947447355.1 Comamonadaceae bacterium
CATGAAACAACTGAAAATAAAAACCTTGGCCCTGAGCCTTGCCCTGATGGCAGCTTTTGCCACTCAGGCGCAATCAACCGACGATCTTAAAAAGGATGGCGCCAACACGGACAACGTGCTGACCTACGGCATGGGCTACGGCCAGCAGCGCTTTTCCAAACTCTCCAAAATCAACAAGACCAACGTCAAGAAACTGGCACCTGTCTGGTCCTTGTCGCTGGAAAATGAATTCGGCGAGCAAGGCCAACCGGTCGTGTACGACGGCGTGATGTACGTCAGCAATGCCAAGTGGACAGTGGCCATCAACGCGGTGACCGGCAAGCAACTCTGGCGCACGTCCGTTGACTTTGATCCCGATACCCCACGCGTTGTTTGCTGCGGCGTGTCAAACAAAGGCGTTGCCCTTTACAACGGCATGGTGCTGCGCGGCACGCTGGACGCGCACGTTGTCGCGCTGGACCAAAAAACCGGCAAAGAAATCTGGAAAACCAAAGTCACTGAGTGGAAAGACGGTTACTCCATCACGGGCGCGCCGGTGGTTGCCAATGGGGTGCTGATCACCGGCGTATCGGGTGCAGAGTTCGGTATTCGCGGCTTTATCGCTGGCTATGATCCAGCCACCGGTAAAGCCCTATGGCGTCGTTACACCACCGCAGCCCCTGGCGAAAAAGGTAGCGACACATGGGGCGTTGAGGATTCTTACAAAAACGGGGGTGGTAGCACTTGGATCACCGGCTCTTACGACCCTGAACTGGACCTCGTTTACTGGGGCACCGGCAATGCAGGCCCCTGGAACCCGAAATATCGCAAAGGCGACAGCCTTTACACCGCATCAGTCATAGCGGTTCGCCCCTCCACCGGCGAGATGGTGTGGCACTACCAGTTCACACCGAACGATGTGTATGACTACGATGCGGTCTCCGAGTTGATTTTGGGTGACGTCAAAGTCAACGGCAAAATGCGCAAGACCGTGATGCAACTCAACCGCAACGGTTTCTCTTACGTGCTCGACCGTGCGGACGGCAAACTGCTCTCAGCCCAACCTTATGAGCGTGTCAACTGGGCCAGCCACATCGACATGGCCACAGGACGCCCAGCGGAAACCGAAGTCGCCCAAAAATTACGTGCCGGCGAAAACGTCAAGCTCTGGCCTAATATCGTGGGCGCTAAAAATTGGCAACATGCCGCCTTCAGCCCCAAAACAGGTCTCTTGTACGCCAATACAAACCACATGTGGTCAAGCATGCAAATGTCAGATCTCGAGTTGCCCTACAAGCCAGGCACACGCTGGGTCGGCATGAAGGACACCAAGTTCGGCTTTGAACCCAATGAACCCCACGGCTTCATGAGCGCCATTGATCCAGTGACCGGCAAAGCCAAGTGGCAAGTGCCTCTGAATGACCACTCCAACTGGTCATCGATGTTGGCTACAGAGAGCGGACTGTTGTTCACAGGACGTCACACGGGTGAGTTCATCGCGCTGGACGCAGACACCGGCAAACAACTTTGGCAATACCAGACCAGCTCCGGCATCAACGCCAGCCCCATCACTTGGAGCTACAAAGGCAAGCAATACGTCACCGTGTTGTCGGGCCTGGGTGGTCTGGGTGTCCGCTACGTCGGACCTGATCTCAAGAACGTGCCTAAAGGTGGCTCGGTCTGGACATTTGCTGTTCCTCAGTAAACGTGACTGGCTGTGACTAATCGGGTTTAACCCCACGACAGCCGGAGCGAAAAATTCTGCTCCGGCTGTTTTTTTATACGGATTCAAGAAACGTGAACATCTTTAAAGAGCATCCCCTGCGCACACTTATTTCGATCGGCATCAGCGCTCTTTTTTGCGCTACCGCCTTCGCCCAAGACGACGTTCAAACATTCACACCAGTGCAGATTGCAGCGGGTGCCAAACTGTTCTCGGACAACTGCGCGATTTGTCATGGACCCAAGATGGTCGACCCGGGCGGTGGTTTCTTTGACCTGCGCACTTTTCCACCCAAACAACGTCCTCGCTTCATGCACTCGGTCAGCTTTGGCAAGAACAGCATGCCCCCTTGGAGAAGCTTGTTGTCGCAAGAGCAAATCGGCAACCTGTTTGCCTATGTGGTCGCCGGTGAGAAAAAGTAAGGAATGAACATGTTCAAACCACCATCAGTCTTGCCTTGCGTCACCCCGCCATTGGGCCGACTGGCTACGTGCCTGACGCTGTCTTTTTTCTGTCTGGCACCGGCTTTTGCCGGGCCAGGCGAGCTCACCGTTTTGAGTTTGATGCCTTTGAAAGCGGCCGTCAACGATGCACTGGTCAAGTTTGAAAAAGACACCGGACGATCGGTCTCAGTGCACTATGTCAATCGTTCCCGAATCGAATCCGGGCTGCATGGCTCAGAACATCCCGACGTGGTGATGGCCTCCGAAGAAGTCATCACAGAGCTCGAAAAAGCTGGCCAGACTCAAAAAGAGACCCGCTCTGCACTTGGCCGAACCGGCCTGGGTGTCGTCACGCCGCAAGACGCACCAGCGATGGACGTCTCCAACCCTGAGGCATTCAAGCAGGCCATCCTTCAGTCTAAATCGCTGATCTTTGCTGATCCGAGCGAAAACGCAGGCGGGCTACAGGTCAAAGCGCTGCTTGAGCAACTTGAACTGACTTCGGCAGTTAAAGCCAAAACTCAATTGGGCACGGGCAACAACCCGGTCACACCGGTTGGTTTTGGTGATGTCGCCATGGGTGTCTACTCGATCAACGAAATATTGCTGGCCAAAGGTGCCAAGCTGGCAGGCCCCCTGCCCGCCTCGCTGCAAGTTTGGATCCGCTACGATGCGGCGATCGTGACCGGGGCGCCCAACCTAAGTGAAGCCAAACAGCTGATGACCTACCTGGTCGGCGCCCAAGCTAAGCAGAGCTTTGCAAGCAAAGGCTTTGAAGCGATTCCCTGAAACGGAATATGACAATCTGAAATCTACGGTCGGTGGTCAGGCATGAGAGTGTCCCTCGGGGTCAAGGTCTTGATTCCGCCTCCAGCCGTGAGGCCAAAGCCGATCAAGCCTCAAAAAATCAGACAAACTTCAACCATACATTATTAATTACTAGGTATTTAATGCATCTAAAAAATGAGCTTTTTAGATTTAATGTAATGTGTCAAACATGTTTCCCACTTTCACTGACCATCCACGACAGACATACAGGCCAGAGAGTGACGCCAAGCGCCTGCACTGGCTAGAAAAGGGTTCGAGATTGGTTTCGCCCTGTTCGAACGCCAACTTTGCGCAAGCTGTGCATGTGACAAACCGGTGATCGTCGAGCCAAAGATAGTCGTCCTGATGCTGGGCAACCCGATCAATGAGATGACTCATGTGTCGAGACTTGGTGGCCACGCATGAAAGAAGTCCCTGGCGTCATCGTTTGCGCCAGTTGCGATGCTGTTCACGTTCGCCTGGAGCTGCAAGCGCGCGAAGTGGCGTTGTGCCAGCGTTGCGGCCTTGAAATTGACAGGCATCACGGCCAACAAAACGACTGGATGTTGCCGCTAACGGTTGCCAGCCTGATGGTCTTCACCGTCGCCCACGTGTTTCCCATCGTCCAGATTGAGTTGCGCGGACTGAGTAGCCAGACGACATTGTTGAGTGCGGTCATCGCCTTGGCCAGGGAAGACATGGTCCTGGTGGCGCTGCTGGTACTGGCGACCACGCTGTTGTTCCCGCTGAGTCAGATGCTGATGTTGCTCTGGGTGTTGGTGCCGTTGCGCTGGCAGCAACGAGCGCCGGGTTTCGCGTGGCTGTTGCGGGCGATGCAACTGCTGAAGCCTTGGGGGATGGTCGAAATCTTCCTGCTGGGCGTGTTGATCGCGATCATCAAACTCTCCAGCATGGCCGTCGTTATGCCCGGTCCTGCGCTGTGGGCTTTCATGGCGTTAACGGTATTGCTGACAGTGGTGACCGCCTTCGATCCGCGCAGCCTTTGGAGAATGCTGGACGCGGCGGACGCATACCAGCCCGTTGAAAGCCGTGCGCAATGACGCGGCAAGCACCTTCGGCCCCTCCGTCCGCTGCCGCGCGCAAGCTAACGGGGTGCCGTCATTGCGGTTCCGTTTGGTCGCAGGCGACGCAAGGTGAGGCCTGCGGCCGTTGCAGTGTGCCGTTGCTGGCGCGCAAGACCAACAGCCTGCAGCGCACCTGGGCTTTTCTAATAGCGGCCTGCCTGCTGTACTTGCCGGCGAACCTGATGCCGGTCATGGTGACGCGCACGCTGTTCAACTCGCAAAACGACACGATACTGAGCGGCGTGATTTTCTTCTGGATTTCTGGCGCCTATGGGTTGGCGGCCATCATCTTTATCGCTAGTTTTTTGGTGCCACTCTTCAAGCTGACGGCACTCTTCCTGTTGGTCCTGACGGCGCAAAAACGAAGCGCTTGGCGCCAGGCTGAGCGAACCCGGCTTTACCACCTCATCGAGCTGATCGGGCGCTGGTCGATGCTCGACGTGTTTGTGGTGGCCTTGCTGGCCGGGCTGGTGCGCATCCAGGGATTGGCCGAGATCACCGCCGGCATTGGCATCGCGGCCTTTGGCGGCGTAGTGGTCCTAACCATGCTGGCCTCGCTCAGCTTCGACCCAAAACTCATCTGGGACATCCACTCGAACAAATCGGCCCGCAACAGTGGCCATGAACCAACAACAACGGGCGAATCCACACGGTTCATCCCCGCACCGGAAGCCAGCCATGACCCCTCATAGTGAACACCCAAACCAAGCGCTGAACGCAGCGTCGGTGACCCAACGGCGCACATGGCTGCCTTCGATGATCTGGTTGATCCCTTTGATCGCTGCGCTGGTCGGCATCGCCTTGGTGGCGCGCATCCTGCTGGAGCGCGGCCCCGAGATCGTCTTGAACTTCAAGACCGCCGAGGGGCTGGAGGCAGGCAAGACCACCGTCAAGTACAAGAACGTTCAGATCGGCATGGTGAAAAGCCTGCGCTTGGCCAGCGACCGTTCCAATGTACAAGTCACCATTCAGCTCAACAAGGACGCCGAAGCCTTCACGGCTCAAGACACGCGCTACTGGGTGGTGCGTCCACGGCTCGACACCTCCGGTATATCGGGCTTGGGCACCTTGCTGTCGGGTGCTTACATTGGTGCAGATGCCGGCGTCGACGCGACGCGGGCCACCCAATTCACCGGGCATGAAGTGCGTCCCAGCGTCACCAGCGACGCCTCGGGTCAGCAGTACCTGATGCGCGCCAACAACATTGGCTCGCTTGACGTCGGCTCGCCGGTTTACTACCGCCGCATCAAGGTCGGCCAGGTGGTGGCTTACGAGCTCGATGACGATGGCCGGGGCGTCACATTGCGCGTGTTTGTCAACACTCCCTATGCCAAATTCGTCGGCACTAATACCCGCTTTTGGCACGCCAGCGGCCTGGACATGCAGATCAATTCCAGTGGCCTGACGCTGCGCACGCAGTCGCTCGCCACCATTCTGCTGGGTGGCATCGCTTTTGGCGCGCCGGAGGAAGAAATGGGTCCGGTAGCACCCGAGAACACCGCCTTCACACTGGCCGGTGACGAGTCCTTCGCCATGAAACAGGCGGATGGCACAGCGCAAAACGTGGTGCTGTTTTTTGACCAGTCGCTGCGTGGCCTGTCTCCCGGCGCACCGGTCGATTTTCGGGGTGTCGTGATAGGAGAGGTCAAGTCTATTGGCGCTCAGTTTGACCGCGACGAACGGGCATTTCGCATGCCGGTCATGGTACAAATTTACCCCGATCGACTGCGCCGTCAAGGGGCCGAGTCACAGAAGGATTCGACCGCCAAGCAACAAGAATTGACTAAGTTCCTGATTGGCAAAGGGCTGCGCGCACAACTGCGCACAGGCAACTTCCTGACCGGCCAGCTTTATGTCGCGATTGACTTCTTCCCCAACTTGACCACCGCCAACGTTGACCTCCATAAACTCCCGCTTGAACTGCCAACGGTGCCCAGCAGTCTTAACGAGCTTCAGTCGCAAGTGCAGGACATCGCGGGCAAGATCAATAAACTGCCGCTCGAAAAAATGGCCGCCAACCTACTGACAACCATGGCCACGCTCGACAAGACCCTGAGCGGTGCCGAGCAGCTCATGCAAACACTGAAAAACGATGTGTCGCCAGAAATCACTGCTGTGATGAAGGAAGCACGCAAGACCATCCGCAGTGCTCAGCAGACACTGGCGCAGGACTCACCGCTGCAGCAAGACATGCGTCAAACGCTTCAAGAATTAACACGTGCTGCCGGCTCGATCAGAGTACTGACCGATTATCTGGAGCGCCACCCTGACGCACTGTTGCGCGGCAAACCGGAAGACCCAAAATGAATCTACGTTTTTTAAACCGAGGATGGTTCCTGGCCGCCGTCGTGGTGGCAACGGGTTGTGCAAGCCCGCCGAATCGCTACTACACGCTCACAGCGCCAACCGCAGTGAATCAAACCACAGCAAAGATCAGCGGGGCATCTCCCGTTTTCATTGAACTAGCACCCATCGCTGTGCCTGAGCGCTTGGCGCGTCCACAAATGGTGGTGACCCCTGCCGGAGGCAGGAGCGCTGCGCTTGAACTGCTGGAGCAGCACCGCTGGACCTCCTCTCTGGACAACGAATTGCGGGATGCTCTGGCCAGCGGGATCGCCTCTCGGCTAGGCGCCATCGACGTGAGCCGAGGCGGTCGCCCACAGAGTCAGCCAACTTGGCGTATTGCGGTGCAGTTGCGCCAATTCGACGCGCTAGAGAACACACGTGTTGATGCCGCCTTCAGCTGGACTCTGCGACGCACCGATGCAGATCGCAGTGCTGCCTGTCAATGGTCGGGAAGCGAAGCCGTCGGCTACGGGATCGATGCACTGGCACTGGGGGCGCAGCGCGTGACAGACCAAGCGGCGAACGCCATCGCACGTCACCTGTCGGCGGTTCGGGACAACAACATGGACGCCGCTTGTCCACCAGACATCGTGCCATCACGACCGATATAGCAGGATGCCAAATGACTGAAAAAGTGAGGATTGAGTAGCAACCGACGGGTTCGAATGCGGGCATCGTCGTGGTCGGCGGCGACGTGGCCGGCCTCGAGATCGCCAGTGCGCTTGGCCGGCTCAGGCGCAAGCTGCGCGTCGCGAATACCGCCCATCACACTGATCGACCACGACTCAGCCCATGTGTGGAAACCGATGCTGCACACCATCTCAGCGGGCACGCGCGACATTGGCGAGCAGCAAACTTTAAACAGACTACGGATGCGGCTGCTGCATTTGTGCAAGTTGCCTACAAGCAACAATACGGGGAAATTTAATGCTACCAAGTTAATAGCAAAAACCCCTTGCAGCCACTGGAGGAAGAGGTGTCCTACGCATCCAAACCCAAAGAACTCCAATAAAGCTTATTTCAGTCTGCAAATCACTTTAGAAAATCGATTTAGGCTCTAGTCAACTCCAGTAAGACCCAGTAAAATCTACCACTTATTGGAGGGTAAATTGGTGGGTAGAACAGCAGCAAAAACCCTGTCAGCCAGACAGGTTGAGACAGAAGTACGACCCGGATACCACGCTGACGGTCCGCATACTGGCTTGTACTTACAGGTGACCCCAGTTCAAGACCGGGTGACGCGGTCTTGGGTATTCCGGTACACCAGTCCAACCACGCGTAAACGCCGTGAACTTGGGCTTGGTTCGGCTCGTATTCGCAAACTGACTGATGCACGCGCATTGAGCGGCGAACTGCGCCTTCAGGTCCTCAATGGCTTTGACCCAAAAGACGAACGTGACAAGACAAAAGCAAAAGCCATTGCAACAAGGGCACATCAAATCACCTTTGATGAAGCACTCATTCAGTGCATGTCTGCAAAAGCCGTTGAGTGGAAAAGCATCAAGCATGGTCAACAGTGGCAGAACTCGCTCACCACCTATGCAAGTCCCCTGCTTGGCCGAACGTCCGTTGACCTGATCAACACTGAGCTCGTCCATAAAGTCTTGCAGCCCATATGGCAAACCAAAACGGAAACTGCCACGCGAGTAAGGCAGCGTATCGAAACGGTTCTTGACTGGTGCAAAGCGAGGGGCTACTGCAAGGGTGACAACCCAGCACGGCTGAAGGGGGCGCTAGGTGAGTTACTGCCTAAGTCACAGAAGATCAAAAAGGTCGAGCACCACGCTGCCATCCCGTACCGTCAAATCAACGATTTTATAAAGGCACTTCGTAAGGAAGGTGGCAACGCTCCTTTGGCGTTGGAGTTCATGTTGCTAACTGCCGCAAGAACTGGTGAAGTGGTTGCAGCCAAATGGAGTGAGGTCAATTTTGATGGTCAAGTCTGGACCGTCCCTGCTTCAAGAATGAAAGCAGGCAAGGAGCACCGGATACCCCTATCAACACGGGCAATGGCAATCCTGCAAACCATGAAAGCAGCAACTCAAAATGAATACATCTTCCCCGGGCACTCCGTCCAGAAGAACAGTCACATGTCAACGGGCACTTGCCGAATTGTGATGAAGCGCATGGCGATTTTCTCAGACTACACCCCGCATGGCCTGCGTTCGACATTTCGTGACTGGGCAGCCGAAACAACCAGCTTTGCAAACGAAACATTGGAACTGGCATTGGCACACACCATCGCGAACAAAGCCGAAGCCGCCTACCGCAGACAAGACCAACTTGAAAAAAGAGCCAAGCTGATGCAGCTATGGCAGACCTTCATTGACACGCCCAAGTTAAACGATGTAGTTGTGACGATCACAACAAGGAGCAAGGCGTGACCAAAAAAACCACATCGAACGAGTCGTCAACAGCTCGTCTAATAGAGCGGCAACGACGTTTATGGAACCACGCTGAGGCCATTGAACTTGCTCAGGTGCGCGGAACAGCTCTTCCCGCAGATGTTTCGGAGTGGCTCCATCGAGCTTTAAAGAACATTGCCTGTGGTGAAGATGCAAACGAGATCTTCAACGTTGTCCCCGAGAAACAAGGTGTGCGCAAAGACGGATTACTGTCCGAGATTCGGCAAAAAATTACTGCCGGATACATCGCTGCGGCCACAGAGAAGACTTCCCCAGAAAAAAAGAAAACGACGACAGCTCTTGACGAAATCAGCTCAGCTATGCCTGCGGTAAAAAGAACAACTGCAAGAAAGAACTGGAACAAAGTCTCAACCGACCGCAAGCCGACATTCACCTTCGGGAAAAAATAGGTACTCCAGATACGTTTCTTTGAGGTGACTAACAACCCTCATACATTGGCCCTGCTGGATAGCGTAATACACAGGAGGGCACATGCAGCGAGTTCAAAACCAGTCGGTTTCCGGTACTTACGTACAAGTCATTCGCCACAACGAAGTCTGCAAAAAGTTGCAGCTCAGCAGCGCAAAACTGTTCGACATGGTGGCGCGGGGGCTTTTCCCCAAACCGTTCACATTGATCCCCGGAGGCCGCGCTGTTGGGTGGCTCGAAAAAGACGTTGATCAATGGGTACTTGATCGCAAGAATGCGCAGGAGGCAGCATGAGCTACCCCACGCATGACACTGACTGGGCAGAATCAACTCAGGGTAATGACTGGAAGCGCATCGATGGCAAGGTAGACGGTATTGCATCCGGCGAGAAAGGGGCAACCAAATGAAGCACTCCTACATCCCCCCGTACGGTCATGCATGCTGCCCCCACTGCAAGTCGGAGTTTGATCTTGTCGATGCAATGCCGACAGTCGTTGAAAAATTGCCGCACAACGACACAGCTATCTACATGATGTGCCCTGAATGCCATGCGGCCTATCAAGCTGCCGAAAAGGCTTCACGCAAGTCGATGGCTCACCAGTGCTTTGCCAATTCCAAACGGGCAGATTTGGCTCAAGACGGTTGCATCTATCCGTTTGCGGTCACGTCGATGCTGACCATGGAACTCAACGACTTCGATCCTGTTGCGGCGATAGAGAACGGGCATGGTCTCACGCGTGAGCAGTACTTCGGCATCTGCTCTGGTACGCACGACTTTTGTGTTTTCCCCGGTGGCTTGACCATCGTAGCGGCCAAGCCAACCACTTCGGGGGCGGCATGAATACCTTAGATTTAATTCAGAGCGGCCTTGCATTGGTGTCCGTACCCTTCCGTGAGAAAGGGCCAACTTCGCGTGGCTGGAACCTTCGAGAAAACGCCATCAATACCCATCAAGGGGCGTTGCTTCTGGACGGTGAGAACGTTGGTTTGGCTCACGCGTTTTGTACACCCACGCCAACGTGTGCGATCGACCTCGACAACTACAAGGAATCGAAGAAGTGGCTCGCAAAGGAAGGCGTCGACCTCGATCAGCTGCTCCGCAGTACCGATGCAGTTGTCATTTGGTCCGGTAAGGAGAACAGCCGAAAACTTTTGTACCGATTGCCGCAGGACGTCGGCGCTCTTGAGTCAAAGCAGGTGCACGGACCTGACGGGACAATGATGCTGGAGTTTCGGTGTGCAGCCAAGAACGGTACAACCGTGCAGGACATCCTTCCACCCAGCGTTCATCCGACAGGCAGCCAATACCAGTGGCTTGGCAGCGGGTCGCCACTCAGCATTCCCGGCATACCCAACAGTTTGCTAAAAATCTGGCTCAACATGAAGTCAGGCAAACGAACTTGCAAGCGGCCAGCCCGGCAAAGCAGTGGCCCATGTACGAAGTCGGCTACGTTGAGCCTTAACACGCCCCGCCCTGAGACGCCAAGGGAGATTGCCGTCGTCAAGCTTTTGCTTAGTCATGTCAGCGCAGACTGTGGACGGGATACTTGGCGTGACATTGTGTGGGCCATCCTAAGCACAGGCTGGCAATGTGCGGTTGATCTTGCCAAGGCATGGAGTGAGTCAGCTCCGACACGTTACCAAGACGCCGCATTCTGGACGGTGGTGCAGACCTTTGACCCAGCGCACGATACTGGCCCAACTCTTGGAACCGTGTACTTCCACGCACGTAAAGGGGGCTGGATTGGCTAACCCTATTTACCTCAACTTGCCAACGACAGCCCTGCAAAATTTGCAGGATCGGTTTGCAATCATCGACCTATCAGGCGAAATCCGTGTGGTTGATAGGCATCAAATCGCCAGTGCTTTGTCTGGAGCGCACAAAGGCGAAGTCTCGTTCTACAAAAAGGCCGATGCCGAACTACTGATGAAGCGCGCACTTGAACGCTTGCCAGTGGCGAGTAAGCCGAATGATGTGGTCAAGGATTTTTGGGTCTCACCAAACACCCTGCAATACGAAGCAACCGCATTCAGCCCACTTAAAACACCGCCAACGACTCTGAACTTTTGGGTCGGCCCAACCGTACATCCAGCACCCGGCTGCTGGGTGCTGCTTAGGGACTACTTGCGGGAAGTGATTTGCGGCGGGAACAGCGACGCGTATGACTACCTTGTGCAATACATGGCCCACATGATCCAGAGGCCAGAAGAAAAGCCGGGTGTCATAGTTGTTCTTCTGGGTGGGCAAGGCACTGGCAAGGGTGTTTTTTTCAGTCTGCTTCGCGCTATTTGGCGAATAACAACGCTGCAAGTTTCTGATGTTGACCAAGTGATTGGTAAGTTCAACGCCGCCTTGGAGCGAAACTTCGTCGTCTGCATGGATGAGGCGCTCTTTTACGGCGATCGGCGTGCGATTGATCGGTTGAAATCGACTGTGACCGAGCAGTACATCCAGATCGAGCAGAAGTACCAGCCGTCAAGGAGCATTGACTCCGTGCACCGGTTTTTCGCGTCTAGCAACCATGAGCATTTTGCAAACGTCGAGCGTGATGACCGCCGCTTCTTGTTTCTGCGTTTATCGCCAGCCCGCAAGCAAGATACGACCTACTTCAGCGCTGTGACTTCGGCAATCAACGACCCCGGTACGCTAAATGCCTTGGCTTATTACCTGCAGCGCAAAGACATCAGCGGATTTAACGTCCGAGTGAAGCCAAAAACCGATGAACAAGTGACTCAAAAGTTGCGGTCACTTCAGGGGTTTGAACGTTTTTGGTACGAGGTACTCACGTCGGCGGATTTGGCTGGTGGCAGTTATAGCTCGGACACATGGACGACTGACGTATTCGTGTCCACCAGCAGTTTGTTGAGCTCTTACCGGGAGCACGACAAGAACGCGCAACGTCACCACACCCTGCAAAAAGCGCAGGTGGCTGACACTATTCGCCGTATTTGTCCATCGGCAACAAGAAGGCGTGAAGTGGTTGGTACTCACCATCCAGTGCAGCACCGGGGCTTCCGCTTACCTGCAATCAAGACCGCACGAGACGAGTTTTCAGCTTATCTGGGGTGTGAGCTTGACTGGGATGAGGGAGACGACAGTGAACCAGACTGAATGGCTGCTTCGACCTTCGGCGTTGCCACCCTTGCCACGCCTTGCCACCACAGGTGGCTTGAGATTACTGAGGGGTGGTGCGGGTTTTGAGCCTGTTGCCACCCTTGCCACCTCTTTTAAAAAAATAGTAGAAATAAAAGAATATGGAGAAAGTTTTTCTGTTTTGGGTGGCAAAGGTGGCAAGCCTGGCTACGCCGCGCATGGGGAGCTGCGCGCAATGCAAAAGTCAGCCCACCCAAAGAGCCCCGCACTGAGTGCAGAAAGCTGTCTAATAAGGAAACTCATGTCAACTATCACCACCCTTGGCGGCCGAATCCGATGCAACCAGTGTCAAGCCAAGTCGAAGAGATCACAACAACAGTGCCGTGGGCCCGCGATTCGAGCCATGAATGTTTGCCGTATGCATTCAGGGAAAGGTTCCGGCCCGAAGACCAAAGAAGGCAGACAACGTTGCGCAGCCGCCAAGACATTACAAGGATTCGAAACCCGCAAAACGCGAACAGAACGGGCACTGGGTATGCGCAGGCTGCGCGAACTCGAAGACCTTGGTCACCTGCTGGGGATCATGAGTGGCCCGCGAACGCCGGGACGGAAACCATCTACCACTTGAGGCCCGCTTGCTTTGCTTAATGCTTCCGCTTTGAGCCTGCTTTTACGGGCAGCATCACACCGCCGGAGTTCAGTTTTTACTTTGCAGGGTCCATTGGTCGGTATGGGCCGTTTGGCAGAGGATTAGGTCCCAAAACAAACACCTGTTGGTTGGCTTGCTGGGTCAGGGGCATGTAGTTAGGCGCAGCCCGTGCTACGGCGGCACTGATCACCATGCCAATCAAGCCACCGCCGCTATTATTTTGCGGCTGGTATTGCATCTTCTTTTCTTCTTTCCAGATTTCTGTGCCATCTTTACTGACCAGTCGGTACTCAAAATCAACAGTCACCGTCGTCGTAATGAAAGCAAACTGGGCATCCCACTGCTTGATTGCGACATACAGCACTGCATCAGATCCAAACAACTTAGCCAAGCTCTCGGTTGGCTGCTGATGAATCTGCTCGCCTTCGTAAAAGCCTTCCTGCTCCAGCACGTACTTTGTCGTATTCACTGGAAACACGTAATAGCCTTTTTCGGCAATTGGTATCGGCAAGGCGGCTAATACGTAGCTAGGTGCATCTACATCCAGCGAGCGGTTGATGGTCGGCACAACCAAGATAGACCTTGGAGCGGCTGCATAGAAAGCGCTCATATCTTTTTTTGCCGGTTGAGTTACGCACCCAGTTAGCAGTGAACATGCAGCAGCAAATATGGCGAGTCCGACTTTCATGATTTGCTTTCTGTGGCAGCTTGCTGGCGGCGCTCAATATTTTGAATCAATGCGGTCATGAGCGTGCGGCTTTCCGGCCAAGCAGAGCGCTCCTTGGTGTAATAACTGATTGCTAGATCAGAGGAGCCAGTTTGTAGGTAGAGAGTGCCAAGCTCAGCATACAGCCCGGGGGCAACTTTCTGATTTGACTTTTCCATCGCACCAATATGGGCTTCTAAATTTATCCGCATAGCCTCCATCTTGGTGACGTCCTTGTAGCCGGAATAAAGTGCTTGTTCGTACCCTCCCCAGTTATATAGTCCGGGGGCGGCGCAGCCGCCGAGCAGGCTTAGGGATAGAAGCAGGGGAGCAAGAAAGATTTGGTTCTTCATGGCAATACTCACTGAACGATGAAGCTGCGGTTGACGCCGTCACCGGCATAAAATTTTTCATCCAGCAGCACTTGCGAGCCCTGCACAATGCGCAGCTGGTGAGTACCCGAAACGATTCGTAGGGCAGAGGTGCCATCCAGATAACTGCCGACGTTGCCCATGTCCAAGCCATCAATGACAACGCGGGCGCTGTGCCGCTGGCTATCAGATACCTTGAAGGAAATTTGCGGTCGCATATCCGATACGCTCTGTTTCTCTGTAGGCATCTGTGTGCAGCCAAGCACTAAAACCAGTGGCATTGCTAAAGCTAGTGCCGTAGCAGCAAGAGTGTGTTTCATCATTTGGTCCCATCAAAACGGATGACAAGTTGTTCGGGTTTGTAGGTGCCGAGCGATCCGGAAAGGAGGGATGCCACCGAGCCTTCATTAAGGTCGCTGTCACCGAACAAAGCATCAATGCGAACCGTCGCTAACATCTGACCCGGTAAGGTCACCACGCTACCGGTTTGAGAAGACTTCACCTGCTCACCCATCGTATGAACAGTGAACTGCATGCCCGGCTTAATACCTTGCGAGCGGCCGCCACCTAGAAATAGCTTACTGCCATCAATTTTTAAAATTGCGGTTTGCCATGGGCGAGAACTCATCTCCACAGACAAGCGGCTTACTGCTTCGCTAACAGCCTGACGAATGGCCGCATCGTTGAGCGTGCCGTCGTAACTTGCCTGAGATCCAAAGCCGAATGTGGATGCTGTTTCTGTGGACGCTTCGCCTGCACCAGAGGTAGCAAAGAACACGTGGCCAGTGTTCACATCGACCACTCGAATGTCGACCTTTGCAAAAGCAACTTGGCGTTTACTGGATGAGGCAAAACCAGTTGCACCCATAGTCTTACGTCCAAACTCTGTCAGTGATCCGATGATCAGAGCGTCTACCCCAACAATATTAAGAGTTGAACCCATCAATCGGCTCTCGGCTTGCAAGCGGCCAATATCGGGCCGTTCAAACACAAGGTAGGCACCGGAAGATGTCAGTGCCTTACTCATCAAGTCGGTGACCTGTTTGCCCAGCGGATCGTCATTCCTGTCCCGCAGTAAGGATTGACCGTAATTAGTCTCATTTGTAATCCGGCCCAAGGCGATTTTTCGCTTCAAGGTGGGTACGCTGGGAGCCGCTGCCAGTAGTGCCTGCTGGGCAGCTTTTTGTGCGGACGCGGACTGCGGCGCCTCGACTGGGGTGATGGCAGGCGACTGGATGGCGCAACCAGTTAACAAAATGGTCAACCCGGCTGCTAGCGAGACCGACATTGGGGTTAAGGTGAGCACGCTGCTCAATCTACGTAAGATCATGAGATACCTTTTTGTTAGCAAATACCGCTTCTACTTAAAGCTATCCCCCAGCGTGTTTTGAATATGCTGTGGATGACGTCAAACCGTCAGTCCGCCTAGTTATATAGCGCAACTTTGGGCATAAAAAAACCACCCTTTCAAGTGGTTTTTTTAGTTTTCTCTATTGCTTAGAACTTGTAGCCAACGCCAAAAGTAAAGCCAGTCGCTGTTGAGTTGTTCTTATCAAGATAGGACATGTAGTCAACATTCAAGGATGTCTTTGGGTTCAGCGCGTAGCTCAAGCCTAAGCCGTATGAAAAACCGCTTTCGCTAGCTGATGAACTTTGGCCGTTCAGGGACGCAGTGCCTTTGGACTGCGCAAAGCCTGCACGAACAAATCCTTCCAACTCAGGCGTGAACTTGACTTTTGGCTTCGCATAAATCCCGAAGACGTTATCAACTTTAAATTTAACGCCCGGAACCGTGTAACCGCGCACTTGGACGTTGTCGTCGCTCATGCCAAACGCGGCCAGTGCTTCGACTGCAAAATTTGGATTGATCTCGTAGCCAAAAACACCGCGAATGGCTGTTGGGGAAGTCTCAGCGTTGTAGCCGAATACGGTATCTTCGTATTTAACGGATGTGACGCCGATTTCTCCATACATTTGAGCCGATGCGCTGAAAGCAGCCAAAGTCAAAGCGGAAGCGATAGCAATTTTGATCATAGTAATCCTTTAAGTTAGATTTAGATATTACTTGTTAAGTCTCATAAGTTACACAAATTTTCTACTAAATTGTGAAAAAGCAACAAATAAATAATACTATTAAATCATTTAAAGCATTTCAATCACTGCGTATTATTTGGTTTAATTAATTTAAATCCAAGTCAGCTACACCTCTAGACATAGGCATCTTTTAAAAAATAAATTTAAATAGCCATGGATCGCTCGTCCACCACTCAGTGCATACCGACTGAGGGGACCCATTCTGCAAAACGGGGGGTACGGGTAGGGTGGGGTCTAGCTAAGCTGAATTTGGTAGCCCCACCGGGGTCTAGCGAAACGCAATCCATTCGGAGACTAGCTTTCCATGTCAGCAGGGCACAATTAGATTGCACGTCCCGCTTGGGCACAGAAGGAAAATTTAGTGAATCAACACCAGTTTCTAGCATTATTTGTTGTCACTTGCCACACCACAGGATGCACGAGCACCGGGCTTGTACAGATGGATCGCGACTCTTATTTGATTGGGAAGAAAGATGGTTCGCCGGGACTTGGGGTGTCTCTATCGAACAAAGCTGCGGTGTATGCAGAGGCTAACGAATTTTGCAGAAGCAAGGCGTTGGAGGTTCAAACCTTGCAAGTAACAACGACGCCCGCGGCACTAGCCCGGCTTGGCTCCACTGAACTTCATTTCAAGTGTGTGATGCCCGTGAATGGCTCTGCCACTGCTTCGTGAGTCTGACAGGGTAATAGAAATTCGCCATAGATAGATTCAGCCACACCTCATGTCCAACGTTAGACACCATTCACCAGAAATCTCAGAAGTCTGCGACGAACAGTGATTTATGCCAAAGCTGGGGTGACCTGCCACATTGGCTTGGTGGAGGTACGGTGGGGTCTAAGAAGACCGACCAGTGACAACCGTTGTGCAAAACAAGTCGGGAGTCGGGCCGCTGAGTTAAAGCGAGTGAAACGCCAAAGGTAAACGTCGCTCCTCGCCTAAGAAGTAGTCAAATTCAATGGCGGGTAAATTGGTGGGTAGAAATGAAAAACGCGCCAGAAGGCGCGTATTCACTAGCTCACTGGAGGAAGAGGTGGGATTCGAACCCACGGTACCTTACGGTACGCCTGATTTCGAGTCAGGTACATTCGGCCACTCTGCCACTCTTCCTCATATTTGAGTCGGTATTCTAGCAGTACAAAAAAAGCGGGTTTGACTCTAAGAAATACGCCTGACGCACCGCGTGGTTGACTAACTCCCGCGATAAGTCGAGTAGCTCCACGGGCTGGCCAACAGCGGCACGTGGTAGTGGGCAGTAGCGTCGGCCACACCGAAGTCAAGGCTCACTTTGTTCAAAAACGGCGGCTCGGGCAGCTCGACCCCGCGTGACTTGAAGTAGCCTGCCACGTCAAACACCAGCCGGTAAGTGCCGGTCCTCAGGCTGGCGTGGTCGTACAGCATGCCGTCGGGGTTGCGCCCATCGGCGTTGAGGATGAAGCGCTTCACCAGCATGGCTTGGTCGCCTTGAGTAGTGTGCAGTTCAACCGTCATGCCGGCGGCTGGCGTGCCGTGCATGGTGTCCAGTACGTGTGTGCTCAAGCCCATGATATTTCCTATAAGCGGTGACGTGGGTGCTGATTAGCCAGCATTTGGTTTACCAAAAGTGTATACAGTTTTTGGGGTTTCAGCTATTATCGGCCGATGGAATCATCCACTACTTATGCGATTGTCGAGGCCCTGACCAAAGCCATCGTCGAGCATCGATTGCACCCCGGTACCAAGCTGGCCGAGCAAAAATTGGCCGACCACTTTGGCGTGTCTCGCACCTTGGTGCGGCAGGCCTTGTTTCAGTTATCGCAAAACCGATTGATCAGGCTGGAGCCAGCACGCGGCGCCTTTGTCGCGGCGCCGTCAGTGACTGAGGCCAAGCAGGTGTTTGCCGTGAGGCGCATGCTAGAAGCTGAGATGACGCGGGCCTTTGTGCGGGATAGCACACCTGCCCGCATCAAGTCACTCAAGGAGCATGTGGCACGCGAACAAGCGGCGTTCGACCGCGCAGACGTGCCCAGCCGCAATGAGTTGTTGGGGGACTTTCATGTGCGCATGGCGGAGCTCATGGGTAACCAAGTGCTGGCGCAGGTGCTCGGCGACCTGATCTCGCGTTGCGCCCTGATCACGCTGATGTACCAGTCCAGCGCGGCGGCCGCTCACTCGCATGATGAACACGCGTTGATCGTCAAGGCGCTGGCCGCACGAGATGTCGACAAGGCAGTGCAACTGATGCATGACCACCTATTGCACGTCGAAGAAAACCTGACCTTCGACCGCAAAGTGCCGTCGAATGACATTTCGATGGCGCTGTCCTGACACCCCTGCTGCGAAGCTCAAAAAATGACCTACGACACCACTGCTCCCTACCCGCGCGACCTCGTTGGCTACGGCCGAAATCCACCCAACGCTGAATGGCCAGAGCAAGCCCGCATTGCGGTGCAGTTTGTCTTGAACTATGAGGAAGGCGGCGAGAACGCGGTGCTGCACGGTGACGTCGGCTCGGAGCAGTTTTTGTCCGAGATGTTCAACCCGCCGAGTTTTCCGGAGCGCCATCTGAGCATGGAAGGCATTTACGAATACGGCTCACGCGCGGGCGTCTGGCGCATCTTGCGCGAGTTCGAAAAACGCGGTTTGCCGTTGACCGTGTTTGGTGTCGGCATGGCCTTGCAGCGCCACCCGGACTTGACCGCCGCCTTCGTCGAACTCGGCCACGAAATTGCGTGCCACGGCTGGCGTTGGATCAACTATCAAAACTTGGATGAAGCCACTGAGCGCGAACACATGCGCCTGGGCCTAGACGCCATAGAAAAACTCACCGGCACCCGGCCGCTGGGCTGGTACACCGGGCGTGACAGCCCGCAAACGCGGCGTCTGGTGGCTGATGACGGCGGGCTAACGTACGACAGTGACTACTACGGTGACGACCTGCCTTTCTGGATGACAGTGAAGCGCACCGACGGTGCAGTAGTGCCGCGCTTGGTAGTGCCCTACACGATGGACACCAACGACATGCGCTTTTCATTGCCGCAAGGTTTTGCGCAAGCTGAAGACTTCTTCATTTACCTGCGTGACAGCTTTGACGTGCTGTACGCAGAAGGCGATGCCAACGGTTTGAACGCACCGAAGATGCTGAGCATCGGCATGCATTGCCGTCTGCTGGGCCGACCCGGCAGGCTGGTGGCGCTTCAGCGTTTTCTGGACCACGTGCAACAGCACGACAAGGTCTGGGTCTGCCGCCGCATCGACATCGCCAACCATTGGCAAGCCAAGCACCCTTTCACTCCAACTCTGTAGCCACAGCATGACCACCGCAACCTTGACGCTGGACCGACTCAACAACGCAACGCACGCCCAAGCGCTGCAACTGCTGGACGGCCTGTATGAACACTCCCCTTGGGTGGCTGGACAAGCACTGGCAGCGCGGCCCTTCAAGTCGCTGACCGACCTGAAATACAAATTAGCGCTCGCGCTGCACAGTGCCAGCAAAGAAGCGCAAGTCCTCTTGATTCAGGCCCACCCCGAACTCGCGGGGAAAGCGATGGTCAGCCAGAGCCTGACGGCGGAGTCCAGCAACGAGCAAAACAAAGCCGGCCTCACGCAATGCACGCCGCAAGAGTTCGCCGTCATCCAGCAACTCAACAGCGACTACAACGCACGCTTTGGTTTCCCCTTCATCTTGGCTGTGCGCGGGCCACGCGGCATCGGCCTGAACAAGCAGCAAATTATCGAGACCTTTGCGCGGCGTCTGCTCGGCCACCCGGAGTTTGAACGGCAAGAGTGCCTGCGCAACATCAACCGCATCGCTGAAATTCGACTCAACGACAAGTTTGGCTATGAACCGGTGCTGGGTAATTTAGTCTGGGACTGGCAAGAAGAGCTCAGCGCTTTCAGCGACCCCGGCTACGCCGAGCAAGGCCAGCTCACCGTCACCTACCTGACCGACGCACACCGCGCCTGTGCCCAGTTCATCGTTCAGCACATGCAAGACTGCGGCTTTGACGACGTGCACATTGACGCCGTGGGCAATGTGGTGGGTCGCTACTTGGCGGTCACACCCACAGCCAAAACGCTGATGACCGGTTCGCACTACGACACTGTGCGTAACGGCGGTAAGTACGACGGACGACTCGGTATTTTTTCGGCCATGGCTTGCGTGCGTGAATTGCATCGCCAACAAAAACGTCTGCCCTTTCACTTTGAAGTGGTCGCCTTTGCAGAAGAGGAAGGCCAGCGCTACAAAGCCACATTCTTAGGTTCAGGTGCGCTCATTGGAGACTTCAAACCAGAGTGGCTAGACCAGCAAGACGCCGACGGCATCCAGATGCGAGACGCCATGGCGCACGCCGGCTTGAAGATTGAAGACATCCCGACACTCCAGCGCAACCCGGCTGACTACTTAGGCTTTGTCGAAGTGCACATTGAGCAAGGTCCAGTGCTGAATGAACTCGACTTGCCGCTGGGCGTCGTCACCTCTATCAACGGCAGCGTTCGCAT
Source organism: Comamonadaceae bacterium (assembly GCA_947447355.1). GTDB lineage: Bacteria > Pseudomonadota > Gammaproteobacteria > Burkholderiales > Burkholderiaceae_C > Polaromonas. The sequence goes on from CANFJF010000041.1 coordinate 20,615, forward strand.
GCAGTGCGAGATCATCGGCACCGCCAGCCACGCTGGCACCACGCCCATGAACCGCCGCGCCGACACCGCCGTCGCCATGGCCGAACTGGCTTTGTATGTGGAGCAGCGGGCACTCAAAGACGGCGACTCCGTGGCCACCATCGGCATGCTGCAAGTGCCGAATGGCTCGGTCAACGTGGTGCCTGGTCGCTGTCTTTTTTCGCTCGACATGCGCGCCCCCAACAACGCTCAACGCGACGTTTTGGCGGTCGACATTCTGGCAGAACTGCAACGTATTTGTGAGCGGCGTGGGGTTCAGTACAAGACCGAAGAAACCATGCGCGCTGCGGCGGCACCCAGCGCGCCGGCTTGGCAGGCGCGCTGGGAAGCGGCGGTTAACGCACTTGGCGCACCGTTGCACCGCATGCCCAGTGGCGCTGGCCATGACGCCATGAAGCTGCACGAAGTGATGCCACAAGCCATGCTGTTTGTGCGCGGCCAGAATGGCGGCATCAGCCACAACCCGCTGGAGTCGAGCACAAGCGACGACATGCAACTGGCAGTCGACGCGTTCATGCATCTGCTGACCCGACTTGAATCCAACTGAAGAAACTGCACCACATGACCACCCCCTACGAAAAAATTGACGCCTGGGTTGACGCCCACTTTGACGAGCAGACGCGCTTTCTGCAAGCCTTGATTCAAGTGCCCAGCGACACCCCACCCGGCAACAACACGCCCCACGCGCTGCGCGCGGCGGAGCTGATTGAAGCCATGGGCTTGCCGATTGAAAAGCATGAAGTTCCGCAAGCCGAAGTGCACGCCGCTGGACTGGAAAGCATCACCAATCTGGTGGCGCGTCGGCACTACGGTGACGGTGGCCGAACCATCGCGTTGAACGCCCACGGAGATGTGGTGCCGCCGGGCGAAGGCTGGACCAAAAAACCCTACGGTGGCGAGATTGAAAACGGCAAGATTTATGGCCGCGCTTCGGCTGTGAGTAAGTGCGATTTTTCAACCTTTACTTTTGCCGTGCGCGCCCTAGAGGCCGTGGCCAAGCCGACGCAGGGGGGCATCGAATTGATCTTCACGTATGACGAAGAGTTTGGTGGCGAAGTCGGCCCGGCGTGGTTGTTGCAACACAAGATCATCCAACCCGACTTGGTGATTGCCGCTGGCTTCAGTTACCAAGTGATCACCGCGCACAACGGCTGCTTGCAGATGGAACTCACAGTACATGGCAAGATGGCACACGCCGCCGTACCGCACACCGGCATTGACGCGCTGCAAGGCGCCAACCGCATCTTGACGGCCCTCTTCGCACAAAACGCCCTGTACCAAAACATCACGTCCAAGGTTGAGGGCATCACCCACCCTTACCTGAATGTTGGCTTTATTTCAGGCGGCACCAACACCAATGTGGTGCCCGGCAAAGTCATCCTCAAGCTAGACCGCCGCATGATTCCCGAGGAAGACCCGGTGGCCGTGGAAGCCGACATCCGCGCCGTCATAGCCGGTGCTGTAGCGGACTTCAACCAAGGCCGCACGGACGAAGGCATTCATGTTGATGTGAGGCGCATGTTGCTCTCGAAAGCACTGAAACCACTGCCGGGCCACAAACCGCTGGCTGAAGCTTTGCAGCGCAACGCCAGTTCCGTCTTCAACGAACCGATTCCAGCATGCGGCACACCCCTCTACACAGATGTGCGTATCTTCGGCGAGGCAGGTATTCCCGGCGTTCTGTACGGGGCTGGGCCTCGCACCGTGCTGGAATCGCATGCCAAGCGGGCCGACGAACGGCTCGACCTCGAAGACCTGCGCCGCGCCACTAAAGTGGTAGCCCGAAGCTTGCACGACTTGCTGGGTTGAATTTTCAGCTTTATTGGGGTTTCTGCTGATATTTTGCATGGATAAGGTGTATACACTTTGGCGCACAATTCATCCTTGATACAGGAGTTCGCCATGGTCAATTCAGCATCTACCAGCCTCAAAGGGGCCGTTCACCCCGTAGACGAAAAACTTCCCACCGGCAAGCTAGCAGCGCTCGGCCTGCAGCATGTGCTGGTAATGTATGCCGGTGCGGTGGCCGTACCCCTTATCGTCGGCCGCGCCCTCAAACTCAGCCCCGAACAAGTGGCGATGTTGATTTCGGCCGACCTGTTTTGCTGCGGCATCGTGACCTTGATTCAATCCCTGGGTGCGACACAGTGGTTCGGCATCCGGCTACCCGTGATGATGGGCGTGACTTTTGCCTCGGTTGCACCGATGGTGGCCATGGCCAACAACACGCCGGGTGCAGCAGGCGCGCAACTGATTTTTGGCGCCATCATCGGCGCGGGCGTGATCTCCATGCTCATCGCGCCGTTGGTCAGCCGCATGCTGCGGTTTTTCCCGCCGGTGGTCACAGGCACCATCATTGCCGTCATCGGCATCAGCCTGATGCGCATTGGTATCAACTGGATCTTTGGCAACCCATTCGGCCCCACCGCGCCGAGCATCGTCAACCCTGAGCACGCCAAATGGCTGGCCGATGCCACCTCAGCCGCCGGTGCAGCCATGCCCGCTGCGCCTAAAGGTCTGGCCTTGGTGGCCACGGTACCCAACCCCAAATATGCAGACCTGACAGGCTTCGGCATTGCGTCACTGGTGCTGCTCTCCATCTTGCTGATCGCCAAGCTGGCCAAAGGATTTGTGGCGAATATCTCGGTACTGCTCGGCATCGTGATTGGCGGTGTGGTGGCCGCAGCATTGGGCTTGATGAATTTCGACAAAGTCGGCAAAGCCGCCTGGTTCGATGTTGTCTTGCCGTTTCAGTTTGGCATACCGGTGTTTGACCCGATCTTAATTTTGACGATGACGCTGGTGATGATCGTGGTGATGATCGAGTCCACCGGGATGTTTCTCGCGCTGGGCGAAATGACCGACCGCAAAGTTGACCGCGCGGCTCTCACCCGCGGCCTGCGAACCGACGGTTTAGGAACGCTCATCGGCGGTATTTTCAACACCTTTCCATACACCAGCTTTTCACAGAACGTCGGGCTGGTGGCGGTGACAGGCGTGCGCAGTCGCTTTGTCTGCGTGGCTGGCGGCATCATCCTGATCGTGCTCGGCGTGCTGCCGAAAATGGCGGCATTGATCGAGTCGCTGCCGACCTTTGTGTTGGGCGGTGCGGGCTTGGTGATGTTCGGCATGGTGGCCGCGACCGGCATTCGCATTCTGGGCGGCGTTGACTTCAAGAACAACCGCTTCAATGCGCTGGTGGTCGCGATTTCGATCGGTATCGGCATGATCCCGCTGATCGCACCGAACTTCAAACAATGGATGCCGCATGACTTGCATCCGCTGATCGAGTCCGGCATCTTGCTGGCATCTGTCAGCGCCGTGCTGCTGAATCTCTTCTTCAATGGTGCCAAGGAAGACGAAGACGCCGTGAAACGCGCTGCGGGGCAAGCCGACGCGCACTGACGGGACGAGGAGTGGGTTCGGAACCTCAGCCTGCTGGCAGGGTATATCCGGAGATATTGCGCATCCGGCTGCTCGCCAGAGTGAAAAAGATGACTGAAAATGCGGCATTCCAATGTCAAGTTCGCTTTGGAATTGGCATGCATATTGCTCCACATCAAAGTCATTACTTTTCACCTTGGAAACACCATGAAAACGCGTACTTTCCTGAAAACCGCAGCGGCCTTGACCGCTTTCCTCATGTTCGGTGCAGCCCAAGCGCAGAACACCCCCATCAAGTTCCAGCTCGACTGGCGCTTTGAAGGACCGGCCGCCTTCTTTTTGACACCTGTCGCCAAAGGCTATTTCAAAGCCAACCAACTTGATGTGACGGTCGATGCCGGCAACGGCTCCGGCGGTGCCGTGACCCGGGTGGCCTCAGGTACCTACGACATGGGCTTTGCCGATCTGGCCTCCCTCATGGAGTTTCACGCCAACAACCCCGACGCGCCGAACAAGCCCGTCGCCGTGATGGTGGTCTACAACAACACGCCGGCTTCGGTCATGTCACTGAAAAAATCCGGCATCAAAACGCCGGCCGATTTGAATGGCAAGAAACTTGGCGCGCCCGTGTTTGACGCCGGTCGGCGCGCTTTCCCGATTTTTGCCAAAGCCAACAACGTCAGTGGCTTCCAGTGGATCAGCATGGACCCGCCCCTGCGTGAAACCATGCTGGCCCGCGGTGATGTAGACGCCATCACCGGCTTCACCTTCACCTCGTTGCTGAACCTTGAAGCACGCGGTGTCAAGGCTGAAGATGTCGCCATCCTGCCCTACGCTGACTTCGGCGTGAAGATGTATGGCAACGTCATCATTGCGTCGCCCAAGCTGATCAAAGAAAATCCCGCCGCCGTCAAGGCCTTCCTGAAAGCCTTCGCCAAAGGCGCCAAAGACGTGATGGCCAACCCGGCAGCCGCCATCAACGACGTCAAAGCGCGTGACGGCATCATCAACGTGCCTTTGGAAGTACGCCGCCTGCAGCTGGCCATTGACACTGTGATCAACAGTCCTGACGCCCGGGCTGAAGGCTTTGGTCAGCTCAAAGGACCACGCCTGTCGCTGATGGCGTCGCAAGTGTCTGATGCCTTTGGCACCAAAACCCGCGTCAACCCGGACGCCGTCTGGAACGGCAGCATGCTGCCCAGCGCCGCTGAACTGAACGTTTTGCCAGCCAAGCGCTGAAAACGGATTCATCTTGAATTCACCCCCTACACCGGACAGCTTTGTCGATTTTCAGGACGTCTGGCTGGCTTACAACGATGAACTGCTGGCGCAACAAAACTTCGCAGTAGAAGCCATTGACCTGCAAGTCCGGCAAGGCGAATTCATCGCCATCGTCGGCCCATCGGGTTGCGGCAAATCCACCTTCATGAAGCTCACGACCGGTTTGAAAATGCCGTCCAAAGGTCGCATCATGATTGATGGCTCACCTGTCACCGGTCCGCTGAAAATTTCCGGCATGGCATTTCAAGCGCCGTCGCTGCTGCCTTGGCGCACCACAGTCGACAACGTGTTGTTGCCGCTGGAAATCGTCGAACCGTTTCGCAGCAACTTCAAAGCCAAGCGCAAAGAATACGAAGAACGCGCGCGCAAGCTGCTGCAAAAAGTCGGCCTGGCCGGCTACGAAGACAAATTTCCGTGGCAACTGTCGGGTGGCATGCAACAGCGCGTGAGCATTTGCCGCGCCTTGATTCATGAACCCAAAATGCTGCTGCTGGACGAGCCCTTTGGTGCGCTTGACGCCTTCACCCGCGAAGAGCTGTGGTGCATCTTGCGCGACCTTTGGACTGAGCAGCGTTTCAACGTCATTTTGGTCACGCACGACCTGCGCGAGTCGGTCTTTTTAGCCGACACCGTGTATGTGATGAGCAAGAGCCCCGGCCGCTTTGTGGTCAAACGTGAAATTGATCTGCCGCGTCCGCGAGATCTCGAGGTAACCTACACCAAAGAGTTTTCAGACATCGTTCACGAGCTGCGAGGCCACATTGGGGCCATTCGCAGCACCAGCGTGGCAGACGCTGCGACCAAGGCCGGTGCCGCATGATGACTTCAAAAAAATTAGAGCGCTGGTCGCCGTTTATCCTGCTGGCGCTGCTGGTCGGATTGTGGGAACTAGTGTGCGTGGGCTTCAGCATCCCTGAGTTCATTTTTCCGGCACCCACGCAAATTGCGCAGGCGCTGGGCGAGTTCTCAGGCCCTATCGCCGAAGCCGCCTGGAAAACCTTCTGGGTCACCATGGTCGGCTTTGGCCTGTCCATCGTGGTCGGTGTGCTGCTGGGATTTTTGGTCGGTTCGTCTCGCCTCGCCTATGCCGCCATTTACCCTCTATTGGTCGCCTTCAACGCCGTGCCCAAGGCGGCGATTGTGCCGATCTTGATTGTCTGGTTTGGCATTGGTGTGGGGCCCGGAATTTTGACGGCCTTTCTAATCTCGTTTTTCCCGATCACCGTCAACATGGCGACCGGCCTCGCCACGCTGGAACCCGAACTTGAAGACGTGCTGCGCGTGCTCGGTGCCAAGCGCCTTGACGTGTTGATCAAAGTCGGCCTGCCACGCTCCATGCCCTATTTCTACGGCTCGCTCAAAGTCTCCATCACCTTGGCCTTTGTCGGCACTGTATTGGCCGAAATGACCGCCGGTGACTCAGGCATTGGTTACCTCATGCAAAGCGCTGGCTCGCAACAGCGACTGGCGCTGGCCTTTGCGGGTTTGATCGTCATCGGCGCGATGGCCATGCTTATGTATGAGCTGTTCAGTGCCGTTGAAAAGCACACGACGGCTTGGGCGCATCGGGGCTCGCAGAGTCATTGAAGCATCATTTTTTAGGCTGTTTTGACTGACCCATTTTGACGTGATGGCAAGCAAAGAATGCCCGTCACTGCGAGCCAAATTTCCGTCACTGCGAGCGCAGCGCGGCAGTCCATCACCGCGCGGCTCAAAGATGGATGGCCGCGCTTCGCTCGCCATGACGGGGTCATAGAAAGCCGCGCTTCGCTCGTCATGACGGATCCGTGGCTGGCCGCGCTTCGCTCGCCACGACCGGTTGTGTAGCCTCAAGGCATGCAATGTCGCGGCGCATTTCGCGCCCCTTACTTCCAGCAGCTTTCCATGTCCACCTATTGGACATGCCCCTGTTTTTCTTGAACAGTGAGGTGAGAATTTACCGTCATGCATGACCCCATCCAATTCCAGCAGCAAGATGCCATCGCGACCATCACGATCAACCGGGCTGAGGCCAGTAACCGGCTGACGAACCCGATGGCCTTGGCGCTGGCGGCGGCACTGGACCAGGCCTCCGGTTGCCGTGTGATTCTGCTGCGCGCTGCGGGCAGCGACTTTTGTTTGGGCCGCGAGATTGAACCACCCGCGCCGGGTGCCGGCGTCAATGCGTTGGATGTGTTGCGTGACGATGCCGGCCCCATCGTCGCCTTGTATGAAGCGCTGCGGCGCTGCGATCAACCCATCGTCGGCTTGGTCAATGGCCGCGCCTGGGGCATTGGTCTGGTGCTCGCCGCTGTGTGCGACCTGACGATCGCCGCCGAAGGCAGCAGCTTTCGCTTGCGTGAACTCGATCGGGGCATTCCGCCCTGCATCGCCATGGCACCCTTGCTAGACCGCATGCCAACCAAAACCATCGCGCACTTGGTTTACACCGCCGACGAAGTGGACACCCAGTGGGCTTTGAGCGCTGGCGTCTTGAGTCAAGTCTGCGCAGCCGACCAACTGGAGGCGCAAGGCCGCGCAGCCGCTGAAAGGTTGATTGGTTTCCCCTCAGACGCGGTCAGAGCGGTAAAGCAATATTTAGCAACAGCACCCAGATTCAACGAGAGCAACGCCGTTTTGTATGGCGCGAGCTTGCTGGGAAATGTGCTCGGTTCACGCTGATTTTTTCGCCCTCCATCCATGAAAACCTCCATGAGGCGCCCCATGAAAAAACTGTCTGCTTGCTTTTTTTCCACACTGGCGTTCAGCCTGGTGTGCATGGCACCGGCGTCAGCAGCTTACCCCGACAAGCCGGTCAAAATTTTGGTGGGATTTCCAGCAGGCACGACCGGTGACTTGATCGTGCGACTGCTCGCGCCTAAGCTGGGAGAAGGCCTCGGCCAACCGGTGGTGGTTGAAAATCGCACCGGGGCGGGCAGCAGCATCGCGGCCGAAGCCGTCGCTCGCGCACCTGCCGACGGCTACACCTTGCTTTTGAGTACGACCGCCAACGTCATCAATCAAAACGTTTCCGCGAATCTGAAGTTTGATTTCGCCCGCGATTTAGCACCCGTCATGTTGATCGGTGAGAACCCCGTACTACTGGTCACCGCAGCTGCAGATCCATCCAACAACGTCGCGGCATTGATGGCTGCCGCCAAGGCCACGCCCGGCAAGATGACCTTCGCGTCATCAGGCAATGGCACCTTCACACATCTGTACGGCGAACTATTCAATCAAACCGCCGGCATCAAGCTGAACCACGTGCCCTACCGCGGCAGCACACAAACCATCACCGACGTGATGACAGGGCTGGTGACGGTGTCGTTTGCGCCCGCAACGCCTGTGATGGGCCAAATCAAGGCGGGGAAACTCAAGGCCTTGGCGGTGATTGGCCGAGGGCGCATGCCTGCCCTGCCCGACGTTCCCACGTTCGCAGAGGCGGGTGTCAACGGCTTCAGTTCCGCTTTGTGGTTTGGACTCAACGCACCCGCAGGAACGCCTGCCGACGTGTTGGAGAAACTCAGCGCCCAACTCCGGCGCGTGCTCGAATTGCCAGACATCAAAGCGCAGTTTGCAGCGCAAAGCATCTTCATCCTGGGCGACGGTCCGGCCAAGTTCGGCGAGCAAATTGCACGGGAGAATGCCCAATGGGCGCGCATCGTCAAAGCCGCTGACATCAAAGGCGAATAAGTCCTTAAAAACCGGAGAACCCATGATTGCCTATGAACTCATTGGAAACGGACCCGTGCCTGTGTTAGTTCTGCATGGCTGGTTTGGTGACCACAGCATCTGGAAACCCAGCTACGCGCTGCTGGACACAGCGCGCTTCACTTACGCCTTTGTGGACTACCGAGGCTATGGCGCGTCCAGAGACATAGCCGGTCCGCACACCATGGCTCAGATGGCAGCAGACGCTCTGGAAGTAGCGGATGCCCTCGGCTGGCAACGGTTCTCGGTGGTCGGCCACTCGATGGGCGGCATGGCGGCGCAGCGCTTGGCCATCAATGCACCGGAACGCGTCGCGGCCTTGGTAGGCGTCACACCGGTGCCCGCGTGCGGCGCGAAACTCCCGCCAGACGTGATGGCCTTTTTTGAATCCGCCGCAACCAATGACCAGGCAGCGGCGGGCGTGGTTGAAACATCGCTGGGTCAGCGGCACACGCCGGCGCTGTGCCAATTGATTTTGAAGCTCAAACGCGACACCGTCGATGCGGGTGTTTTCAGCGACTACCTGAAGGCCTTCACGCAAACCGACTTCTCTGCTGACGCAGCCCGTTTGACCTGCCCGCTGCTGGTCTTGATTGGTCAGCATGACGGCGGTGTCAGTGAAGACATGGCCCGCGCTGTTTACCCTTCGCTTTATCCGCATGTTGTCATCGATATCTTGCCCAATGCAGGGCATTACCCGATGGTCGAAACACCGGCTTATTTGGTGATGGTCATGGAGCGATTTTTAAGTGCCCATGCCTGAAGGGCTGGCAGCACGTAAACTGCCAAGCCATGACTTGGCACGCCTCACTTCAACTTGACTATTCACTGAGTGCCGAACGAACGGTGGCGCACTTTCGCCACAGCGGGCCGCTGCGCATTTTGCAAAGCCTATACCCGGAGGGCGACAGCGTTTGCCACAATGTGCTGGTGCACCCACCCGGCGGACTGGTCGGTGGCGACACATTGGACATTCGAGCCTCCGTTGCCAGTGGCGCGCATGGGCTGGTGACAACGCCGGGTGCCACACGTTTTTACCGTTCGCTCGGTGAGCACGCTTTACAGCGCGCCCATGTGACTTTGGCTGCACAAGCGCGGCTGGAATGGCTGCCGCTAGAAGCGCTGTGCTACAGCGGTTGCCTTGCAGAAAACCGGCTCACCATGGACCTCGCACCGGGCGCAGAGATGATGGGCTGGGATGTCACAGCACTGGGCTTGCCCAACGCGGGGCTGCCGTTTGTCGAGGGCAGTTTTAACCAACACATCGAACTACCCGGCATTTGGCTGGAGCGGGCACGGCTGGCCGCGCACGACGAACTGCTGCTGAACAACCCGCTGGGCTTGGCTGGGCATCGCTGCATGGCGACCCTGTTTTTTGCAGCCGGTAGCCGGCTAGACCGCAAGCGGCGACAAGCCGCACTCGAAGTGGCGCGACAAGTCCTTGAGCCGCACAGCCTACAGCCAACGGCCGGCGCCACCAGCCCGAACGAGCAGGTGGTGGTGGTGCGTGTGCTGGCCCCCGTGGTGGAGCCGGCCATGGATTTACTCAAACAAGTGTGGCGCGCTTGGCGTCTGCATTTTTGGCAGCTAGAGGCGCCCAACCCAAGAATCTGGTCGGTATAAAGCGCTGTTATTAGCCGTCATGCGGGAAGCCGCCAGAGGCGCGACAATATCGGCTGCAAAAAATATCTGCCAACTTACTCAAGCACACCATGAAGATCGAAAAAAACTCCGCCGTGACCTTGCGCTTCAAAGTCACCGACAGCCTCGGCAAAGTCGTTGAAGAAAGCAAAGAACCGATGGTTTACCTGCACGGCGGGTACGGCAACACCTTGCCCAAGATTGAAGAAGCCTTGGACGGCCAAGTCACCGGCTTCAAAACCACACTCGACCTGTCAGCGGCTGACGCCTTTGGCGTACGCGACGAAGGCTTGGTACAAACCATTCCTAAAACGCAGTTCCCGCCCGGCGTCAAGGTGGGTGGACAACTTGAAGGCCATGGCGACGATGGCCGCATGCATGTCTTCACCGTCATGAAGATCAAGGGCGACACTGTCTTGCTGGACGGCAACCACCCGCTCGCCGGTAAAGACCTGTGTTTCAACATCGCCGTGATGGATGTGCGCGCCGCCTCAGAAGAAGAGATCGCGCACGGCCATGTGCACGGCGCACACGGTCACCAACACTGAGCTAAATCGCCACCATCTGGCGCACGCCGTTGGCCTGCATGTCTTTGCCCAGACCGCGTCCGATGAACTCCCCGCGCTCCATCACGAGGTAGTCGTCGGCCAGTGCTTCGGCAAAGTCGTAGTACTGCTCGACCAGCAAAATCGCCATGTCGCCACGGTCAGCCAGCATGCGAATGACGCGCCCGATGTCCTTGATGATGCTGGGCTGAATGCCTTCGGTGGGCTCGTCCAATATCAAGAGTTTGGGCTTTGCGGCAAGCGCACGCGCAATCGCGAGTTGTTGCTGCTGCCCGCCGGACAGGTCGCCGCCGCGCCGATGCAGCATCTGCTTAAGGACAGGAAATAAATCGTAAAGCTCGGTGGGAATCGGCGCACTGGCGCTCTTGTAGGCCAGCCCCATGCGCAGGTTTTCTTCGACCGTGAGACGCGCAAAAATTTCGCGCCCCTGCGGCACAAAGCCCATGCCGGCACGAGCCCGGTCATACGGCGTGGCATTGTGAATGAGCTTGCCGTCAAATTCGATGCTGCCGGTCTTGATCGGCACCAGCCCCATCAGTGATTTGAGCAGCGTGGTTTTGCCAACCCCGTTGCGGCCCAGCAGCACCGTGACTTTGCCCAGTTGCGTTTGCAAACTGACGTCACGCAAAATATGAGAGCCGCCGTAGTACTGGTTGATGTTTTTAACGTTCAGCATGGAAGTGTCTTGGTGATGCTTTGGCGTGTGGCACGGGAAAATATTGCCGTCACTGCGAGCTTAGCGCGGCACTCTAGGAGCCATGGATTGCCACGCTGCGCTCGCAATGACGAAGTGAAACGTTCAACGGCCAAGATACACCTCGATCACGCGTTCATCTGCCTGCACTTGGTCTAGCGTGCCTTGGGCCAGCACAGAGCCGTCGCACAGCACCGTGACGATGTCGGAGATGGTGCGAATGAAACTCATATCGTGCTCCACCACCAGCAAGGAATGCTTGCCCTTGAGGGTCAAAAAAAGTTCAGCCGTGCGAGCGGTTTCTTCGTCGGTCATACCGGCCACAGGCTCGTCGAGCAGCAGCAGTTTGGGGTCTTGCATCAGCAGCATGCCGATCTCCAACCACTGCTTTTGACCGTGGCTCAAGTTGCCGGCGAGGCGTCCGACACTGTCTGCCAATTGAATCGTCACGAGGATGTCAGCGAGCCGGTCGCTTTGCTTGGAGTCGAGCTTGAAGAACATGGACGCCTTCACGCCCTTGTTTGTTTTCAGCGCAAGTTCCAAGTTTTCAAACACGGTGAGGTGTTCAAACACCGTCGGTTTTTGAAATTTTCGACCGATGCCCAACTGCGCAATCTCGGCTTCTTTGTAGCGCAACAAATCAATCGTGCTGCCAAAGAAAACCGTGCCTTCGTCGGGCCGCGTCTTGCCGGTGATGATGTCCATCATCGTCGTCTTACCTGCGCCGTTGGGGCCGATGATGCAACGCAACTCGCCGGGCGCGATGTCAAGCGAGAGTTTGTTGATGGCTTTGAAACCGTC
>CANFJF010000042.1 GCA_947447355.1 Comamonadaceae bacterium
CACGGCGTGGACTACCGCAGCGTCATGCCCACCAACCTGTACGGCCCGGGCGACAACTACCACCCGGACAACAGTCACGTCATCCCCGCGTTGATCCGCCGTTTTCATGAAGCCAAAGTGGCCAACGCGCCGAGCGTCACCATCTGGGGCAGCGGCACACCACGTCGTGAATTTTTGTATGTAGACGACATGGCCGCCGCCAGCGTGTTCGTCATGAACCTTCCCAAAACCACGCTAGACGCCCACACCCAGCCCATGCAAAGCCACATCAACGTCGGCGTTGGTGACGACATCACCATCAAAGAGCTGGCACTGGCAGTCGGCAAGACCGTCGGTTACCAAGGCGCCATCGACTTCGACACCAGCAAACCCGACGGCTCCCCGCGCAAGCTGATGGACAGCCGCCGCCTGAACGCACTCGGCTGGCAAGCTCGGGTTGGCCTAGAAGAGGGCTTAGCCTTAGCGTATGCTGATTTCCCACAGGAGAAAACCCAATGAACACCACAACAAGGCTTTACGACGTGATTAAGGATTTCCCCGATCCTGTATTGGCTGAGATCGTCGATTTTGCGGAATTTTTGCGTGCTAAGCGGCTAAACCTGCATCCGGCTGTCAGCGACGAGCCACTCATGACGCTCTCAGGCGGGCTTGAGAAGTCAAAAAACTTTGCGGATGACCCCTTGGTGCTGCAAGCTCGGATGCGCGATGAGTGGACTTAAATTTCTGTTGGACACTAACTTCATCCTCGGGCTCCTGAAGTCACAGCCAGTGGTGCTTGAAGTGGTTGCGTTGCGTAACCTCTCTATTGGAGAGTGCGCTTACAGCGCCATCACGCGTATCGAACTCTTGGGATTTCCGGGGATAAGCCGAGATGAGGAATCCTTGATCCGGCAAAAATTGGAGCGCCTAACCTACCTTCCTTTGTCGCGCGCAGTAGAGGATGTAGCGGTCAGCTTGCGCCAGACACGCAAGATAAAGCTCCCAGATGCTGTGATTGCGGCAACCGCTCTTTGCGCTGGCATTGAGTTGCTGACACTGGACAAACATCTCCAGTCAGTCGCGCAGAGGAACGAAAACTAATCCGTCATGTCGAGCTAATAGTCCGTCATTGCGAGCGCCCCCTTCGTCATTGCGAGCGCAGCGCGGCAATCCATCTCCATCCCCATCTCCATCCCCGACCCTATCCAGTCATGACAACCACCTCAAAAGTCGCCCTCATCACAGGCGTCACCGGCCAAGACGGCTCTTACCTGGCCGAGTTCCTTTTAGAAAAAGGCTACACCGTCCACGGCATCAAACGCCGGGCCAGCTCGTTCAACACCCATCGCGTTGACCACATTTACCAAGACCCGCATGTCGACAACGCCCGCTTCAAGCTGCACTACGGCGACCTCAGCGACAGCAGCAACCTGACCCGCATCATTCAAGAAACGCAGCCAGACGAAATCTACAACCTTGGCGCTCAATCCCATGTGGCGGTCAGCTTTGAAAGCCCCGAATACACGGCAGACGTCGACGGCATGGGCACGCTGCGCATTCTGGAAGCCATTCGCATCCTCGGGCTGGAGAAGAAAACCCGCTTTTACCAAGCTTCTACCAGCGAGCTTTACGGTTTGGTGCAAGAAACCCCGCAACGCGAAACCACGCCCTTTTACCCGCGCAGCCCCTACGCCGTGGCCAAGCTCTACGCCTACTGGATCACGATCAACTACCGGGAAGCCTACGGCATGTACGCCTGCAACGGCATCTTGTTCAACCACGAAAGCCCGCGCCGTGGCGAGACCTTTGTCACCCGCAAAATCACGCGTGGCTTAGCCAACATCAGCTTGGGCTTGGAAGACTGCCTGTACATGGGCAACATAGACGCCCTGCGCGACTGGGGCCACGCCAAAGACTACGTGCGCATGCAATGGATGATGCTGCAACAAGACCAGGCAGATGACTTCGTCATCGCCACAGGCAAGCAATACAGCGTGCGCCAGTTCATCGAGTGGACAGCCGCCGAGCTGGGCATGCAAATACGCTGGGAAGGCACCGGCGTCGATGAAGTCGGGTACGCCATTCTCCCCGACCCAAATCCCGTCATTGCGAGCGAAGCGCGGCAATCCATCCCCGCACCCATACCCCCATCCCCAGAAGTCGCCATCATCCGCATCGACCCCCGCTACTTCCGCCCCACAGAAGTCGAAACCTTGCTGGGCGACCCGACCAAAGCCAAGCAAAAACTCGGCTGGGTGCCCGAGATCACGGCGCAAGAAATGTGTGCCGAGATGGTGGCCCACGACTTGGCCCAAGCCAAGCAACACGCGCTCTTGAAAGCCAATGGCTACAGCGTTAACGTGAGCGTCGAATAAGCCATGAAAATCGCCATCGCCGGTCTCGGTTACGTTGGACTGTCTAACGCCGTCTTACTCGCCCAGCACAACGAAGTTGTGGCGATTGACATCGCCGCTGACAAAGTGGCGATGCTCAACCGCAAACAAAGCCCCATTGAAGACGCCGAAATTGAAGACTACCTGCAGCACAGGCCGCTAAACCTGCGCGCCACACTAGACAAGCAAGACGCCTACGCCGGCGCAGACTACGTCATCATCGCCACCCCGACCGACTACGATCCAGCCACAAACTACTTCAACACCAACTCTGTAGAAGCGGTCATACAAGACGTGTTGGCCATCAACCCGCAGGCAGTGATGGTCATCAAATCCACCGTGCCCGTTGGTTACACAGCAAAACTTAGCGCGACATTGAGAGCGGAACAAATTTCGTCATTGCGAGCGGAGCGCGGCAATCCATCGTCGAATGAACTGAACATCATCTTCTCCCCCGAATTCCTCCGCGAAGGCAAAGCCCTCTACGACAACCTGCACCCCAGTCGCATCGTCGTAGGAGAAAAATCAGCCAGAGCCGCAACCTTTGCCAGCCTGCTACAGCAAGGCGCGATCAAGCAAAACGTAGACGTGTTGTTGACTGACAGCACCGAAGCAGAGGCCATCAAACTCTTTGCCAACACTTATCTGGCTATGCGCGTGGCCTACTTCAACGAGCTAGACACCTACGCCGCCAGCCATGGTCTAGACACGCGCCATATCATTGAAGGCGTCTGCCTGGATCCGCGTATAGGTAGCCACTACAACAACCCCAGTTTTGGTTATGGCGGCTACTGCCTGCCTAAAGACACCAAGCAACTGCTAGCTAACTACTGCGATGTGCCGCAAACCCTGATGGGTGCCATCGTCGACTCCAACACCACGCGCAAAGACTTCATTGCCGCCGATATCCTCAAACGCCTCCCACCTCCTGTAGGAGCGGCGCCCCCGCCGCGAATGACCTCCAAACCTCCAGTCATTGGCATCTACCGCCTAGTCATGAAAGCCGGCTCAGACAACTACCGCGCCAGCAGCATCCAAGGCATCATGAAGCGGATCAAAGCCACAGGCGTAGAGGTGATCGTGTACGAACCTGCGTTGAGTGAAGAGAAGTTCTTCAATAGCCGTGTCGTCAACGATCTGGTTCAGTTCAAGGCTCAGGCCGATGTCATCGTGGCGAACCGTATGACCGCCGACTTGAGCGACGTGGCTAGCAAAGTTTATAGCCGCGATTTATTTGGACAAGATTAAGTGCTATCTCGCATAACACAGCTAGTTAGCAGCGCAAAAACTCACGCCGGATTTCGGCGCTACGCGGCTAACACCTCTTGGATGTTTGCCGAGCAGATGATGCGCATGGTGGCGGGCTTGCTAGTGGGCATTTGGGTAGCGCGATATTTGGGACCTGCGCAATTCGGCCTGTTCAGTTACGCGTTAGCTTTTACAGCTCTGTTCAGCAGCATTGCCAAGCTCGGGCTGGACAGCATCATGGTGCGAGACTTAGTGCGCGAGCCTACGCAGCGAGACGTGTACATGGGCACCGCCTTTTGGCTCAAAATAATCGGTGCGATAACCATGCTGGGTGTGATTGGTATCGCCCTGCAACTCACAACCAGCGACAGCACAACAAAGCTGTATGTATTTATTATTGCCAGTGGCGCTATCTTTCAATCGTTTGAAGTAGTTGATTTTTATTATCAATCAAAAGTATTATCAAAGTTTATATCGATCTGCAAGCTGATCCAGTTATTTTCTTCTTCACTGATTAAAATATATTTAATATATATAGGATCAGGTCTATTTTGGTTTGTAATGGTTAGTCTAGTTGACCAGGTCACCTTAGCCATAACTATGTATTTAGCATATCGATATCAAAAAATAAATAATTTTTTTAATTTTTTTGATAGGCGGTTGGCTAAGAAATTATTGATTGATAGTTGGCCATTGATATTGAGTGGATTGGCAGTCATGATCTACATGAGAATTGACCAAATCATGATAAAAGAAATGCTGGGCGAGAAAGAGGTTGGAATTTATTCGGCTGCAACTCGAATTAGTGAAGTCTGCTACTTTATACCAGTTCTGATTGCCAACTCTATTTTTCCTTCCATAGTTAACTCCAAAGGCATCAGCGAAAAACTTTATTACTCAAGAATGGAACGTCTTTATCGCTTCATGTTTTGGTCTGCAATTGCAATCGCGATACCTGTGACGTTGCTTGGCGAGATGATTGTTACATCCCTATACGGTCAAGCTTATCGTGAGGCTGGAATCGTACTGATGATTCATATTTGGGCTGGAGTTTTTGTATTTATAGGCGTAGGCAGTTCAAATTGGTTTATTTGTGAAGGGTTGCAAAAATACGCCACCGTCAACACAATTGTGGGTGGTGTTGCCAATGTGCTGTTAAATTTACTACTAATTCCTATATACGGAATTTACGGTGCTGCAGTCGCAACGATAATATCCTATTGCATGGCAGCCTACCTCATGAATTTCTTTTTCGGAGTTACACGTAAAAACTTTTACCGCATGTCAAGAGCTATTATTTATATTAAATAAGACCTAGAAATGAAAAAAATTATAAAATCAATTCTTCCAAAAATAATTTTAGAAAACTTAATTAAAATTGATAATAATTATTTTGAACGACACGCCTTGAAGTCCTACTCCCAAGAGGGGGAGGATATGATACTAAGACGTATATTTGAATGCAAAAAAAAAGGTTTTTATGTTGATGTAGGTGCGCACCACCCCTTTAGATTTTCGAACACATTTCATTTTTACAAGCAAGGATGGTGCGGTATAAATATTGATGCCATGCCCGGAAGCATGGCAATTTTTAAGAAGTTTAGAGCCCGGGATATAAATTTAGAGATACCGGTCGGCAATACTGATCAAGAGTTGACTTATTTTTCATTCAACGAACCTGCGTTAAATGGATTTTCAGAGGAGCTTTCGCGTGAACGCAATGGGAAAAATGGATATTTTATTGAAAAAGAAATTAAATTAAGAGTATCAAAACTATCATCCTTACTTGATGAGTACATTCCTATAGGTAAAGAAATAGATTATCTTAGTATTGATGTTGAGGGGCTAGATTTTGATATTTTGAAATCTAATAATTGGTTGAAATACAAGCCGAAATGCATTCTTGTTGAGGTTCTAAAGAGTTCCTTGCATGAAGTTGCCAAAAATGAAATAACATTATTCTTGATGGAAAAAGGTTACGAGGTTTACGCGAAGGCAGTAAACACGGTGTTTTATATGCGGAATGAATCTAATTGAAGTTGTCAAATTATGAACAAAATCCTAGTCACCGGCGGAGCCGGCTTCCTTGGCTCGCACTTATGCGACCGCCTCATCGTCCGAGGCGATGATGTGCTTTGCGTCGACAACTTCTTCACTGGTAGTAAGGCCAATGTAGCGCATCTGCTGAAACATCCTTCATTCGAGTTGATGCGTCACGATGTTACTTTTCCTCTCTATGTAGAGGTTGACCGCATCTTCAACCTTGCGTGCCCGGCCAGCCCGATTCACTATCAATACGACCCTGTACAGACCACCAAGACCAGTGTGCATGGTGCTATTAATATGCTGGGTCTCGCCAAGCGGGTGAAGGCGCGCATTCTTCAGGCTTCAACCAGTGAAGTCTATGGCGATCCGGAAATACATCCACAACCAGAAAGCTATTGGGGAAGGGTCAATACGATAGGAATTCGGAGTTGTTATGACGAAGGCAAGCGGTGTGCGGAAACCTTGTTTTTTGACTATCACCGCCAGCATCAACTTGAAATCAAGGTCATGCGCATTTTCAACACCTACGGGCCACGCATGCACCCGCAGGATGGGCGTGTGGTGAGCAACTTCATCGTCCAAGCGCTCAAGGGCGAAAACATAACTATTTTCGGCAGTGGGCAGCAGACCCGCAGTTTTTGCTACGTGGACGATCTGATTGAGGGCATGCTTCGCCTAATGGACAGCCCAGCTGACTTCACCGGCCCGGTCAACATTGGCAACCCGGGTGAATTCACCATGCTGGAGTTGGCTGAAAAAGTGTTACGGCTGGTGGGTGGCAAGTCAAAGCTCACATTTCACCCCCTGCCTGAGGATGATCCGAAGCAAAGGCAGCCAGACATCACGCTGGCGAAGTCGACTTTGGACTGGGAGCCCAAAGTGGGGTTAGAAGACGGGTTGAAAGAAACAGTCGCATATTTCCGGAAACTATTGAATGAGTGATTTCAAACTCGCAACGCCGGTTGCCTTCATCATCTTTAACCGACCGGACACCACGGAGCGTGTTTTTGCAGAGATCGCTAAGGCTAAGCCGACCAAGCTGCTGGTAGTCGGTGACGGGCCCAGAGCCAACCGGCAGGGTGAGGCGGAAAAGGTGGCGGCCACAAGGTCCATCATTCAACGAGTCAACTGGGACTGTGAGGTATTGACCAACTTTTCCGATGTCAACTTGGGCTGCAAGAAGCGTGTTTCAAGCGGAATTGACTGGATTTTTGAGCAGGTGGAAGAGGCCATCATTTTGGAGGATGACTGCCTACCCCACCCCACGTTCTTTCGCTATTGCCAAGAGATGCTGGAGCGGTATCGCCACGATCAGCGTATCGGCATGATCAGTGGAGACAATTTTCAATTTGGTCGCCGCTATGGTGATGACAGTTACTATTTTTCGAAATATGTGCACATCTGGGGCTGGGCCACGTGGAGAGATAGATGGGTCGAAAGCTACGATGTGACCATCGAAAAATGGCCGACTATTCGCGATGAAGGGAGGCTAGTTGACATGGTTGGCGATGATCAAGAGGCCAGATATTGGGGGAAAATTTTTGAGCGTGTTTATCTTGGCCGGATAGACACTTGGGATTATCAATGGGTGTTTGCGAATTGGGTCGAGGGCCGAATCAGCATAATGCCAACGCAGAACCTGATCTCTAATATTGGGTTTGGAGCAAGTGCAACACACACCACCGGGACAAGTGATGTCGCAGATTTGCCGGTGTTCAAGATGGAGTTTCCGCTGACACATCCAGTAGGAACTTTTCGAAATATGAGGGCAGATAGGGTCAACTATGACATCTGCTTTAGAGTGCCCCTCTGGAAACGTGTTTATGGAAGAATTGTTGGTATTCTGAGAGTTAAATTAAATTTGTTTAAACAGAAAGCAATGAAATAAATATTTTATCACTTCGTTTTAAGGATGGTGACTTTCCGGGTAATCAAAGACGATGAATGAAAAAAACTTATAACAAGAAATATGGCCAGACGGTGTCAGGAAGATTAATGAATATTGCGTACGATTCACAAATATTTTGTGCTCAAACTTATGGAGGCATCTCTCGTTATTTTTCTGAAATAGCAACTCGAATTTCTAGGCTCCCTGAAGCACAAGTCATTGTTGTAGCCCCAATGTCTGTGTGTGCCTATTTGCAAAATGTGCCGTCTGAAATCGTAACTGGATTTAAAGCACCCCGGGTCAAGCATTTTCGTTTTGCACAGCGTGTGTTCGGTGTGCTGGCGGGCGATCTGATGTTGCGCGCTAGGGCGCCTGACCTGATTCATGAAACGTATTTTTCACCATATCGCTTAGGACCTAACCGTGCACGAAGGGTGATAACCATTCATGACATGATTCATGAAAAATTTACCGCCAGTTTCCCGAAGGCGGATAAAACGGCTAGTCATAAGGCAAACGCTGCAAAACGTGCTGATCATGTAATCTGTGTCTCAGAATCAACGCGTCGCGACGCCATTGAGATTCTGGGTTTGTCGCCAGAAAAAATAACTGTTGTACATCATGGTTTTTCTCTGATGGGCAAAGTAAGCGGTGATTCTATTGGAGTTGCTAAACAGGCCTTTACACGTCCTTTTTTACTATATGTGGGCCATCGTGGCGGCTACAAGAACTTCTTGCGCTTGCTGGAAGCTTATGCGAGTTCGGAGGCACTTGTTGACAGCTTCCAATTGGTTTGCTTTGGAGGTGGACCGCTACTGGTGGATGAGTTAGAGGTCATCAATCGTTTGGGGTTGGGTGATGGTTATGTTTTGCAGTTGACTGGAAATGACGAGCTTCTCTCTAGTCTCTATACCAAGGCCAGTGCATTTATTTACCCTTCTATATATGAGGGTTTTGGAATTCCTCCTCTAGAGGCAATGGCACATGATTGCCCCGTGATTTGCAGTCAAACCAGTTCGATTCCCGAAGTGGTTGGTAATGCAGGCGAATACTTTGATCCGAGTGATATTGATTCTATAAGGGGAGCCATCGAGAGGGTCATGGGTTCTCAGGATTTACGCAACAGATTAATCTTGAAAGGACGAGATAGACTGAAACATTTTTCCTGGGACCGGTGTGCTGAAGAAACATACGAAATTTACAAAAAGCTTCTATGAATAATTTTATTTCGATAGAGCAAGGTTTCAAGATCACTTTGACTGCCATGGGTGTCGAGGCGTATCGCTTCAATCCTTCTGAGATCAAGCTAAAAATAGATTCTCTTTTTTATGGGTTTAACTCTTGAAAACACCAAAAATATCGGTCATAACCCCCTCGTTTAATCAGGCGTCATATTTAGAGCGGACCATCCGTTCAGTCTTGGATCAGTGCTATCCGAACATCGAATACATCATCATTGACGGTGGCTCAACAGATGGCAGTACCGACATCATTAGAAAGTATGCAGATCGGCTGACCTACTGGGTTAGTGAAGCAGACCGTGGTCAGGCTCACGCCATCAATAAGGGCTTGCTGCGCGCGACTGGTGAATGGGTGGCCTGGCAGAACTCGGATGATATTTTTTACCCGGGTGCATTTTCTCAACTGGCGCAGATGGCCGCGAAGAAGCCTGATGCAGATCTGATCATTGGGAACATGAACTTGATTGACAAAGACGATGTGCTGTTGCGCGACATCAAGTACGTGCGTCCCACTTATCGGTCGATGCTGGCCGAAGGCATGGTTCTCACCAACCAAGCCGCATTCTGGAAGCGCGGTGTGCATTCGCAAATTGGCGTTCTTGATGAGGCACTGGACTGCGCGTTTGATTTCGAATGGTTTCTGAGACTGTTGCAGCAAAAAAGAACGTCGATACACGTACCCAGCACATGGGGAGCTTTGCGTCTGCATGATGAAACCAAGACGAGTAACCGGCAGCATGTTTTTCAAGCAGAAATTCAGAAAATTCTGAATGGGCGAGAACTGTCGACGTGGCAAGTGCGACTCTTTCAACTCAGGCGAATGGTGCTGATGTTGAAAGATATGGAAATAAGCTATGTGCTGCGAGGGGCTAGAAAAAGACTACGCACCTAGGAGTGCTTAGAAGAACCCTCGCTAAAGCAAGAGTTGATTGAAAAATTCACTATTCGAAGAAAATTTTGAGTAAGTAACTGATTTAAAGATAGATGATGCATCTTATAAACCGTTTGAGTTAAAAGGTACATTTTTATCATGGTTAGTCTATCTAAGATTAGAAATGTATTCAGGAAATTTTTACAAAGAATTCCTAATAGTTATTAAGGTGGACGAAGGGATGATAAGAAAAATGTTGACTTCAATCAGTATATCAGCCATTTTTTTGCAGTATGGATTATTAATGGGTTTGCTGCTGGCGGTGATTATCGGTTTCAGTTGGCAAAGAGTAATGACGATTGTACTGCTTCTGTTGCCTGCAGTTGGCGTTGCATTTACGGTGGTGAAGGTCGGATTGCCTAAGCCCCGCCTACTCGACATTTTATTTTTATCACTTTTGGCACTAGTGCTCATATCGATGGCGCAACAGGGTTGGAGTGAGCCTGGGGTTTCCACTAACTTCTTTTTTATCCCATTGATGATGATCGCTCCTTATGTATGCGGTCGATTGACAGGAGCAAGAGATATCATTCAGCTAATTCGATTGTTGTTGGTGCTGGCAGTCGTTGCTTTGCTGATGGTCGGTGTGATTTTTCTTGTTGACACAAATAGTAGATTTCATTACAGACCACTTTTACATGGTGGAGATGAAATTACAGCCCGTCTGGCATTGCTACTAGCCTATGCGGGGATAACGCTCTCATATTTATTAACTCGTCAAATGGTTGGTGTGATATGGTTGACAAAGGCATCCGCCAAGTTGCTTTTAGCACTGATTGCCGTCACTCTGATGCTTGTTTTTCTCGGTTTAAGAGGGTTAGTGCTTGCATTTATACTGACATTGCTACTCAACACCTATAGCGCACAATGGTTGTCAGTATTAAAAAGGGTTATCTATGGATTAATAATATTGGCCTTGGTCGTAGCTGCAAGCTTGTCTATGCATGAGGCAAGGGAAAAAAATAATACACTGGTAACAGGGCTGATAACAGAAGTTTCTGAAGATTGTTCTGCTACTAAGCGTAATGTGAATTCGGCGTCGATACGTTTGGAACTTTACCATGATGCATGGAGTGCATTTTCTGCTAATCCTTTTATGGGTGTCGGTGCTGGTGCTTACGGAAAGTATTCATGCTGGCAAGATGCGAGGGCTCATCCTCATAATGTTTTATTGCAGGTAATGGCCGAACTTGGAATTTTTGCTTTTTTTATTTTGGCGACTATGCTAGTTTATTGTACGAGAATAACTTTTTTTATTAACTGGCGCCGAAATAACTATAAAAATTTAATTGCATTATTTTTTATATTTAGTTTGATGAATTCATTCGTTAATGGAAATTATTTTACCAGCATGGATTTGTGGTGGGCATTGGGTGCTATGAGTAATTATATTAATATCAGTTCGGATCGGTTTCGTATGATCCAGTTTTCTAAGTTGATAAATTAATTATTTTGGAAAATTGCCACCGGTCTTAATTATTAGATTCCGACACTGGTGCAGTTTCTATCAATATATCTAATGTCATGAAAATCAGTATTGTCACAGTTTGCTATAACAGTGCGAAAACTATCGCCGATACCTTGAAATCAGTATCAAGCCAAACCCATTCTGACATAGAACATATTGTCATTGATGGCGGCTCGAAAGACGACACCTTGGCGCTGGTGCGTGAGTGGGCCCGACCCGGGGCGATTATGATTTCCGAGCCGGACCACGGCATTTACGATGCAATGAACAAGGGGGTGGCAATAGCTACTGGTGACGTTGTGGTCTTCCTGAATGCGGACGATTTCTACAAAGACACTAACGTGTTGGCAAAAGTTTCTTTTGTTATGCAATCAGAACAGCTTGATGCCTTGTACGGCGATGTGGAGTTTTTTCGGGCCGACCAGCAAGATATTGTTGTGCGTCGCTACAACTCGGGTCGGTTCACAGCGGACAGACTGGGCTGGGGTTGGATGCCTGCGCACCCGGCATTGTTTGTTCGCCGCGACTTATTTGAACGATATGGCCTATTTCGCACAGACTACCGCATAGCTGGTGACTTCGAATTCGTAGCCAGAGTTTTCAAGCAACCTGAATTGCGTCATCGGCATATGTCTGAATCTTTGGTGTGCATGCAAATGGGGGGTGCCAGCACCAGTGGTTGGCAGGCTACTGTGCAGCTTAATCGCGAGATGATGCGTGCTTGTCAAACCAATAACATTCCGACAAATTGGTTCAAGTTGCTGTTGCGCTATCCCTTAAAAGCGTTGGAGTTTTTTCGGGCGTCGGCATGACGCCGTACCGAGTCGCTGACTTGAGCTTGTTGATTACGGGGGGCACAGGTTTTGTTGGTCAGGCGCTCGTCAAACAGTGGGGCAACTTACCTTTGCGTCTAGCTACAAGGGAAGATTCTGCGGGTTGGGCGAAAGTTCTTGTTGGCATTAATGCAGTCGTCCACCTCGCCGCCCGCGTCCATGTCATGCACGACACCGAGGCCGACCCACTAAAGGCGTTTCGCGCCGTCAACGTAGATGGCACTCTTAACCTAGCCCGCCAGGCTGCCGCCGCTGGGGTAAAGCGTTTTGTGTTTATCAGCTCGGTCAAGGTCAATGGCGAGAGCACGCTGCTTGGGCGAGCGCTCACTGAAGCCGATGCACCCAACCCTCAAGATGCCTACGGCCAGAGCAAGCACGAAGCTGAAGTTGGGTTGCGCCAAATAGCAGCCGACACCGGTATGGAAGTGGTCATCATCCGCCCCCCGTTGGTCTATGGCCCCGGCGTCAAGGCCAACTTTGCCGCCCTCATGCGCGCCGTGCAGCGCGGCTGGCCTTTGCCGCTGGGCGCGGTGCACAACCAGCGCAGCTTGGTGGCGTTGGATAACTTGGTGGATTTCATCGTCACCTGCATCACCCACCCCCAAGCGGCCAACCAGACTTTTTTGGTGAGTGACGGGCAAGACCTGTCCACCACCGAGCTAGTGCGCGGTATGGCGCAAGCAGCTGGGGTGCCTGCGCGTTTGCTGCCGGTGCCGGTATGGGCTTTGCAGGCGGGGGCTTCGTTGCTGGGCAAGGGTGATGCGGTGCAGCGCTTGTGCGGAAATTTGCAAGTTGACATGTCGAAGGCGCGCAGTTTGTTGGGTTGGGTGCCGCCTGTGTCTGTGGAAGAAGGGTTGAGGCGGGCGATGGGGTCGGGAGGTGGGGATGGGGATGGATTGCCGCGCTTCGCTCGCAATGACGGAAATGGTGGACGCAAGGACGTATGAAACGATTTTTTGACTTAGTGCTTGGTTTGTTTGCCGGCTTAGTGCTGCTGCCGCCGGTGTTGCTGGTGGCGATTGCTGTCCGCTTGACGTCCAAAGGACCCGCCCTGTATTGGTCTGACCGCGTTGGCCGAAACAATGTGATTTTCAAAATGCCGAAGTTCCGCAGCATGCGGGTGGGCACGCCGGCTGTTGCCACCCATCTGCTGGCGGATGCCCGTTCACACCTGACGCCCATCGGTTCCTTTCTGCGCAGGAGCAGCTTGGACGAGTTGCCGCAGCTGTGGAGCATTCTGGCGGGTGACATGAGTTTTGTGGGTCCGCGTCCGGCGCTGTTCAACCAGCATGACTTGATAGCCTTGCGCACAGAGCAGGGTGTGCACACTTTGGTGCCCGGCCTGACCGGTTGGGCGCAAGTCAATGGCCGCGACGAGTTGCCGATTCCTGAGAAGGTCAAGCTAGACGTCGCCTATCTGCAGCGCCAGTCGTTGAGTTTTGACGTTCGCATTTTGTGGCTGACCTTCGTCAAGGTGCTGAGGCGGGATGGGGTGTCGCATTGATGAGCGGCTCGCACCTGTAAAAGTTATAATATTGTTATTATTTTTTTAGGAGCCCCCATGTTGACAACAATCCGTCAAATTGGAAATTCTCGGGGAGTGTTGATCCCGGCTGCCTTTCTTGTGTCTTGCCAGATCGAAGACCAGGTCGATATGGAGTTGCAAGACGGCCAGATTGTGATCAAGCCAGTGCGCCGCAAACTGCGCGACGGTTGGTTTGATGACGCAGCTGCGCCATCAAACGCCGTCTTTGCCCAAGAGATGGCAGAAGCGCAGGACTGGAGCGGCGCCTCCGCTGCTGATGACCGTGAGTGGGTGTGGTGAGTCGGGCAGTTGTAGCCCGCGGAGATGTGTATTGGGTCAACCTTGACCCGACCATCGGTAGTGAAATTCAAAAAACTCGCCCTGCGCTTGTGGTCTCACCAGACGATATGAACACCTTGTTGCCACGCGTCATCATTGCGCCCATCACCAGCGCGGGGCAGCCTATGGGTTGCCGACCCGAAGTGATTTTTCAAGGAAAGAATGCACGTATTTTGTTAGACCAGTTGCGCTGCGTGGACAGGGTCAGGCTGGGTAAAAAAATGGGCAAGATTGATGAAAAAGTTTGGCATGGTGTTTTGTTGGAGATGCTGGCCTAGCTTGAAACGATTTTTGACTTAATGTTTGGTTTTTTTGCCAGCGTCGCTTTGCAGCTTCCGGTGTTGCCGATTCCTGTGGTTTGATACCTGCATTAAGTGTCTACAATGTAGATACATTTTAGGAGAATTTCTATGGAAGCAGTCATCCGTAAATGGGGTAACAGTCCGGCATTGCGTCTGCCCAGCGCGGCATTGAAAGAAGCTGGTTACGCTCTCGAGCAAAAAGTGGAGCTGGTCGTTTCACGCGGGCGCATTGTGATTCAGCCCTCAGAAAATGTGACTTACAGCTTGGACAAGCTGCTGGCGGGCATCACAGCGGAGAACGCGCACGGCGAATTCAGCTTTGGCAAGCCGGTTGGCAAAGAGGCACTGTGATGGCCACACGCGGCTATGTTCCCGATGCCAGTGACGTGGTCTGGTTGGCGTTTGATCCCCAAGCCGGGCATGAGCAAGCAGGCCATCGCCCTGCATTGGTGATCAGCCCGGCCAGTTACAACGGTAAAACGGGCCTGATGGTTTGCTGTCCCATGACCACCAAAATCAAAGGACACCCGTTTGAGGTGGTGACCCAAGTCGATGGTGTTGACTGCGCCGTGTTGTCAGATCAAGTCAAATCATTAGATTGGAAAGTGCGTAAGGCGAAGAAAAAGGCGGTCGTACCGGCTGACGTGATGTTGCACGTCAGGGCCAAGATGAAAGCCCTGCTCATGATTTCCTGAGGACTTCGAGTCAGGCTGTTTTTCATCACGCCGTTAACGGATAGCTCGTGTTTCGCCCGGCAGACTCAGCTCGTTGAACGGTGTGCCCGCCCACTGTCGCCAGAAGTTTGCCTTTATCAAAACACGCGACAGGACTTGGTCGGCTTCTTGAAGTGCGCGCAACAAACGCCTGACCGGTTGGGCGCAAGTCAAGGTGCTGAGGCGGGATGGTGTGTCGCATTGATGCTGGTGCAACCCCTGTGGTGTCTATTGCCCCCACAAAGTTGAAAGTGGAGCGGCCCAGATGCCATCGCCTAAGGGCATCGTCTCGTCGCCGTCGTACAGCAGAATCCCCATCTTGAACTGAGCACCGGCCAGGCTGGCCAATTTTCTCAGCCCGCGCAGATCACTTTGCTTGACCGTGGCGGCGGCCTTGACCTCGACCCCCACCAGGTGTCCGGCGGCGTTCTCGATCACCACGTCGACCTCGTACTTGTCCGCATCCCGGTAGTACATCAGACGGTAGTCACCTGCCGATGTGGTGGTGTGTTTGAGCAACTCCCCAAAAACGAATGTTTCCAGCACATTGCCGAAACGGGTGCGATCTTGCAGGACTTCCTCTGTGCTCAGATCCAGCAAGGTGGCCAGCAAGCCGGAGTCGATGAACTGCAATTTGGGTGTTTTGACGACGCGATTGAGGCGGTTCCGCGCCCAGACGTCAACGCGCTTGAGTAAATACATCTGCTCAAAGACGCTGATGTAACGTGACGCTGTCTTGCCATCCAGGCCGACCTGCCCACCCAGTTTGGTGTAGTTGCACATCAGACCTGCGGTCTGTGCCAGGGCGCTTAAAAAGCGCGGCAATTGGTCTAGTTTTTCTATACCGGCTATGTCGCGCACATCACGCTGGATGATGGCGTCCAAGTACTGCCGCGCCCAGGTGCTTCGGCGCTTAGCCGATGCGCGGGAAATCGCTTCGGGATAGCCGCCGCGCAGCACACGCTCAACCAGAAGCTGACCCAGGGCCGGAGCGACTGACTTCAAAATCTGCCCTGAGAACACGCTGTCGATCCAGTTCGCCGAACGCCCTTCAATTTCGCTTTGCGACAAGGGGAGCAGTGACAGCGTTTCCATGCGGCCAGCCAAGGAGTCGGCCACAGTGGGTAAGGCCATGAGGTTGGCCGATCCAGTCAGCAGAAAACGTCCTGGGCGACGGTCTTCGTCAACACTTTTCTTGATGGCCAGCAGTAACTGCGGGGCCCGCTGAATTTCGTCAATGACGGCGCGGTCCAAGCTGCGAATCATGCCCACAGGGTCTTCGCGTGCAGACAGCAATGTGAGTTCATCATCAAGGGTCAGGTAGCGTAGCCCGTTGGCAGTTGCTATTTGCCTCACGAGTGTGGTTTTGCCTGCTTGGCGAGGGCCCGCAAGGAGAACAACCGGTGTGTCTTGCAGGGCCTCGGCAAGGCGAGGCTCGATCCGACGGGCGAAGAGTGCGGGCGTAACCATTCGGCCATGGTATCGTAAATTACGGAATTATTAGCCGTAAATTGCGGAATGAACACCTGGTAAATTGGCGGTCAAACTGAATATCGCCTATATTCAGTGACAGTCGCTGAGCTTTGACGTTCGTATTTTGTGGCTGACACTCGTGAAGGTCATAAAGCGGGACGGGGTGTCGCATTGATTTCAAATCGTCTTGTTGATCAAGACAAACGTTAGAAAAGTTAGTCTTCAAACAATGCACGCAACAATTTTGGCCTGGCCGCGTCCCGCTAAGGGCTTGACTGTCATGGCCTTGGACGTTGTTTTGTCCTTGGTCGCCACCTGGTTGGCCTATACCCTTCGGCTCGATGTTTTGAATTGGCCTCAAGGCGCGCAGTGGTGGGTGTATGGGTTGGCGCCTGTCTTGGCGCTGCCAGTGTTTATTCGCTTTGGTTTGTACCGTGCCATCTTCCGTTACACCGGGCAAGCGGCTTTGGCGGCGACTGCCAAGGCCGTTGGCGTCTATGGCGTTTTGTTGCTGTCGGTGTTGCTGTTTATGGGTTGGAATGGCGTGCCGCGCAGCTTGGGCGTATTGCAGCCCATGTTGTTTTTAATGCTGGTGGGCGGTAGCCGCGCGGTGGCTCGGTTCTGGTTGTCAGACCAAGCGCAACGCTTACAGCCGCGTGGCCGATTGTTGATTTACGGCGCTGGCACGGCAGGGGTACAAACAGCGGCGGCGATGGGTATTTCGGGGCAGTTCAAACTGTTGGGCTTCATTGACGATGACCGGCAGAAGGTGGGGCGCAGCATCAACGGCGTGCGGGTTTATGCGCAATCCGAGGTGCCAGCTTTGGTCTTAAAAATGGCCGTGACGGACATATTGCTGGCCATGCCCAGCGCCACACGTGGCCGCCGTAAAGCCATCATTGACGCCTTGCGCCCCTTGCCCGTGCATATTCGCACCTTACCGGCCTTGGGTGACTTGGCCAGCGGTCGTGTCACGGTACAAGACTTCAAGGACTTGGATATTGAGGACCTGCTGGGCCGTGATCCCGTACCGCCTAATACAGAGCTACTGGCCCGTAATTTGGCCGGCAAGGTGGTGTTGGTGAGCGGCGCGGGCGGCAGTATTGGGAGCGAGTTGTGTCGGCAGATCTTGGCCGAAAAACCGCGCCAGCTGCTGCTGCTAGACCACAACGAGTTTGGGCTTTACAGCATTCACCAAGAGTTGCACGGGCTCTGCGTAGCCGGCAATTTAGCCGTCGAGGTGCATCCTTTGCTAGGCAGCGTGGCGCATGTGCAGCGACTGCAAGATATTTGCGGCGCTTACCGGCCCAACGTGGTGTATCACGCAGCCGCCTACAAGCATGTGCCGTTGGTTGAGAGCAATCCGGCGGAGGGCGTTTTCAACAACGTTTTTGGCACGCTGAACATGGCGTTGGCTGCGCGTGCCTGCGGGGCATCGCATTTTGTCTTGGTGTCAACCGACAAAGCCGTGCGTCCGACCAATGTCATGGGCGCCACCAAACGCATGGCCGAGTTGGTACTGCAAAGTTTGGCTCAACAACCCAGTGATGCACCCACGACGTTTTGCATGGTGCGCTTTGGCAATGTGCTGGGCTCCAGCGGCAGCGTGGTGCCGCTGTTTCGCCAGCAGTTGGCGCATGGTGGGCCCCTCACCGTGACGCACGCAGAAGTGACGCGTTACTTCATGACCATTCCTGAGGCCGCGCAGCTGGTGTTGCAAGCCGGTGCCATGGCCACCGGCGGCGATGTGTTTGTGCTCGACATGGGGGAGCCGGTGAAGATACTCGACTTGGCTCAGCGCATGGTCGAACTCTCCGGCCTGCGCGTGCGCAATGCAGCCCAACCCGATGGCGATATTGAGATTGTGGTGACGGGTTTGCGACCGGGTGAAAAGCTCTATGAAGAGTTACTCATCGGCGACAACCCAACGCCCACTGTGCATCCGCGCATCATGAAGGCGCATGAGGATTACTTGCGTTGGGAAGACCTGTCACTGCAACTCAGCACACTCAAAACAGCGGCGGCAGACGACGACGTCGACGCCATGAAAGCTGTGTTGACAGTCTGTGTTCAGGGCTATGGGCCTGCGCTGGTGTGAGGCCTTGCCGGCGTGGCATCAGCTCTGCGGCACAATTCATGCTCAACGCGTTGAGCGATGAATAAATCAACCGAATAAACCAACGCATGAATCAACCTTCTGACCGGAACCTCATGACCGATCCCGACCTCTCCCACGTTGGCCCGCGCGACAAGGCCGAAATCCTGGCGCAGGCGCTGCCCTACATTCGTCAATTTCACGGCAAAACGCTGGTCATCAAATACGGCGGCAACGCCATGACCGACCCGGCTTTGCAGGCTGACTTTGCAGAAGACGTGGTGCTGCTCAAGCTGGTCGGCATGAACCCGGTGGTGGTGCATGGCGGCGGGCCGCAAATTGAAGCCGCCTTGAACCGCTTGGGTAAAAAAGGCGAATTCATCCAGGGCATGCGCGTCACCGACGAAGAAACCATGGAAGTCGTCGAATGGGTGCTGGCTGGTCAAGTACAGCAAGACATCGTCGGTCTGATCAATCAAGCCGGAGGCAAGGCGGTCGGCTTGACCGGGCGCGACGGCGGCATGATTCGCGCTAAAAAGCTCAAGATGAACGACCGTGATGACCCGAGTAAAGAGCATGACATCGGTTTTGTCGGAGACATTTTGTCGATTGACCCGAGCGTGGTCAAGGCACTGCAAGACGACCAGTTCATCCCGGTCATCAGCCCCATCGGCTTTGGTGAAAACAACGAGAGTTACAACATCAACGCCGACGTTGTGGCTGGCAAGTTGGCGATTGTGCTGCAAGCTGAAAAGCTGGTGCTGCTCACCAACAC
Organism: Comamonadaceae bacterium; assembly: GCA_947447355.1. Taxonomy (GTDB): domain Bacteria; phylum Pseudomonadota; class Gammaproteobacteria; order Burkholderiales; family Burkholderiaceae_C; genus Polaromonas. Next base: position 19,250 of record CANFJF010000042.1, read on the forward strand.
GCCTGGCGTGCTCGACAAAGCCGGGAATTTATTGACCGATTTGTCGGCCCGTGAGATTGACGAGTTGTTTGCCGACGGCACGATTTCTGGTGGCATGTTGCCCAAGATTGAAGGCGCGCTGGACGCGGCCAAAAGTGGCGTGAATTCGGTGCACATCATCGACGGCCGTGTGCCACACGCCATGCTGCTTGAGATTCTGACCGACCAAGCCTACGGCACCATGATCCGTTCGCACTGAACCCTATGTCCGACATTGGAGAGATCTCGCCGCGCAAGCGTCCCAAGCCCGGTGAGCGTCGCGTGCAAATCTTGCAGGCGCTGGCCAGTATGCTGGAGCAGCCAGGTGCTGAGCGGATCACTACCTCGGGGCTGGCGGCCAAACTGGATGTGAGCGAGGCCGCGCTGTACCGTCACTTCGCCAGCAAGGCGCAGATGTTTGAAGGCCTGATCGAGTTCATTGAGCAGTCGGTTTTCACGCTGGTGAACCAAATCATTGAACGCGAAACCGTGCATGCCGTGCGCGTTCGCAAGCTGGTGACCATGGTCTTGCAGTTCGCTGAAAAAAATCCGGGCATGACGCGTGTCATGGCCGGTGACGCGCTGGTCTTTGAAAACGAGCGCCTGCAAGATCGCATGAACCAGTTCTTTGACAAGCTGGAAAGCACCCTCAAGCAAAGCCTGCGCGAAGCTGCTGTGTTGGACAACGCTGCAACGCCGACGGTCGATGCGCAAGTGCGTGCCTCCGTTGTCACGGCCTTCATGATCGGTCGGCTGCAGCGCTTTTCTCGCTCTGGCTTCAAGCGCTTGCCCACAGAGCATCTTGAAGCGAGCATGGCGCTGGTATTGACTGCAGTCGAGCCGCTCGACGTCTAGTTTTTCGTTAACCAGAAATATAAAGGCATAGACATGAAACTCGTTCGTTATGGCAACCCTGGCAAAGAAAAACCCGGCCTCATCGATGCCGATGGCAAGCTGCGTGACCTGAGCGGCGTCATCAAAGACATCGGTCCTGAGCAACTCGGTGATGCCGCGATGGCCAAGCTGCGTCGCCTGAAAACTGCGAATCTGCCATTGGTTCGTGGCAAGCCGCGCATGGGTTGCCCGGTCACCGGTGTGGGCAAGTTCGTCGCCATTGGCCTGAACTATGCCGACCATGCGGCTGAGTCGGGCCTGCCTATTCCAAAAGAGCCGATTATCTTTATGAAAGTGACGTCTTGCATTCAGGGTCCTAACGATCCGGTCATGCTGCCTAAAAACTCGGTCAAGACCGACTGGGAAGTCGAGTTGGGCATCGTCATCGGCACGCGCGCACGCCACGTGTCACAAAAAGACGCGCTGACGTTTGTCGCTGGTTACTGCACCATCAACGACGTCAGCGAGCGCGAATTCCAGATCGAGCGCGGCGGTACATGGGACAAGGGCAAGTGCTGCGACACCTTTGGCCCGATCGGCCCTTGGCTGGTCACCCGTGACGACGTGCCGAATCCGCAAAAGTTGGACATGTGGTTAGACGTCAACGGCAAGCGCATGCAAAACGGTTCGACCAAGACCATGATCTTCAGTGTCGCCAAGATCGTCAGCTACGTCAGCCAGTTCATGACGCTCGAGCCCGGCGATGTCATCTGCACCGGCACGCCACCCGGCGTTGGCATGGGCATGAAGCCACCAACGTTCCTGAAAAAGGGCGACGTGGTGACGCTCGGCATCCAGGGCTTGGGCGAACAAAGCCAGACCATCGTCCCGTTCAAACTTTGATTGCTTGAAGGCAGGGGGATCGGCCAGAGGGCTGGCCTCCTACGGGGGTATGTGGGTTTGTGTTCGTAGGAGCCGAGCCCTCTCGGCGATTCTTGGCGAGGCGACGGTGCTGCCGTCATCGAAAGAATCGGCCAGGGGCAGGGGATCGGCCAGAGGGCTGGCCTCCTACGGGGGTATGTGGGTTTGTGTTTGTAGGAGCCGAGCCCTCTCGGCGATTCTTGGCGGGGCGACGGTGCCGCCGTCATCGAAAGAATCGGCCAGGGGCAGGGGATCGGCCAGAGGGCTGGCCTCCTACTGGGTAGGCAAGGATGGGCCGGCGGCGGGCCTTTTCATTTATAAATTTGTAGATGCTTGGATTTCCTGCAAAATAGCACGGTCGTTCTATTTTTATGGAAATCGCCATGCCTGTCAGTCGCAATCAGCCCAAGCTTCTGCCGAAGCCACAGCCCATGAGGACGCTCACGAGTCCACAAAAAGGTCAGCAGACGAAGGCCGCCATTGTGGATACAGCCCTCGGCTTGGCTGCGCAGATCGGCCTGGAGGGCCTGAGCATCGGTGTCGTGGCGGACGCGATGCAGATGAGCAAGTCTGGCGTGTTCGCCCACTTTGGTTCGCGTGAAGAACTCCAAATATCGGTCGTCCGCGACTACTTCAGGCGCTTCGACGAAGAGGTTTTCCAACCCGCTCTGAGCGAGCCAAGGGGCTTGCCCCGCGTGCGTGCGCTGTTTGCCAACTGGATGAAGCGGGTCGCGGTAGAGCTCAAGTCGGGCTGCATCTTTATCAGCGGTGCGGTTGAGTTTGATGACCGTCCGGGCCCCGTGCGCGATGCGCTGGCATCGTCAGTGCAAACTTGGATGAGCGCTTTGCGCCGGTCTGTGGTGTTGGCCCGCGAGGCGGGCCACTTGCGTGCAGAAGCCGACGAGCAGCAGATCGTTTTTGAAATTCATGGCCTGATCTTGGCCTTGCATTACGAGACGCGCTTTTTAAAAACCCCTGGCTCTCTACAACGAGCGTTGCTGGGCTTCGAAGAGATCTTGGCGCGCTACCGCAGCACCTAAAGCGCCGATTCATCCTCACCCAATTTCACAAGGATTCAACATGCCCCAGTACAACCCACCTTTGCGTGATATGCAGTTTGTCATGCATGAAGTTTTCAATTTCGCCGACGAATTCAAAGCCATGCCTCAACACGCCGAAGTTGATGCAGAGACCATGAACGCCGTGCTGGAAGAAGCAGGAAAATTTGCCACCGAAGTGACTTTTCCGCTGAACATCAGTGGCGACACCGAAGGCTGCCAGCTCGACATCACCTCGCACGAAGTGACGGTGCCGGCGGGCTTCAAGCAGGCATACCAGCAGTATGTTGCGGGTGGCTGGGCGGCCTTGTCGTGTGACCCGGTGTACGGCGGTCAAGGCTTGCCTTTTGCGTTAAACCAGTGCTTGTATGAAATGCTCAACTCAGCGAATCAAGCGTGGGCCATGTACCCGGGCCTGTCGCATGGTGCCTACGAAGCGCTGCACGCACACGGCACAGAGGCACAGAAAAAGCGCTACCTGCCCAAGCTCACCAGCGGCGAATGGACCGGCACCATGTGCCTGACCGAATCGCATTGCGGTACCGACCTCGGTCTCTTGCGAACCAAAGCCGAACCACAGCCTGACGGCAGCTACGCGCTCACGGGCAACAAGATTTTCATCAGCGCAGGCGAACACGACATGGCGGCCAACATCGTGCACCTGGTGTTGGCGCGGCTGCCCGATGCCCCCGCAGGCAGCAAAGGCATCAGCCTGTTTGCAGTGCCTAAGTTCAACATCAACACCGATGGCTCACTCGGTTCGCGAAATGGTATTTTTTGCGGTGGCTTGGAACACAAGATGGGCATTCACGGCAACGCCACTTGCCAGATGGTGCTTGACGGCGCCTTTGGCACCCTGGTGGGCGCACCGCACAAAGGGTTGGCGGCGATGTTCGTGATGATGAATGCAGCGCGCTTAGGCGTTGGCAATCAGTCGCTGGGTTTGACGGAAGTGGCCTTTCAAAATGCGCTCGCTTACGCCAAAGACCGGCTGCAGATGCGCTCGCTGTCCGGTGCCAAAGCGCCCTACAAAGCGGCCGATCCGATCATCGTTCACCCGGACGTGCGCAAGATGCTGCTCACCGCCAAGGCCTATGCCGAAGGCGGCCGTGCACTGGCCTTGTACTGCACGCTGCTGCTCGACAAGGAACGGCATCACCCCGATGCCAGCGTGCGCCAGGAATCGGCCGAAATGGTCGCGCTGCTGACGCCCATCGTCAAAGCCTTCCTGACCGACAACGGCCACATCTCAACGAATGCCTGCTTGCAGGTTTTTGGTGGCCATGGCTTTATCAAAGAATGGGGCATGGAGCAGTACGCCCGCGACAACCGCATCAACATGATTTACGAAGGCACCAACACCATCCAGTCGCTGGACTTGCTGGGCCGCAAGGTGCTGGCCAACAACGGCGAAACGCTGAAAAAATTCGGTCAACTGGTGCGTGCGCTGGTGACTGAAGAGGCTGCGAATCCTGACATGGCTGAGTTCATCAAACCATTGGCTGACTTGGGTCAGCAGATGACCGCCTTCACCACCGAGATCGGCATGCGGGCAACGCAAGACGCCGACGAAATGGGCGCTGCGGCTGTCGACTATTTGCGGGTTGCCGGGCATCTGGTGTTCAGCTATTTCTGGGCCCGCATGGCGCAAGTCGCCCAGCGTGAAATTGACGCTGGTAACCGCGACAAGTTTTATGTCGCCAAGCTGCAAACCGCGCGCTTTTACTTTGCCAAACTGCTGCCAGAAACTGCGACGCTCATGCGCACTGCACGCGCTGGCAGCGCAACGTTGATGGACACTGACGCAGCGCTGGCCTGACCAGGGCTGGCGACTCAAGCCGCCTCGCCGCCATCCTTGTTTAAGATGGCAACGCACAACTTTCAAAAAACCAGACCATGACCACATTCGCCAACCAAGACATTCTCATCCATACCGAAGCTGCGGTGACCACCATCACCATCAACCGCATCGACAAGAAGAACTCATTCACTGCCGTCATGTACGACGCCTTGGCCGATGCGCTCGACAGTGCCAGCCGCGATGCAGCCGTGCGTGTGGTGGTGATTCAGGGTCACGAGACGATTTTTTCTGCCGGCAACGACATCCGTGACTTTCTCAATGTGCCGCCTGACCATGCAGACGCGCCAGTCTTCCGATTCATGCGCGGCATCAGCACCTTTGCCAAGCCCATCATCGCTTCGGTCTGTGGCCCGGCGGTCGGCATTGGCACCACGATGTTGATGCACTGCGATTTGATCTACGCCGGTGACAACGCCGCGTTCTCAATGCCCTTTGTCAACTTGGGCATCTGCCCTGAAGCCGGTTCCAGCTTGCTGGTGCCGCAATTGATGGGTCATCAGCGTGCCGCAGAAGCGCTGCTGCTGGGCGAGCCTTTCATGGCTGAAACAGCCCTTGAACTGGGGCTGGTGAACCGCATCGTGCCACCCTCTGAAGCCAATGCACTGGCACAGCGCCAGGCACAAAAACTTGCTGCCAAGCCGCTGACATCGTTGATAGAAACCAAGCGCTTGATGAAAAAAGGCAATGCCGCGTTGGTGGCCGAGCGCATTGCAGAAGAAGGCGCCAGCTTCGGTCGCATGCTGTCAGAACCCGCTGCCCGTGAAGCCTTCGGCGCCTTCATGGAAAAACGCAAGCCTGACTTTTCTAAGGTGTGAGTGAAGAAGCAGTGTTGGTTTTTCATGGCTCTTCATTGTTAAAAAGAGGTTTATTCGTACCCCTTTAATCAGGACGAGAAGACCATGTGGGCTTTGGTGGCCGCAGCTATATTTTATTCAATGAGTGAATAACTGGATATCTCTTAACACCACCAAGCCGAGCCATGAAAACAAGATTTGGAGTAGAGCATGCCACCAGTCGAGCTGATGCCATTGGCATTGAAGCAGTTTTTTCTGGACGAGGCTGGTGGCTCCATGATGGAGTTTGTCTTGCTTGCGGCACTGATCGCCACGGTGTGCACACTGATTGTGTTAGCAAGCGGAAAAAACTTTTAACGTGCTCGTCTGACAGCAGTTCTCTGCTGACTTTGTCAGCCGGCATTCGTTGAGCCAAGCCCGAGGATGAAATACTTTTCATCCTCGCTCGACCTGCTGGGTATGCTGATCATTAACCCGCGCTACAGCATCCTGTTGGCCTTGTTGCTGGTCGCCTCTGTCAGCGACTGCCGACGCTACAAGATACCGAATTGGTTGACTTTCGGCGGCAGCGCCTTTGCCCTGCTTTACAGCTTCTTCATTCCGTTTTCATCGCAGTTCGGTTTTGGCTGGTCTCTGGGCGGTTTTGCGCTGGGCTTGAGTTTCATGCTGCCGCTCTACATGCTGGGGATGATGGGCGCCGGCGACGTCAAGTTGATGGCCATGGTGGGCGCTTTTCTGGGCATGACGCAGACCATTTATGCCGTGCTGTTTGTCTTTGTGTCGGGTGGTCTGCTTGCCTTCGTCTTTGCGCTTTGGCACCAACCGCTGCTGCTGATGGCTCGCCATCTAAAGCAAGCGATGACCTCGATGTTGTTTTCAACGATGGGAGCAATGCGCTCGCCGGTGCTTGCGGCCATCGACGAATCGGAGGGCCAATGGCCGTACGCCTTGAGCATCACATTTGGCACAACAGCCTATCTCATCGCTCAACAAATGGGCTGTGTCTGATTCGATTGAAAAAATATGAAAATCGCCGTCATTTCCCCCAGCGAAACCCACCTGCAAGAAATGGGTCGCCTGCTGGAGTTGAACCGTCACAACGTGGTGCTTGCCAGTGGCGATAAAACCAGAATTCGCAGCGTTGCAGAGCAAGATGCACCCGACCTGATACTGGTCGATGGACTGTGTTGCGACCTGGCCGACCTGGCGTTGGTGGATGACGTCACCGCCCATCACCCAGTCATGGCGGTGGTTTTGCTGTGTCCCACACAAACGCCCGAGTTTTTGATTCACGCGATGCGGGTCGGTGTGCGTGAGGTATTGCCTTTGCCTGCCTCGCCGGAGGCCATCGAGGGTGCTGTGAACCGTGTGGCCGCTAAGCTGCAAGGCAGCAGCCAACGCCCGACGGGAAGGTTGCTGGCTTTCTTGGGCTGCAAGGGGGGCAGTGGCAGCACCTTCATCGCGACCAATCTGGGCTTCCACTTGGCAGAATCCCGCTCGGTTTTGTTGATCGATCTGAACCTGCAGTTTGGTGATGCTTTGTCGTTTGTGTACGAGGCCTCACCGGCCTTGACCATTGCCGACGTGGCGCGGGACATCAACCGGTTGGATGCCACTTTTTTGGCGGCGGCGGCCGTCAACGTCGCGCCCAACTACAGCGTGCTGGCGGCACCTGAAGCGCTGACCCAGGCGATGGCTATCAAGCCCGAACACGTTGATGCCATCATCAAGCTGGCACTGCTGCATTACGATTTTGTGCTGCTCGACTTGCCGCGCATGCTGGACACTCTGGCACTCAAGGCGCTCGACCGTGCAGACAAGATTTACCCTGTGTTGCAGGCCGGTGTACCTGGCATCCAGAATGCCAAAAAATTGCTCACGGTGTTCCGCTCGCTAGGCTATGCCGAGAGCAAGGCAGAGATCATCGTCAACCGCTTTGAGAAGGGCGGCGATATCGGCTTCAGTGAAATCGAGCAGTCCTTGGCCGGCGCCTTCGTGCGCACCGTGCCCAACTCTTTCAAAGAAGTCAATGCGTCTATCAACCAAGGCCGGGCGTTGCTGGAATCCTCGCGTTCCAACGCCGTTTCTAAGAGTCTGGCGGATTTGGCTTCCACGCTGATTCCTCAAGTCGAAGATGCACGCGGATTATTAGGGCGCATCTTCAACTCGAAAGGGTGATCAGGACGTCGCGTTTGAATGCCTCTCGTTATTGCGGATGTGCAGCGAGACCTGTAGGTCTAAATCTCTCAAAGTTGATGCTTGACCGCATAGACATACAGTTCGAGTCGATTGCCTAAATTAAGCTTGCTGTAAATCGAGGTCAGGTGGTTGCGCAGTGTGTGCGGGGAGATGAAGAGCCGCTCAGCCAACTCGTTGTTGGAAGCGCCTTGCCCTTCGACGATCATGCGGATGATCTTGCGTTCCCGCGCTGTCAGGCTGGCCCTGATGGCTGTGTCCGGATCGGCTTTTTCGGTTGTCCCCCTGTACTCGCTGAAAACACGTCCTACGGTGCTGCGGTCCAGCCACATCTCACCTTCATGGGTTTTTTCGATCGCCTTCAGCACTTGATGGGCGCTTGCGTTTTTGTGCAAAATGCCGCGGGCGCCTTTTTGTACCGCTTGGTCTAGTACCGACTGCTGGCGCTCGCCCGTTAATATCAGCACACGCGTTGCGGGATTGAGCAGCAGTGTGGGCAACAGATCGAGACCATTTTGGCCGTTCAGGTCGAGGTCGAGCAACACCACGTCAGGCACCACGTTGCGGATGTGCAAAACGGCTTCCTCAGCGTTGCAAGCGGTTCCGACCACCTCCATGCGCGGTTGCTCGCCGCTGATGAGCTTTTCCAAGCCCCAAAGCAGGGTCGGGTGGTCGTCAACGATCATGACGCGAATAGGGGACGACAGTGTCGACATGTTGGATTGCGGGCTCTGGCTCATACAGGTCTTTCAGTCGAAGCTAAACGGGAATTTCTATGTGCACCGAGGTAAAACCGTTGGCGTCTGAATGCACGCGCACCAGCCCACCCAGCGAAGCCGCACGCTCGGTGATGGAGCGCGGACTGAAGGCCGGCACGGGTGCGCTGGCACCCGCATTTTCAATTTGAATGTGCAGCCAGCCCGCGCTGCGCTGCAGCCTGAGCGCGCCGAACTGGGCCAAGGTATGCCGGCAAATATTGCTCAGACCTTCGCGCACTATCTGTAACACCTCAACCGTCATGCGGTCATTGATGCGCAGGTTGGGCGCTGCGTCCACGGCGATTTCAACGCCATACAGCGCTCTCACCTGTTTGGCCTGTAGCTGCAATGCCGCGGCGTAAAGGGGCTCTTGCCGGTTGCGCTGCCCTTTGTTTGGCCGGAAGGTGCCGGCGTAGTGGCGCAAGTCATCAACGGCTTGCTGCGCCATCGTGCTCAGTTTGTCGATGTCGTCTAACAGGAGGTTGTCGGGTTTGGCTTTGTTTCGCATCGCGCTCAGACCCAAGCTCAGGCCGATGTAGGGCTGCACAGCACGGTCGTGAATGTCCAGCGCGATTTTTTGTCGTTCTTGGGAGGCTGCTTCAGTCGCCATGCGGTCAACTAACTCGATGTTTTCAATCACCGGAAAAGCCTGCGCCACGATGTGACTGAGGAAGAGGGCGTCGGACTTGCTGTTGGCGGTTTTTTCGGTCACGACATAGATGCGGCCTTCAGAGCGGCGCAGCGACACGGGCGCGCTGATGAAGGCATCCCCTTCGAGTAAATCTGTCAGGTGCTCGCCAATACCCGTTTCTGGCTTGTTCGTCTTGAGAGACCTCGGCGACCCATGCGTTATGAATTTTCGGGAACGTCGGTAAGTCACCAGTTGATGTGGCGGCAGCGCCAGCAGAGGCTCAGCGGTCTTGGCACTGATGGCTTCTGCATGGACTGATGGCTTTGAGCGGCCTGCCTGAATGGAACGGATATGGCTGACACCAGTTTCTTTGTCGCGCAGGATCAACACGCAGCTTTTGGCTTTGAAAAAGGCGCGCGTTTTGTCGAGCACGCGGGTCATGGTGTGATCGACCCCAAAACGCGGATTGGAGATCTCACTGACATCTCTCAGCAGGGCCAACTGGCGGTTGAGCGCTACTTTGGACTCGCCCCAATGCGCGCTGATGTAGCCCAGTGCGAGCAGAAAACTGCTGCGCAACAAAATGCGCGACCAATCGGGATGCGGGTCAGAAAAAAATGCAGTGCCAACAAACAAGGCCGTGGCTGCGACCGTCACGCGCGCGCCTTCATCAAAACCCCAGCGAAAGGAAGACACGTGGATGGCGAAGAAAAAGAACAGGAACAGCAGGCTTTGGCTGTCCCCCGTGACAGCAACAAAGAGCCCGTACCAGGCGACGTCCAGCCAATGCGTCAGCTTGCTTTGCGCCACGGGATGTTGCTGCAGTGCCAGTCCATAAAGGCACAGGCTGTGGGCAACGTAAGCGGCAAACAACCACCCTGCCAGTGCAACGCCCTCATGCAACTGGTGTGGTTCCGTGACCGACGCCAGCAGCGCTGATACAGCCAACACCAGACGCATGCTGTTCACCATCCGTGCATCGGCCAAGTCTGCGCCGCCAGCCGTGAGCTTCGCCGGTGCGCCATCATGGGCTTCCAAACCATTCGCCAGCATGTGAGTTTGGCCCGCTAAGCGGGTTTGTGTATTAAATGTTTAAAACGAAAAATCGTTACAAATAATAACCCAAAACATAACTATTTTAAAATGTATAAATAGTTGTGATTACATAAATTTACATATCAAGGCTGTGCCGCCGGCTAGGGCAGGTCTGCCGATCAGGCTGTCACGGCTTGTTATCCCGAGGCTTGTCGATAGGCTGTGGCTTGCCTTTGTCGTCAATCGCCACATAGGTCAGGCTGGCTTCGGTGACCTTGATGTAATGGCCTTGAGCGCTCATGTGCTCGGCGTACACCTCAACCTGCACCGTGACGGAGGTGTTGCCGATGCGAGTGACGCTGGCAAAAAACGAGAGGATGTCGCCAACCCGAACGGGTTGCTTGAAGACAAACTGGTTGACCGCCACCGTGGCCATGCGGCCTTTGACATAACGCGCCGGCAACACCGCACCGGCCAAGTCGACATGGGCCATGACCCAGCCGCCAAAAATGTCGCCATTGGCATTGCAATCGGCGGGCATCGGGATGACTTTGAGCACCAAGTCCTTGTCGGTAGGAAGTGCCACGGGTGGCACGCTTGGGGTTGAATCAACAGTCATAGGCACAATCTCATGCAAAGTTAACGGGTTTACCGAATTTTCACGATTGTCTCCCATGCGTTCTAGAGCTTCATCCGATAGTTTTCACTCATCTGCCGCCACGGCCGATGTCAAATCCACCGCGCCAGAGCGTTCCGACACAGACACCTTGAAGCGACTCTTTCCGTACCTGTGGGAATACAAGTGGCGCGTGATCGCCGCTTTAAGTTTCATGGTCGGCGCCAAGATGGCCAATGTCAGCGTGCCTCTCTTGCTCAAAGAGTTGGTCGATGCCATGAGCTTCAAGCCGGGCGACGTGCAGGCGGTGTTGGTGGTGCCCGCCGCTTTGCTTCTGGGTTATGGCGCGCTGCGCTTGTCGACCTCGCTGTTCACGGAGTTGCGCGAGCTGGTGTTTGCCAAGGCCACTGAGGGCGCCACGCGGCGTATTTCCTTGGAAGTTTTTCAGCACCTGCATGCGCTGAGCCTGCGCTTTCATTTGGAGCGACAAACCGGCGGCATGACGCGCGACATCGAGCGCGGCACACGTGGTGTTCAATCACTCATTTCGTACTCGCTTTACAGCATCATCCCGACGTTGATTGAAGTCACTTTTGTGCTGACCTTGTTAGCCGTCAAGTTCGACATCTGGTTTGCCGGTATCACCGTGATTGCGCTGGTTTTTTATATCTTGTTCACCGTGACGGTGACCGAGTGGCGCACGCAGTTCAGAAAGCAGATGAATGAGCTGGACTCGTCAGCCCACAGCCGCGCCATCGACTCCTTGCTGAATTACGAAACCGTCAAGTACTTCAACAACGAAGCGTTTGAGGCCAAACGCTATGACGAAAACCTGGAGCGTTACCGACGCGCTGCGGTCAAAAGCCAGCGCACCTTGAGCCTGCTCAACACTGGCCAGCAACTCATCATCGCCATTGGCTTGGTGGCCATGTTGTGGCGCGCCACGCAGGGCGTGGTCGAGGGGCGCATGACCTTGGGTGACCTGGTGATGGTCAATGCTTTCATGATCCAGCTGTACATCCCGCTGGGTTTTTTGGGGGTGATTTACCGCGAGATCAAGCAAAGCCTGACGGACCTCGACAAGATGTTCACGCTGATGGAAAAAGAGCGTGAGATTGCGGATGAGCCAGGCGCTCAGCCACTGGTTTTTCACCCGATCTCCGCAGCAATTGGGCAAGTTTCAACCGGCAACGCAACGCAGCTGGACGCGACTGTTCGATTTGAAAACGTCAGCTTTGCTTACGAGCCGAGTCGACCGATCTTGCACCACCTGAGTTTTGAAATTCCGTCGGGTAAAACGGTGGCCGTGGTGGGTTCATCGGGCGCTGGAAAATCGACTTTGGCGCGCCTGCTCTACCGCTTTTACGATGTCAGCAATCCGGAAGAAGGCGGACGCATCACCATCGCCGGGCAAGACATCAAACACGTCACGCAGGCCAGCGTGCGCCAAGCCATTGGCATCGTGCCGCAAGACACCGTGCTGTTCAACGACACAGTGGAATACAACATCGCCTACGGCAAGCCGGGGGCCAGCCGCGCCGAAGTCGAAGAAGCCGCCCGCGCCGCCCGCATTCACGACTTCATCAGCGCCACACCGCGCGGTTACCTGACCATGGTCGGTGAGCGTGGCCTGAAGCTGTCGGGCGGCGAAAAGCAGCGCGTGGCGATTGCCCGCACCTTGTTGAAAAACCCACCTGTGGTGATTTTTGACGAAGCCACGTCCGCACTCGACTCGGCCAATGAACGCGCGATTCAGGCTGAACTGCGCACCGCCGCCCAAAACAAAACCACGCTGGTGATCGCGCACCGCTTGTCGACCGTGGTCGATGCTCACGAGATTTTGGTGATGGACGCAGGCCGCATCATTGAGCGCGGCAAGCACGCCGAACTCTTGGCCCGCCAAGGCCTCTACGCCCAGATGTGGGCCTTGCAGCAGCAGGGTCACGACACCGAAGACGGGGTGCTTGCCTAGCAAGGCTGTCATAGCGCACCGCATTTATGTCACTGCGAACAAATTTTCTGTCACTGCGAGCGAAGCGCGGCAGTCCATCACCGCGCACCTCGACGATGGATGGCCGCGCTGTGCTCGCCATGACGCATTTATGTCACTGCGAGCGAATTTTCTGTCACTGCGAGCGAAGCGCGGCAGTCCATCTCCGCGCACCTCGACGATGGATGGCCGCACTGCGCTCGCCATGACGCATTTATGTCACTGCGAGCGAATTTTCTGTCACTGCGAGCGCAGCGCGGCAGTCCATCTCCGCGCACCACGACGATGGATGGCCGCGCTGTGCTCGCCATGACGCATTTATGTCACTGCGAGCGAATTTTCTGTCACTGCGAGCGCAG